>CAYXPZ010000021.1:0-33815 GCA_964466965.1 uncultured Hyphomicrobiaceae bacterium
GGTCGTTGCCCTTGCCGGTCGCGCCGTGACACACCGCGTCCGCGCCGGTCTCGCGGGCGATCTCGATCTGGCGCTTGGCGATCAACGGGCGGGCGATCGAGGTGCCGAGCAGGTAGACGCCCTCGTAAACCGCGTTCGCGCGCATCATCGGGAACACGTAATCGCGCACGAATTCCTCGCGCAGGTCCTCGACGTAAATCTCGTTGATGCCCAGCATCTCCGCCTTGCGCCGGGCCGGCTCCAGCTCCTCGCCCTGGCCCAGATCGGCGGTAAAGGTCACGACCTCACAACCGTAAGTTGTTTGTAACCATTTCAGAATAATCGAGGTATCAAGGCCGCCCGAATAGGCCAGCACGACCTTGCGGATGGGGGCGTCGCTCATGGCGCGTAAGTCCTCGTCTTTGTGTGGTTGCGCGCGGGGATACCGGATCGCCGGCCCTGCGGCAAGGCCCGTATCGCGCGGGCGAGATCGACAAACCCGGTAATGCTGCTAACATGACAGTTTTGCGACAAACATGCGCGCCCAATTCGAAAGGAATAAACTGAGAATGCGCTACCGGCTGAAACTTGATGAACCCGTGGCTGTCGGCATCCGCCGCATTGGCATCGCCCAGATCGATCGCGCCGCCAAGGCGCTCTCAGAACAGGATCGCGACACCGGCATCCATGAGGCGCGCAAGTGCTTCAAGCGGGTGCGGGCGCTGCTGGACATGAGCCGACCTGCGCTTCCGGCGAAAGTCTATAAGCGAGAGAACCGCCGGTTCCGCGACCTTGGCCGCGCGCTAGCGGCCCCGCGCGATATCCACGTGATGCGCCAAACGTTGGACACGCTTGCCGACCGGCGCGACCTAGACGCAGCCGGTGAGACGCCGTCGGCGCTGCGGGTGTGGCTGGACGCGAAACGGCTACAGGTCGTGACGAGCGACAGTGATGCAGCCATTAGCCAGGCTCAGCGCGTGCTGGCCGAAGCGCGGGCAGCCTTCGGAAACATCCCTTTCAAAGCCAAAGACGTATCGCCACTGACTGAAGGTGTGCGCGACATCTATGCTAATGGCCGTAAGGCCATGAAGCACGCCTATCGCATCGGCGCAGACGACGTGACATTCCATGACTGGCGCAAGCATGTGCAGCGCCACTGGCGCCATCTCCAGCTTGTGCGGAACGCTTGGCCGGAGGTCATCGCGCCGCGTATCGCACTGGCAAGCGACTTGTCCGAACTGATCGGCAAGGACCATGACCTGGCCGTGCTGATCACGTTCATCAGGCGGAACCGGGCCATTCTCGGCCCGCGCGGCGAAGTCAAGGCGCTGATCCAAGAGGCGCGCGCGCAGCAAGCGGTGCTGAGGACCGCCGCCTTTCAGCACGGCCAGCGGCTCTACGCCCTGCCCCCCAGCGCCCTTAAAGACATGCTCAGAGCCTACTGGTCAGCGGCACAGCATATCCAGACGAAAACGGAGCCTGCCGAAACGTTTGCGGATCAAGGCAATGTCGTTAAGATCGCGAGCTGAGCGGCGACGAGCGCACGCTGGCGTTTCGCAGGCGAGATTGAGATGAAGTTGTTCGTGGTTATTCTGGGTATGAGCGTCTTCGCCAGCCCCGTTGTCGCGGCCCAGCGCGGCGAGGTGCAGACCGAAGCCTACGTCGCCGAGGCGAACGCGATCATCAAGGATTTCATGGCGACCCTAAAGGGCGAGCTGCAGCGCGCGTTGAAGCGCGAAGGGCCGGGCGGCGCAATCGGCGTCTGTCAGGAGGCCGCGCCCGCGGTCACGCGCAGCGTGGCGGCGAAGCATGGCTGGGAGGTCGGGCGCACAGCGCTCAAGCTGCGCAACCAGGACAATGCGCCGGACGCGTGGGAGCGCGAGGTCCTCGAAGCGTTCGTCGCGCAGCGCGAGGCAGGGGCGGACCCGAAGAAACTCTCCGTCACGAAAGTGGTGAAGCGCGCGGGCGACACGAGACTCCGCTACATGAAGGCGATCCCACTGGCGGAAAAACCCTGTGCGATCTGCCACGGTACCAATGTCGATCCGGACCTGCGCGCCACAATCTTTGAATTCTATCCTAACGACGAGGCGGTGGGCTTCGAACCGGGCGAGATCCGTGGGGCGTTTACGCTCACGCGCAGGATCGACTGAGCCTAGCCCAGCATCTTGCCGACCACTTCGCTCGTGTCGCGCGACAAGCCTTCCTTGCCAGCGATCCGCTCAAGCATTGCTTTGGCGCGCTGTTGCCTGCCGGGCTCCAACAAGCGCCAGCTCGAAAAAGCGCTTGCAAGCCGAGCTGCGATCATCGGGTTGAAGCTGTCGATCTCCAGGATCGACTCGCCGACGAACTCATAGCCGCGCCCGTCCGGCGCATGGAAATGCAGCGGGTTGCCGTGCGCCAGCGCGCCGATCAACGCGCGGACCCGGTTCGGATTCTTGAGCGAAAAGGCTGGATGCCCGCGCAGGCGCTCAACCCGGTCGAGCGTGTCGCTCGCGGTCGACTGCGCCTGAATGGCGAACCACTTGTCGAGAACCAGTTGCTCGTCCTGCCAACGGTCATAGAAGCTCTCCAAGGCCTGATCGCGCTCGGGCCGGTCGAGATTCGCAAGGATGCGCAGCGCCGCCATGCTGTCGGTCATGTTATCCGCGCCGGCGAAATGCGCCTGCGCGCGTTCGACGCCCTCTTCGGTCTCTTCCGCCGCCAACAACGCCAGCGCGGTGTTGCGCAGGCTGCGTCTTCCGACGCTATCCGGGTCCGGCTGATAGTCGCCTGACAACGCGTAATCCGCATAAAGCCGCCGCAGATCGCCTTGCAGCGTATGGCCCAGCGTTTCGCGCAACTTGCGCCTGGCCACGTGCACCGCGCTGGGGTCCACGTCGTTGCCGATCTCTTGCGCGATGTCCAGCTCGCTCGGCGGGACCGCGAAGGCCGCGCGATAGGCTGGCTCCAGCGCATGATCAGTCAGGGTAGGGCCGACAGCCAGCGCATATTCACGTACATCCAGGACATGCTCGGTGTCGCCGCGCGCCATTGTCACGAGCCGCTTCATCGCCTGGGTCTGCGCCGCCTGCCAGCGATTAAACAGGTCTGCGTCGTGGCGCATCAGAAAGTCGAGATCGGCATCGTCCAGCGGGCTGGATAGCTTCACCGGCGCGGAGAAACCGCGCAGCAGCGAGGGGATCGGGCGGTGCGCGAGCTCGGCGAATTCGAATTCCTGCTCACGCTCCGTCACCATTAGCAGGCCGCCCGGCACTTCAGTGCCGTCTTTCAAGCGTAGCGGCATGTCTTCCCCGTCCGGGCCGACCAACCCAATGCGCAGCGGAATTGGCACCGGCTGTTTGTCTGGCTGGCCCGGCGAGGGCGCGTGAACCTGGGTGACATGAAGCTTCGCAGTCTTCTCTCCCGCGTCATGCTGAAAGCGGCAGATCAGCTCGGGTGTGCCTGCCTGGTTGTACCAGCGCATGAACTGGTCGAGGTCAGTGCCGGTTGCATCGGCCATCGCCGCGACGAAATCCTCCACCGTTACCGCCTGCCCGTCATGGCGCTCGAAATAGAGCTTCATGCCCGCCTGGAAGCCCTCCTCGCCGAGCATGGTGTGCAGCATCCGGCACAACTCGCCGCCCTTTTCGTAAACGGTCAGCGTGTAGAAGTTGTTGATCTCGACAAACGATGACGGGCGGACCGGATGCGCCAGCGGGCCGGCATCTTCGGAGAACTGGCGCGCGCGCAACAGCCGCACATCCTCGATACGCTTGACGGGCCGCGATCGCTGGTCGGCGGTGAACTCCTGATCTCGGAACACCGTCAGCCCTTCTTTGAGGCAAAGCTGGAACCAGTCGCGGCAGGTGACGCGGTTGCCGGTCCAGTTGTGGAAGTATTCGTGGGCGATGACCGCCTCGATCGCCTCATAATCGGCATCGGTGGCGATGTCGGGCCGCGCCAGGATCAGCTTGTCGTTGAAGACGTTGAGGCCCTTGTTCTCCATCGCGCCCATATTAAAGTCGCTGACGGCGACGATCATGTAGACGTCGAGATCGTATTCCAGCCCGAAGCGCTCCTCGTCCCAGCGCATCGCCGTCTTGAGGCTTTCCACCGCCCAGCCGCAGCGGGCTTCCTTGCCCGGCTCGACATAGATCCGTAGATCCACAGCCCGGCCGGTCTTCGTGATGAAGGTGTCCTGCACACAGGCCAGCTTGCCGCCCACCAGCGCGAACAGGTAGGACGGCTTCGGAAACGGATCTTCCCACACGGCGAAATGCCGGCCGCTGTCGAGATCGCCTTCCTCCACCAGGTTGCCGTTGGCGAGCAACACGGGCGTTTCCGCTTTGTCCGCCTCGATGCGCACACGATAGCGGGCCAGCACGTCGGGACGGTCGAGAAAATAGGTGATGCGGCGGAAGCCTTCCGGCTCACACTGCGTGCAATACATGCCGTTCGAGCGATAAAGCCCCTCCAGGGCCTGATTGCCTTGCGGGTTGCACGTGGTCTCGATCTCTACCTCAAACGGGCCATCCGGCGGGGATGGAATCGTTAGCGAAGACTCGTCGACCTGATAGTCGTTGATCGGATCACCGCCGACCTTCACGCTCTGCAGTTCCAGCTTCTCGCCATTGAGCGTCAACGGGCCATGAGGCGGCTCCGCATCCGGGTTGGGTTTGACCTTCAGGCGCGCGCGAACACGCGTGTTTGCCGGCGCGAGGGCCACGTCCAGATCGACCTTTTCAATCAGGTACGACGTCGGACGGTAGTCCTTCAGGTAAATTGTTCGCGGCTCTTCGGTCTTCATGTCTCACCTCTTTCCCTGCCTCATGTGTACAGGCGAGCACCGAGGATTCCAAGGACCGGCCAAGCTGTGCGAAAAAACAACGCCGGGCGGGGGCGACCCACCCGGCGCGTCAGGTGCGAGAGGGGCGTTGATTCAGGCCGTGGCGTAGCCCGCCTTGCGGCAATCCTGCGGCGCGCCTGCACGCCAGGTGTTCAACCACTCCACGGCGCGTGTGAAACCGCCGAACGTGTAGACATGGATTCCATGGACCGTCGCACCATCGGTTTCGTCGGCGAGCTGGTGGATCAGGTCGTCCGGCACCGCAGTGTCGCTCAGGCGT
Organism: uncultured Hyphomicrobiaceae bacterium; assembly: GCA_964466965.1. Taxonomy (GTDB): domain Bacteria; phylum Pseudomonadota; class Alphaproteobacteria; order Rhizobiales; family Rhodomicrobiaceae; genus Dichotomicrobium. The sequence continues at coordinate 5,088 of CAYXPZ010000021.1, forward strand.
GTCAGCTTCACACCGTATTTGCGCATGGCGCGGAACGATGCTTTCGCGCCGGTCAAGCCAGCGAACTTCATCAGGGTTTTCAGGCTGGTCGGTCCGGCGACGCCGACATGCAGCGGCAGGTTGATGCCGCGCTCGGCAATGTTGCGCCGCCATTCCATCAGGTTGTCCGGGTCGAGCACGAACTGCGTCACCAGGCGGAACTCGGCCGGGCTTTGCTTGGCGTAGGCGTATTTCCAATCCAGCGCGTCGCTGACCGCTTCGCCGGAGACGCCAGGAATGCCCTCGGGCTGGCCGCCGACGAAAATCGTTTCGATACCGTATTGCTCAAGAACGCCGGTTTCCAGCACCGCCATGCTGTTCTCGAACGGGCCGCAAGGCTCCTCCGGATCCCCGGCAATGACCAGGACCTGGCGCAAATTAACCTGCTCGCGAAGGGCTGCCAGCGTGTCGGTCAACTCTGCGCGTGAGCGCAGCCGCCGTGCTGCGATGTGCGGCACCGGCTCCATACCCTCATTGCGCAGCCGTGCGGCCAGCGGGATGCAATCGGCGAATTCCGCCCGCGGCAGATACGGTACGAACACCCGCGCACCGAGCGGCATCAACTCGCGAAAATCGTCGATCTTGTGCGCCGTGCTTGGGATAATCTCGACCGAGGCGTTGCGCGCCAGGCATCCCGCACGCTCATCCACGGTCATTTCGCTTATCAGCGCCGGATGAAAACCGACGGGCATTTCGTCGGGCTCCCCGCCAGCCTGCTCTGCGGCTGCTTCCATTTCGTCATAAACGTTCATCGCCACACCCGCCTTAAACGTTCTGTCCTATTCCCTCACATCGGCCTCGCGGAACGACGAAGAATGAACGTCAGTCCGCGCTAACACGCTGGCGCATTACACGAATCAGCCTAAAGCGTCATGAGGTGACCAACCGGCCCAGCCGCGCCGCCGGCGTGGCGATTTGCGACATGACGTCAGCTCAAGCCCTCAAGCGTTCGTTATCCGGATCGAACGGACTTTCGGGGATCACCCGCGCGGGGTAGCGCTCACCGAGAATTTCCACCTCGAACTGCTCACCCTCGGCGGACCACTCCGGCGGCACCATACCCATTGCGATCGAGTGCCCAAGCCGCCAGCCGTAACCGCCGCTGGTACACCGGCCGACCATCCTTCCACCCCGGTAAATGGGTTCGTTGCCACGCGGATCCGAGTGCGTGATTTCGCCCACCTCCATGGTCACAAGACGGTTCTTGAAGCCGCGCTGCTGCCATTCGATGAGCGCGTCCCGCCCGATGAAGTTCGGCTTATTGAGGCGCACGAAACGGTCCAGACCCGACTCCAGCGCTGCATACTCGATCGACAGCTCACGGGGGATCAGACGGTAGGATTTTTCGATACGCATGGAATCCATCGCCCGGATCCCGTAGGGCTTGATATCGTACGGCGCGCCAGCCTCGAACAGCAGGTCATAGATGGTGTTCTGCATCTCCATCGGGTGATGCAGCTCCCACCCCAGTTCGCCAATGAAATTAACCCGCAGCGCATGCGCCATGGCGTGGCCGATATTGATCTGCTTGCCGGTGAGCCACGGGAACGCTGCGTTGCCGAGGTCGAAGTCGGTCAACTGGCTGAGCACATCGCGCGCCTTCGGCCCCGTCAGCACCAAAACGCCATACTGCGTCGTGATCGGCTGGAGTTGCACGCTCCCGTCGCGCGGGGCGAGCTTCTTCAGGTAATCGTGGTCGTGCCGCTCGAACGCACCTGCGGAGACCAGGTAATAGCTCTGCGGGCCGGTCTTGTAGATCGTGAACTCGCTGCGCACACCGCCGCCCTGCGACAACACATGGCACAGGCCCACGCGGCCGATCTTTTTCGGAATGCGGTTGGCCACCAGAGATTCCAGCCAGGCTTCCGCGCCCGGCCCGGTCACCTTCATCTTGGCGAAAGCCGACATGTCGAGGACGCCGACGTTCTCATGGACGTGGCGGCACTCGTTGCCAACATGCTCGAAATAGTTGGAGCGGCGGAAGCTCCAAAGCTCGCGGACCTTCCCTTCCGCGTCAGGGGTCGGATAGTTCTCATTGCACAGCACGTCAGGCCGGTTCAGTTCCTCGACCTTGATGCCGTAGTTCTTCGGCGCGAACCAGTTTGGCCGCTCCCAACCATAGACCGAGCCGAACACTGCCCCGCGCTCCGCCATGCGGCTGTAGCAAGGCGAGGTCTTTAGCGGGCGCGCGGCGACGCGCTCCTCGTCCGGGTAATGGACCGTGAAGACGTTGGCGTAGGCTTCCTCGTTCTTCTCCTTCAGGTAGCCGCGCGAGGCATAGGGGCCGAAACGGCGCGGATCGACACCCATCATGTCGATGGACGGTTCGCCCTCGACGATCCACTCGGCGAGCTGCCAGCCCGCGCCGCCCGCGGCGGTGACGCCAAAGCTGTGCCCCTCATTCAGCCAGAAATTGCGCCGGTCCCAGGCCGGGCCGATAATCGGCGAGCCGTCGGGCGTGTAGGCGATCGCCCCGTTGTAGGTTTGTTTGATGCCCACCTCGCCGAAGGCAGGCACGCGTTCAATTGCGGTCTCGATATGCGGCTCCAGCCGCTCCAGGTCTTCCTGGAACAACTCGTATTCGGCTTCGTCATCCGGACCGTCGACATAACACGCAGGCGCGCCTTTCTCATACGGGCCGAGCAGCAGGCCGCCGGCCTCCTCGCGCATGTACCAGGAGCTGTCGGAATCGCGCAGCACGCCCATCTCCGGCAACCCTTGCGCCTTGCGCGCCTGAATGTCCGGATGCGGCTCGGTGACGATGTATTGGTGCTCGACCGGGACCACCGGCAGGTCGAGGCCGATCATCTTGCCGGTCTGCCGGGCGAAGTTGCCGGTCGCCGACACGACATGCTCGCAAGCGATATCGCCCTTGTCGGTGTGGACGATCCAGCTGTCGTCGGGCTGCTGCGTAAAGCCGAGCACCTTGGTCTGGCGATAGATTTCCGCGCCGCCGGCGCGTGCGCCCCGGGCGAAAGCCTGGGTCAGGTCGGCGGGCTGGATGTAACCGTCGTCGGGGTGCTGGATCGCGCCATACAGCCCGTCCGTATTACACAGCGGCCAGATTTCCTTGACCTGTTCGGGCGTCAGCCAGCGGACATTCACGCCAATCGTCTCGGCGACGCCTGCGTAATACTTGTATTCGTCCATCCGATCCTGCGTTTGCGCCAGGCGGATGTTCGATACGACGGAGAACCCAACATGCTGGCCGGTTTCTTCTTCGAGCTTATTGTACAGCTCGACCGAGTACTTGTGGATCTGCCCGACGCTGTAGCTCATGTTCCACAGCGGCAAGAGGCCGGCGGCGTGCCAGGTCGAACCGGATGTCAGCTCCTTGCGCTCAATCAAAACGACATCGGACCAGCCCTTTTTGACCAGATGATAGAGTGTCCCGACGCCGACGACGCCGCCGCCAACGACCACAACGCGCGCTTGATTCTTCATCGCCGCCTGCCCTGTTTGCTGAAATGATAACGACTTACGTCCGCACGCCACAGGCCCTGCCGCAGTGCGGATTTTGTTTCACAAATACTGACCGTGAAGCATGCGCGCGCGCTCGTCAAACCGACGCGCGGGGAGCGACATCGGTTTGGCCGTTTGCGACCCTGCGGGCGATGATCGCACCACCGGGATCATGCGGCTTCGAAGTCGTCGCGCAGCGATGCACCGTCGCCGAGCCGGTGAAACCAAGCCGTTCCCGCCTCGACAGGGCCGCGATCCACATTAGGCGCACCGCGCCCCGCCAGCAGGTCCCGGCGATCCACCGTGCGCGTCTCGCTGGAGATGCGCGCCTCACCGGTGGTGTTGGGAACCGTCGCGTGCAGATGCGTCGCGGAGAACGCCGCTAGCGTTCCTACAGGCACCACCAGCGGTAGCGCCTCGTCCCAATCAAGCGGTTCACGCGCCGTGGGCAACTCCGGATAGCCAGCCTCCGAGCGCGCCCGAGCGGCGTCCCACCCGGCGCTGTCATTGACCACCTTCCGGTCCCAGGCGCGCGGAAAAATGGCCATCGTCCGGTTCGCTGTGAGGTCGTAGATCGGCAACCACCAGTTGATCTGGCAGTCCAGTCCAGCGCCCCAGCTGTCGCGGTGCGCAGGCAGCAGACCATACCCCGGACCGTTCGCGGTCTCGTTCGGCGGCGCCGAGCGCAGCACCAACCGGTCGCGATAGGTTGCGCGCGGGTCGGCGCCCGCCTCGATCAGCGCCTCTGTCCAGTGCCTTGAGATTTCTGGCGACTGCGCGAAGCGCTTCTGCGCCTTGCGCATGGTCTTGCGGAAGGCGTCGCGGCCAAGCGTCTGAAACGCGGTCGGCGGGAATTCACCCGCGAAGACGTCATCCAAAATCGTACGTGTTTCGGTCACGAGCGCCTCGACCGGCGCCATACCGGCAAAAAACAGGATGCGCCCGGCGTAGATTCGCTCCGCCAACGCATCCGGCCGCAAACCGCCGCTGAGATGTTCGATCCAGTCTGGTGCCTCGGTGCCATTCATCATTGCCGCTGCCTTCAAGATTCGTCGGATTTGTAGGTTTGAGCATGGAGCAGCATGGTCTGAAATGCGCGGCGTGCTGCGACGTGCGCTTGGCTGATCACGCCGGGAACACAATAGCTTCACCCCGCTGCGCGGTAACGCCGATTTCAAGCTGTGCAGGAGTCGTTTTGGGGATGATATGCGAGCGCGAAATGTGACCATATGCCTCGTGAACTGGGAGCCAGCTCATCAGGAAAACGCCGTTCTGGAGAAATTGAGAAATGACGGAAAGCGATACACAGCCAAACCGGTCCCATCCAAACGTTCCGGATGTTGACCAGTCGGACCGCTATGTCCCGATAAACCTGCGTCAGTCCGGCCCGACGCCGGTGCAGATGCTGATTTCGACGCGGGTTCGGAAGTCACCGTTCTGGCATCTTGCGGTCGAGGCCGGCTGCTGGCGCGCGACCGTCTACAACCGTATGTACCACCCGCGCGGCTACGTCCGGCCGGAAGACGGCGGCGCTATGGCCGAATATGACGCGCTGGTCAACCGTGTGACCATGTGGAACGTCGCCGTGGAACGGCAAATCCGTGTGAAAGGTCCAGACGCCGAGGACTTCGTAAACTATGTCATCACCCGCGACGCCACCAAGATCAAGCCAATGCACGGCAAATACGCCATCCTTTGCAACGAGAAGGGCGGCATCCTGAACGATCCCGTGCTGCTGCGTATCGCCGAAGACGAGTTCTGGTTCTCGATCTCGGACAGCGACCTGATGCTGTGGCTTCAGGGTGTGAATGTCGGCAAAAAATTTAATGTCGACATTGCCGAAATCGATGTTTCCCCGCTCCAGATCCAAGGCCCTCTATCCGAGGACCTGATGGCCGAACTGTTCGGCGAGGGCGTCCGCGAGATGCCTTACTATGGACTGATGTGGGCAAAGGTCGGGAATGTGGACGTGCTGCTGAGCCAGACCGGCTTCACCGGCGAGAAAGGCTATGAGATCTACACTGTCGACTCCACGCTCCATGCCGAGGAAGTCTGGTATGCCGTCCGGGGCGCGGGCGCAAGCTATGGCCTGCGCGTCATTGCCCCGGCCCACCACCGCCGCGTCGCCGCCGGCATCCTGTCCTGGGGCCAAGACCTGGACTCGGAAACCTCACCGTTCCAGGTCAACCTGTCCTACCAGGTGCCGCGCAAGAAGCAGGCCGATTACATTGGAAAGCAAGAGTTGGAGCGCCAGCGCCAGATCATCGACGAAGGTGGGTTCCCGTTCAAGATGCGCATGGTCGGCATCAAGCTTGGCGGCCAGCCGATCACGGACTATGCCAATGATTTCTGGCTGATCTCCGAGCCGGAAGGCGGGCGTATTGGCTACGTCACGTCCCCGTGGTGGTCGCCAGAGCTGCAGACCAACATTGCGCTGTGCTGGGTGCCCCACACTCATTCGCAGATTGGCACGAAGCTCATGGTCGAGGTGCCGGAAGCCTATACGATCCGCTCAGGGGAGCCGGTGGAGGCCGAGGTCGTGGAGGTGCCGTTCCGTCCGTCGGTCAATCCGAGCGCGCGCGAACGCGCCAAGGCGCTTGGCCGCGACTACGCTTACTAAATTTCTGCTTGCAGACGGAGAAGCTCCACAAGCTATCAATGCTATCGCGCCGGTCAGGGGCTCGTCTCTGGCCGGCGCTTTTCGTATGCGTGCTGGTCACGCCAGAGCTTGACGGCGCGCGCCGAAGTTGCAACACAGCATCTCAGCGTCCTGCAACCACCAGAGAGGTGCTGTTCATGCGTATCGATGCCATTTCCATCGGCGATCATCCGCCGCATGACATCAACGTCATCGTTGAGGTTCCGACGGGCGGTGAGCCGGTGAAGTACGAGATGGACAAGGCATCGGGCACCCTGTTCGTCGATCGCGTGCTTTACACCTCCATGCGCTATCCCGGCAATTACGGCTTCGTCCCGCATACGCTCTCCGACGACGGCGACCCGGTTGATGTCTTAATCGCCAACCAGCGTCCCCTCATTCCCGGTGCGGTCATGAATTGCCGCCCCATCGGCGTGCTGCATATGCGCGACGAAGCCGGCGAAGACGAAAAAATCATCGCCGTGCCGTCGGGGCGCGTGTCGGCGATGTATAACGACATTGACAGCTACCGGGATCTGCCGACGATGCGCGTCCGCCAGATCGCGCATTTCTTCGAGCGCTACAAAGACCTTGAGGAAGGCAAGTGGGTCGAGGTGATCCGCTGGGGCGACGACGCGGAGGCGCGGGAGATGGTCACGCGCGCTATCGAAGCGGCGAAATCCGGGCTGACCGCCTAAGCCGCGGCGTTAAGAGGCACGGGATGAGCGACATGCGATTGGCGGTCATGGGTGCTTCGGGGCGGATGGGACGCGCTCTGATCCGCGCCGTCCATGACTCACGGCAATGCACGCTCGCCGGCGGCACTGAATCGGTGCAGTCCGACTCCATCGGCGCCGATTTGGGAGACCTCGCGGGTGTGGGGCCGCTCGGCGTGCATGTCACTGCCGATCCCCTGGAGCTGTTCACACGCTGCGACGGCATCCTCGATTTCACCATCCCGCAGGCGACGGTCGATTATGCTGGCCTTGCCGCGCAAGGGCGGATCGTTCACGTCATCGGTACGACTGGGCTCTCGGACGAAGACGAGCAGCGCATCGCCAATGCGGCCCGCCACGCGACCGTGGTCAAGGCGGGAAACATGAGCCTGGGAGTAAACTTGCTCACGGCCCTCACCGAAAAGGTCGCCGCCGCGCTCGACCAGGATTACGATATCGAGATCGTCGAAATGCATCACCGGCACAAGGTCGACGCCCCCTCCGGCACCGCGCTGATGCTCGGAGAGGCTGCAGCTGCAGGCCGGCAGGTCGCGCTCGACAATCACGCTGTCAAAGCGCGCGAGGGTCACACCGGGCCGCGTCATCCGGGCGATATCGGCTTTGCGACCTTGCGCGGCGGTGACGTCGTTGGCGAGCATAGCGTTGTCTTCGCGGGTCAGGGCGAACGGGTGGAACTCACGCACCGCGCCACCGACCGGCAGATTTTCGCGCGCGGCGCGGTGAAGGCGGCGCTATGGGCGCGCGGCAAGCCGCCGGGCATCTATTCCATGCGCGATGTGCTCGGTCTTTAACCTTCGACAGCCTCGCCAGCTGCTGCGATCCAGACGAAAAGGTGAAAAACGATGCTGGTCCTTGTTCGGCACGGCGAGAGCGAATGGAACAAGCTGAACCTTTTCACGGGCTGGCGCGATGTCGATTTGAGTCCGCGCGGCATCGAAGAAGCGCGTAAGGCTGGCCAGGCGTTGAAGAATGAGGGCCTGACCTTCGATATGGCATTCACAAGCGCATTGAAGCGCGCGCAGCACACGCTTGACATCATCCTAGAGGAACTTGGCCAGAGCGACATCCCGATCGAGCAGGACCAGGCGCTGAACGAACGCGACTACGGCGATCTCGCCGGGCTGAACAAGGACGCCGCACGCGAGCGCTGGGGCGAAGACCAGGTGCATGTCTGGCGGCGCTCGTTCGATACGCCGCCGCCGGGTGGCGAAAGCCTAAAAGACACGGCCGAACGGGTCCTGCCGTATTATGAGGCGCACATCCTGCCCCACCTGAAAGCCGGCAAGGCCGTAATTGTATCGGCGCATGGCAACTCGCTGCGCGCGCTGATCATGAAACTGGATGGGTTATCGCGTGAAGACATCACCGGGCTAAATCTCGCCACCGGCGTGCCGATCATCTATCGCATCAACCCAGACGGCACGATGGCATCCAAACGCGACCTGCCGATCTGACCGCCCACAGCCCATCCTGAAAAACAAAAGAATATTTTCCGCCCGGCTTTAGCGCTCGGTCAATGCCTGTTGGGCATTCTCGCTGTGATGATGTTCGCGGAGGATGCAGATCATGCGCTTGATCTTGATCATATTGCTGATGGCCTGGATCGCTTGGAACGGCTCAATGCGCGATGCCGCGGCGTTTGACACCAAGTCGGTGGCTCAGAACACCGTTGAAGCTACGCGCCGCGCGCGCACCACAATGCCCATTCACGGCGTGACGACAGCACCGCCGGGGTATGTCGATTTCTGCCGTCGCAACCCGGTGCAATGCCGGCGGCCGTCCCGGTCGGGCAGCGCTTTGGACCGGATTGACCTGACCCCCGACCGCTGGGTCATGTTGAACGCCGTGAACAGCTATATCAATGATCTGGTGAGCCCAGAGACCGATGAAGTCCTGTACGGCCGGACCGAACACTGGACCCTGCCGAATTCAGCCGGCGACTGCGAAGACTACGTGCTCCTCAAACGGCGCGAGTTGATCAAGCGCGGCTGGCCGGAAAGCGCCATGTTGATCACGGTTGTGCTGGACGAGAAGGGCGACGGCCACGCCGTGCTCACTGTGCGAACGGCGCAAGGCGACTTTGTGCTCGACAATAAGCACTCCCGCATCCTGCTCTGGCGCGACGTGCCCTACACTTTCATCAAGCGCCAGTCCTATCGCTCGCCTCAGCTATGGGTATCGCTGACGCCGCAACTCGGCGGCAGCACGGTCGCGACATCACGATAGGGGCAAACGCTAAGCGGTTCACTCGCCGGTGTTCTCGATATTGAGTACGCGCCCGCAATGCTTGCAGTGAACCGCATCAGCGTCGTGCTGTTTCAGTCCGCAGTCCGGGCAGGTGTGCTGAACCTTGCTCGGCCGGAAAATCACCTGGATAAGCCGCAGGAACAGGCCGACGCCGAATACGAGAATCACAACAGCGAGCAGCCTGCCTGTTGTGCCCTCAAGAACGATGTCGCCAAAGCCAGTGGTGGTCAGCGCAGTGACCGTAAAATAAAGCGCATCGAGATAGTTATTGATCCCTTCGTTCGTGCGATACTGAAAAACGAATACGAGCGCCGAGATGCCGAACACGAACACGAGCAGATTGACGACGCTGTTGACGACTTCCTCGTGGCGGCGAAAGAACGGTGAGAGTTCACGCAAGTCGCGCATCATGTGGTAGGAGCGTAGCAGCCGGAAGATGCGCAGGATACGCAGAAACAGGTAGTCCTCCGCGGCTGCGGGCACGAGCAGCGAGCCCAGCACGGCGAGGTCGGTCCATGTGCTGATCTCGCGGAAATAGCGCCGCCCGCCGCCTGTTGCGATCAGCCGTCCCAGCAAATCCAGCGCGATATAGATGCCGATCCCGATATCAATGCTCCGCAGGAGCGGAGAAGGCGGCAGCGTCGTGACCGCGATGAAATACACCAGCGTGGCCGCGTCAATCGCAACGAGCGTGAAGCGAAAAACACGCGAATAAGTATGCGTCCCGAAATAGAGATCGCGGAAAATTTTGCTCACGTCGGCGCCCCCGGCGCTGGCTGACCTAAGAAGAACGCCGATCATTCACAAATGCCGGGATGGCGTGCAAGCGCAAATGGCCGCAGACGCGCCTAAATGCTGTCCGCTGGTTTCGCAGGGGCCGGCCTGCTCAGCCATGCACCGATGGCGAACGCCCCATTTCCGATGATCAGGACGGTCGCTGATATGAGCAGCAGCTTGTTGTACTTCACTGTGATGCCGGTCAGCGCAGCAATAATATCGGCATGGCCACCGCTTTCCGCGTAATAGAGCGCCGCGCCAGCGATCGCCGCGACGAAGGCGCTGAGATAGCTCCAGCGCGGGATCGCCATATTGCCCCAGATGCAGAAGAAGATCACCGGCGCAAGGAATAACGAGGCGGTACCGCTGACCGCGACAGCGGCATAGAGATCGTCGGTGCCAAGCGCCAGGAACACCAGCCCGCCCAGCGCGAACAAGACCATCGCAATGCGCCCGTTTGCGACCGTTTTTTCGCCAAGCCGCATATCGGCGACCGTGAGCTTTGCCGCGCTGGAGAACGTTGAATCGAGCGTGGAAATGGCCGACAGCACCAGCGCAAGATTGACCAGCATCATGGTCGTGTCGCCCAGAAGCCGCGTTAGCACGGCCATCATCTCCTCGCCCGCTTGCGCCTCCAGCCCGGCGACGACGCCCAGTAGCGAGAATCCAAGAATGCAGATCACGCTGATCCACGCGGCGTGCAAAAAGCTGAGGCGCGTCGTGCGCCGATCCGCGATGAAACCGCGGTCCATCATCACCGGGTCGTGCATCGGATAGCTCCAGACCTGCAAAAGCGCGACCAGGAGCAGGTTCCAGCCGTTCTCCAGCGCCAGCGGGCTACTCGTGCCAATCGCCGCGAAGGACGTCTCCGGCAGATCAACCAGCGCGATCAGGATCGCGGCCAACAGCCCGATAAACAGGCTCATCTGCAGCACGTCGGTGCGCAAAGAAGCGCTCAAGCCCCCGATCATGGAGTAGCCAAGCGTGACGATCGCCGTGATGCCAATGGCGAGTAGATAAGCCCCGGAGCCGGCCGTCCCGAAGATAATGCCGACCACGAGCAGGTTGGCGAACACCTCGCTGATAAGGCGCAAGGCGATAAGGAAGTTATAGCTGCTTGTGCCCAGCGTGCCGAAGCGTGTGCGCATGAAGTCCTGAATGCTCTGCGCGCCGTGGCGGAAGCGCAGCTGATCGACGATCGCCCAGCCGGTCAGGAACGACAGATAATAGGCCGCATAAGCAATGCCGCCAGCGATGCCGTAATAAAACCCGAGAATGGCCGCGGTGAGCAACGAGCGCGCGAAGATCCAGGTGGTGACCTGAGATAGCGTCAGCGTCAGAACACCTGGCGGCTGGCCGCCCTCTGCCCAACCGCGATAAAAGCTGTGGCTGTCACGGGCCAGCGGGGCCATGAAAAAGCTCAGCAATACTAGCGCCGCCAGCGCAGCAATCAGGATTTCTGTCATTGAACACACCTGGCTTTACAGATCGCACGGACTTGAGCACACCCCGCTGGCCATCGCGAAGTGACATATCTTCACGATTTCGTCAGGGCGCGGCGGTGGGAGAGATAGTCGCTGGTGCGCATTTCCATCAGGCGTGAGGCCGTGCGCTGAAACAAGAACGCCCCATCGCCTTGCGGGTAGAGCGCGTCTGGCTCAGCCGCTGCCGACATGATGAGGCCGGTGCCGACATCGTAAAGCGCGTCGATGAAGGTGATGAACCGGCGGGCGGCATTGCGTTTTTCCGGCCCCATGACGGGCACGCCTTCCACAAAGATGGTGTGGAAGTCCCGCGCCAGCGCGAGATAATCATTGGCGCCGAGCGGCTGCTCGAAGAGCTCGGAAAAGGCGAAACGCGCGGCGCCCATGGCGGCCTCGGGGACATGCACGCAGCGCCCTGCCACGGCGATCTCGCGCGGTTCGCCGCGCTGGGTGTTCGTGAGGCGCATCCACAGCGCTTGCACCTGAGCGTGGGCATCCTCGTCCAGCGGCGTGAAATAGAGTGGCGAGCCGGAAAGTTTTTGCAGCCGGTAATCCTGTGCCGCGGACAACTCAAGCAGCTCCACGCGTTGCTCAAGGTCTGCGATGAACGGCTCGAACAGGTTACGGTTCAGCCCATCCTTATAAAGATCGCGCGGCCGCACGTTCGACGTCACCACCAGCACCACGCCGGCGTCGAACAGCGTGTGAAAGAGCCGGCCGAGGATCATGGCATCGGCGATGTCGGTGACATGAAACTCGTCAAAGCACAGCAGGCGGGTGTCCTTGGCGATCTCCCTGGCAAGCTGTTCGACCGGATCGCCCTTGCTGGTCTTGCGAAACGCCGCTGCCCTTTCATGCACCTCGGCCATAAACGCATGGAAGTGATCGCGCCGCTTTGCGCGGATCTCGACCCCCTCATAGAACAGGTCCATCAGCATGGTCTTGCCACCGCCGACGCCGCCGAAGATGTAAAGGCCGCTGGGCACCTCGCCGCGCTTGCGTGTGAACAACGCGAACGGGTCAGTCCGCGTGGGGCGGCGATAACGCGCGACGCGGTTGGCGAGCAGTTGCAGCTTGTCCACCGCTACCGCCTGTGCCGGATCGGACTGCAAAGCGCCGGACCGCAGCATCTCATTATAGCGCTCGCGGATATTTGCGGTCAGCGTCTGCGCCATATTGGTTGATCCTGCCTTCGGATTTGGCTCAGGCGATCGCACGGCCGGCCTCACGGGCATGGCGCGCCGTTTTGATGATCACCCGCGCCCCGTTTAAAGCTGTTGCCAGACTGAGCGGCGCGTTTTTACCAAGCGGTGGGATGTGAACGAAACCGACCTGCGTCGCATGGCGTTGAGCCCAGTTAAGCGTATGATAATAAAGCGCATTGCACAGGTAACGGCCCGGATCACAGGAGGTCTCGGTCGGGAGACCCGCCGTCGACAAGGCTGACGCGATGGTATCGAGCGGCAGCGAGGCCTCAAGCTTGTCCGGCCCGGCAGCAACGATACGCTCTGTGTCTGGCTCATGGCCAAACGCATCGCGCTGCACGGCACGGGCGTTGTATGCACACCGCTCCAGTCGAAAGCCGCCCGCGCCAGAGGCGACGCCGAACAGAATGACATGAGCCGGCTGTGTCGACTCCAGCAACGGCTCCAGCGTCTCCCAGGCCTGGCGCCAGCTGACCGGCAAGACCACCGCGCCGACAGGCGGTTGTTCGGTGCGCGCCAGCATCTGAGTGAGTGACGCCGACGGATTCCGTGGCACGCCGGGAAACGGCCCAAAGCCGGAGACCAGAACACCCGCGGTCATCCCCTGCCCTCGGCTGTCTCAGCCGCCATCGTACTCAGCCCGATTGCGGACGCGATCTCTTCTGCGGCTAGGCTCGGCACCAGTTCACCGGCGCGTACGCGCGCCTCAAGGCTTTTCAGCTTATCTGCGATCGCCGGGTCATCGGTCAGCGCCGCGCGCAGCCGCGCCTCGATCAGATCGTGCATCCAGGCGACCGCCTGCTCCCGGCGCTTAGCCCTCCATTCGCCGCTGTCTTTCATCGTGGCGCGATAGCTTTCGATCTGCCGCCACATATCATCCAACCCCGCGTTCTGCAGCCCGGAAATCGTAATGACCGGCGCGCGCCAGTTCGGGCTTGGCGGGGTCAGGATTTGCAGCGCATTGCGGTAGTCGTTCGCTGTCCGGCGCGCACGGTCGAGGTTGTCCCCGTCGGCCTTGTTGACCGCGATCATGTCGGCCAATTCCAGCACGCCTTTTTTCAATCCCTGCAGATCATCGCCTGCGCCGGGTAACAACAGGACCAGGAAAAAATCGACCATGTTGGCGACCGCGACTTCTGACTGCCCGACGCCGACCGTCTCGACGATGATGACATCGAAACCGGCAGCTTCGCACAACAGCATGGTCTCGCGCGTCGTCCGCGTTACGCCGCCCAGCGTCCCCGCAGAGGGCGACGGCCGGATGAAGGCGCGATCATCGGCTGCGAGCCTGGCCATGCGGGTCTTGTCGCCGAGAATAGAGCCGCCAGTGCGCTGCGAGGTCGGGTCCACTGCCAGCACCGCAACACGGTGTCCCGCCGCGATCAGGTTCGCCCCGAGCTGGTCGATCGTGGTGGATTTCCCTGCGCCAGGCGAGCCGGTCAGACCGATACGATAGGCCTGGCCGGTATCGGGCAGCAATTGCTGGAGCAGCCTGGCCGCGGTCGGGCGGTCGCGCTTCTGGCGGCTCTCGATGAGCGTGATGGCCCGCGCGAGCATGGCGCGGTCGCCACGGCTGACGCCCGTAACATAATCGTCAAGCGCCGGGCGTTGCCCGGTATCTACGCCGGTCTCATTTGCACTCATAAGTCTCGGATACGCGAAGAGCGCCCGGCGTGGCAAGAACTGGCGAGGTGGAAGGCCCAGCACCTGCGCACCACAAAATTTGTTGGGAACCGCCACAATCCCAGCACCACAAAGCCAGATTGCTCTGCGACACGAGGCTCATTGGTCATGCGTCCCTGCGTTGTTGGTGGGTACATTCAAGAAAGGTGAACGACAATGGACACGCATGAGTCCGATCAGCAGCGGCATATCCGCCAAGCGCTGGCCGATCTGATATTCGGGCTGGCTCTGTTCGCATTATTCGTTTTGCTTGGGGTGTTCGGCGTCAAGCAGGCGTCCTCGGGAGCGGCGCAGGTAGATCAGGGGCAGCCGGCCATCGTAATGCCGTTGCCCAAAGACCACCCTAACGGTGCACTTCGCTATCTTCCGCTTCCGCCGGAGGCATAGACATGATAAAGAATACAGCGTTCTTGGGGTGTCTGGTCGTGCCAGCGAACAGCGCCTCAAATGCGCTGGCCGTCTTGGCCCGCCGGTCTGCGAAGGCAGCCGGCAGGTTCGTGGATAACGGCAGCGCCCCGGAACCAGACCCCTGGCGGTTGGTGCTGCGTACGCCAGGCGGTCCTGTTCCTCGCAAATGCCGAATTTTCCTGCGTACAGTGCTCACGCTGCCGAGGATCCCGTGTCGCGAGTGGGAAGCCGCCCCCCGCGCGGGGCGCATCCATCGCCCTTTGCGGTGCGCCTACGCATAGGCTATGTTCGGCGTGTGCCGAAGCAGGAGAATGATTGTTATGAACGAAAAGCGCTCTAGAATGCCGGACCGGTTGTCCGCTGCTAGCCGGCGTCGCATTCGGCTTGCCGTTGTTGTGGGGGCCGTCGCGGTCGGCGGCTGGCAGATAGGACACACCGATTGGTCGCAGGCGCGCCAGACCTTGGATCACACTTTGTGGAGTCATGCCCTGCAAGACCGTCCTGCACCGACGGACCTGACATCAGCGGCGCCTGTGTGGCGCGAACGCGAGGGGGCCAGCGGCGACCGGATCGTGGAGCGCGTCGACGGCCAGAGCAGCGCGGAAACCGCCGTGGCCATCCTCAGTGATGTGAGCGGTAAAGCCGTTTCCGGTCATCTGCTGGCGCAACCTGGCGCACACTTTCGCGAGAGCGAGAAGCTGCGCGTCGAGCCGGCGGCACTAGATGGTCTGAGCGCCGGGGATCGCCTGACGATCACCACAACCGAGGGCCGGATTTACACGTTCAAGATCGGTGCCCCGGAAGACGAGAGCGTGACGAACGGCATGAAGATTACGATCCGGTTCGCCACGTCAGACGACGGTAAGACTGCGCTTCACGACGTTACGCCGATTGCCCCGCATAGCGGCGCATCGCAATCGCCCCAGCAAGAACTTTAAACCGTCCAATCGGCGTGGTGGCTCGCTTATTTCGGCGCGCGCTTCGCGAGGATGCGCTGTAGCGTGCGGCGATGCATATTCAACTTGCGCGCGGTCTCAGAAACATTGCGGTCGCACAATTCATAGATGCGTTGAATATGCTCCCAACGGACGCGGTCCGCTGACATCGGATTTTCCGGCGGCGGCGCGTGTTTCTCCGGCGTCGCCATCAGCGCGGCGTAGATGTCGTCGGCATCAGCCGGCTTCGACAGATAGTCTACAGCGCCCATCTTGACCGCCGCGACCGCAGTGGTGATGTTGCCGTAACCGGTCAGCACAATCACCCGGCTATCGGGCCTCAGGTCGTTCAAGGACTGCACAACGTCGAGCCCGTTGCCGTCTTCGAGACGCATGTCAATAACGGCGTATGCTGGCGGGTTCGCCCGGATCTCACGAAGACCCTCAGCAACGCTCTCCGCGCTGCGAATCGCAAATCCGCGCGCCTCCATGGCGCGACAGAAGCGATTGAGAAACGGCCTGTCATCGTCGACGACAAGCAAGCTGTTATCGCTGCCGATCTCAGCATGAGTGTCAGGTTCGGTCATAGTCATCTCACGCATTCCTTTGCTACAAGTCCTTAATGGTACGCGAAATCCCTTATCTCCGGATTACTGTATGACAGGATATAGGTTCCAACGCTTTGCAATGGCAGCTATGCAGACAGCGAGCGCCTCGTGGAGCAAATTTGACATTTGAGTCCCGCTTACGACCAGGCTCTCGTGCAAATGCCAAATTCAAAAGCTCCACGAGATCCATAAACTTGCGAGTGATCCTTTGATTCAGACATTTGCTAGGGCGGATGCTGCGCGCGGGAGGCAAATGCCTGAAACGAACCACTAGGCCGTCTTAGCGAGATCTTGGGTCCGGTAGAAAACTTCGCGCGGCCACGTAATCTCGACGACTGCGCCAGTTCGCGGCAGCCGCTCATTGCGCAGCGCAATGCGCGCCCCAGAGCGCTCTAATAGCGTCTTGGCAATAAAAAAACCCAACCCCAGACCGGTTTCCGGGATGCCACCGCGCCGATCGCTTTGCGGACGAGTCGTTACATAGGGTTCGCCAAGACGGCTGATGATGCCATGCTGAAACCCGGGGCCATCGTCGCGGATCGTCACCTGAACCTTCCGCCTATCCCATAAAGCCGTGATCTCGACTTTCTCACGGGCGAAATCCACGGCATTCTCGACCAGGTTCCCCAAGCCGTAAATAATGCCCGGATTGCGCCGCATGACCGGCTCGCCGCCCGCCCTTTCGTCTGCGCCCTCGTCAGGGTGCACGCTGACTTTGATCGTGGTGCCGGTCTGACGGTACGGCTCGATTGCCTCTTCAATCAGCAGACCGATCGGCATGCGCTCGAACATCTCGTCCTGCACTTGCGTACGCCCTGACAGCCGGCCCAGAATCCCTCGGCAGCGCTCTGCCTGGCTCCGCACCAGTGCGACGTCGTCGTAATAAGGTGAGTCCTCCGGTAACGAGCGCAGCAATTCCTTCGTCACCAACGTGATGGTCCCAAGCGGCGTGCCAAGCTCATGCGCCGCCGCCGCCGCAAGACCATCGAGCGCCGATAGCCGTTGCTCGCGCGCCAACACCATCTCAGCCGCCGACAGCGCCTCCGACATCTGCCGGCGCTCCTGCCCGACCCGCCAGGAATAAACCGCCGAGAACACGATGCAGCTTGTGAGCGCCGTCCACACACCGAAGATGTACACCGATGGCAGCACCGGCGCGGGTTGGCCCGCCCAAGGCAGCGGTAGATGCAGCCAGATCAGCACGGTCGCGCACAAGATGGCGAAACCCGACAATAGCATGGTTTTTGAGAGCGGCAGTGATGACGCTGAGACAGCGACCGGCACCACGATCAGCAGCGCGAACGGGTTCTGCAAGCCCCCGGTCAGGAACAGCAGCACTGCGAGCTGAAAGATGTCGGCGCCCATCAGCCACATGGCCGGCGCCTCGCTGAGACGTTTGCTGGCGGGGTGACGGGTTGTCAGCCAGAGGTTGAGCGCTGCCGAGACAGCAATGACGCTCAGGCACGCCACCACCGGGAAATCAAACCCGAGGACCTGATCAACGAAAAAGACCGTGAGCACTTGCCCCGCAACCGCCACCCAGCGCAGACGCACAGTCGTCTGCAGCCGGAGACCGCTACTCGAGTCTGCTGGATTAACAGGGCCTGTCAAAGGCGTCGAACCCTCAAATCTTTCAGGCGAACCGGACTTGCTCGCCGCTAACTGCGCCGGGGAAATAAACGGGCATCCTCAGGCGTTGGATCAGCGGGCAGCTCCGCGCTGGCGCGCTGCTCCACGGCTTCGTTGATCAGGTGCTCCAGCAAATCGGAAAACAACATCGGCGGGTCCGCTGCCTCCCACAGAAAATAGCCGAACGAGCCCGGGCACGGGTTAACCTCATTGAGCCAGAATTCGCCGCTTGCTTCGTTTCCGATAAAGTCGAATCGTGGCGCGCCCGTTCCATGAACATGCTCATACGCCCTACAGCCCCAGCCGCGCAGCATCTCCTCAATTTCCGCTGGCAACTCGGGATTGAGTTCGCGCGTCAGCGACAACATGCCCTCGCTCGCCCGTCCGCCGCCGGGAGTCTTCGCGCCACTTTCCTTGTTGCCCCCCGACAGATATTTCTGCTTAAAATCAAGCAAATCTTCGGCGCGCTTGGGCTTTTCAATGGCTGAGCTGCGCAGTTCTCCTTCAACGCGCGCGACTGCCAGATTGTATTCAACCATATTCTCCACGAATGGCTCAAGAATGGCCGCGGTGTCATATTTAAAGATCCCAGGCAAAACTGCCCCTAACTCTTCCATATCGTTAACGCGCGCTACTCCGATACTGCTACCCAGATGCGAGGGCTTGATGATGCAGGGAAAGCCGAAATCGCCGATCTGCGCCCGCAACTCCTCCTCGCTCAGCAGCAGCCCTTGGGCCGGCCGGCTGATCTCGCAGTATGGCAGCAGCGCAATACCGGTATCGGCGAGCAGACGCTTTGTCGCCACCTTGTCCATCGTAATGGTGGAGGCAAAGGCGCGCATACCTGTATAGGCGATATCGGCCATCTCCAGCGCGCCCTGCAGCCGCCCATCCTCGCCGTAGAGCCCGTGGAAAGCCAGTAAAGCGACGTCGAACTCGATCGCCTTCTGGCGCTGGAACAGCGAGCCGCCAGCACTCACAAGCCGACCGCGGTCGCCTGGCGTCAGGTCGAGATGCACTTCTGTGAGGCCCGCCCGCGCGCTCGCCCCGGGAATGTAGGTGTCGCGGCTCAGCAACTCACCACCGGTCAGCAGCTCGCCGCGCGTGGTGATATAAACCGGGATGACATCGTAAAGTTCGGGATCCAGCGCATCGGCAGCCTGAAGGCCCGTCACGATGCTGACATCATGCTCGGGCGAGCGTCCCCCGAAAAATACCGCGATGACTTGCTTATCCGTCGCCATTTCCGCTACGCCAAGTGTTCCTGTTTGTTCAGCCTAGTGGTCTGATCCAGACATTTGCCTTCCGCGCGCAGCGTCCGCCCTAGCAAATGTCAGATTCACTTCACTAACGTGCCGATCCTAGAAGGTTTTGGTCGTTTTGCCACGCCTGCGCCCCCCGATGCTGTCGCCTGTCCCGCGCCCCTGTTGCAAACTTGATGCGGGCGGGTACGAGGACGTTCCACTGCAGCCGCATCACGCGCTCAGCAGAGAGCCGCTGGTTGACCTCCATAGCTACGGGCTCACCGGCGAAAACTACTATGGGCGCGCCGACGGCGGGAACCCGCCCTACCATCGTCCAATCGCCGGGCATATCAACGGTTTATGGGCGCGACAATCGGTTGCAGAAAAGCTGGTCAACGTCAATCTCGGATTGCAGCGCTGGGGCCTCCGCCTTTTCATCTGGGATGCTTACCGTCCCGTCGCCTGTCAGCAAGGTTTGTGGGACTTCTTCTGGGCAGGGTTCCGCCGCGATGCCCCCGGGGCAGATGACGCGGCAATCCGGGCGCGGGTGCTCGAATTCGTTTCCGACCCGTCCCGCTTTGATCCCGACGATCCAGCCACAATCCCCACCCATGCAACAGGCGCAGCCGTCGACCTGACGCTGCAGCACCGCGATACCGGCGCGCTCGCCGACCTTGGGGCTGGCTTTGACGAAATGAGTCCGCGTGCGGCAAGCGATTATTACGAGCGCGCGCTGGAACGCGGCGAAATCGCCGGCGACGATCCCCGGCTTATAAACAGGCGACTGCTTCACGCCGCAATGCGCGCAGAAGGTTTCGTCAATTACCCGCCTGAGTTCTGGCATTTCGATTGGGGCAATCAGATGTATGTGCGCAATCTGGCCGCGACGGGGGGTGACGCGCCCGGAGCCGCTTGGTATGGCTATATCCGCCCGCCGGAAGGGGACGGCGGCACAAGATCGGAGACCGGGGAGAGATGACCGCGCCGATGACGCACGCCGCGCCGGTGAGCTCAGCACCATTTGCATTCGAGGAAATCGGTAAGCCTGCAGACGCGCGCACGCCGCGCTTTGTCTGGGCGCATGGCTGGGGTCAGAGCCGCCGTGCGCTTGCTCCGTTGGCCGAAGCGCTGTCCGGCCAGGGCACGCATATGCTTTTGGACTTCCCCGGCTTCGGCGAGTCGCCGCCGCCGCCGGAAGCATGGGATACCGGCGATTATGCCGATGCGAGCGCAGCGCTTGTGCGCGCGCGGCCGCAGGCCTTCAAGACCATCTGGATTGGGCATTCGTTTGGTTGCCGCGTCGGACTGCAAATCGCCGCGCGCCACCCCGACGCCGTGGATGGCCTGTTTCTGATTGCCGGCGCCGGTTTACCGCGCCAGCGCGGTCTCGCCGAGCGCGCTCGCTTGAGCGCGCGGGTGCGCACCTTCAAGGCGCTGAAGCGGGCCGCGCCGATCCTAGGGCTTGACGTGGAACAGCTACGCCAACGCTTCGGCAGCAAGGACTACGCCAGCGCCGGCGCAATGCGCGACGTCCTGGCGAAAGTGGTTTCAGAAGACCTGAGCGAGGTTGCCCGCACGATCTCGTGCCCGGTCCACCTGGTCTACGGCGAGAACGACACCGAAACGCCCCCGGAAATCGGCGAGCGTCTGTCCCGGCTGATCCCGTGCGCCGAACTCACCATCCTGCCACGCCATGATCACTACTCGGTGCTAGCAGACGGCAAGCATCAGGTTTTGAAACGGCTGCGGGACTTTGCGGAGAGAGTGGCATGACGTGGTTAGGGGGAGTGGTTACGGCAGTTGCGTTCCTGGGGTTCGCGCTGCGGCGGCTGCGGCGCTATCTGCACATCTACCAGCAGGAGGAGTACGACTCGGGTCGCTTCCTGCGCTGGCTATTCCGCAGCTTCGCATTCGACAAGCGCGTGGCGCTGGCGATCGCCATTGTCGGTGTGGCGATCGGGCTGACCGGATCGACCGCGCCGGCTGTCTGGCAGGGTGCGCTGGCGGGCGTGTTCATCCTCGCGGCTGCGCTGGAAAACGACCCGCGCAAACACGCCAAGAAGAAGCTGGCGATGACCAAGAGGGCGCAACGCATCTACTGGACGGCGTTCGGGTTATGTGTCGCCACCAGCGCCGCAGCGGCGGTCGCGCCCGCCCCGTTGTGGTGGCTCGCGCCGCTATGGGCCATTCCGTTCACACTGGTTGTCGGCAACCTGCTGCTCATGCCGCTGGAAAGCCGCACCCAACGCAAGCTCTGGAACGAGGCCCATACCAAGCTGGGGCGCCTGCGCCCCACTGTCATCGGCATCACCGGCTCGTTCGGCAAGACCTCCGTCAAGCACATTCTGGGGCATATTCTCAGCATGCATGCGCGCACCCTTTATACACCGGGCAGCGTCAACACCGTCATGGGCAACACACGGATCATTCGCGAGCAGCTCAAGCCCGGCACACGCTTCTTTCTCGCCGAAATGGGCGCTTATGGCATTGGCTCGATCAAGCGGCTTTGCGATCTAACGCCACCGGACCTTGGCGTGCTGACCACAATTGGCGAGGCGCATTACGAGCGCTTCAAGTCGCTCGAAACGGTGGCGCAGGCCAAGTTCGAGCTGTGTCAGGCGGTGGTCGCCAAGGACGGCAAGATCGTCGTCGGCGAAGAGGTGCTCGCTCAGGACTACGCCGTCGATTACATGAACACGCATCGGGATCATTTCGTCATCTGCGGCGAAGGCGAGTTCGCAGACCTGAAAATCCTGAAGGTGGAGCAGACAAAGGACGGTCTGAAGGTCAAGGTCACGTGGCCGGAGATGTTCGGCGATGACGCATTCGAACTGTCGGCGCCGCTCTACGGGCTACATCACGGCGCGAACATGGCGCTGGCGTTTGGCGCGGCGATCCTGGCTGGGGTGCCGGCCAAGAAGGCGATTGCAGCGATGGCCAGCGTGCCTCAGATCGAGCACCGGCTGGAGGTCAAGCCGCAGGGTGACGGCAGCATCCTGATCGACGATGCCTACAACTCCAATCCGTCAGGCTTCGCCGCCGCTTTGGAACTGACCCACACGCTCGGTAACGGCCGAGGCCGGCGCATCCTCATCACCCCGGGGATGGCGGAATTGGGCGAGCGCCATGCCGAGGCGCATGCTGAGCTCGGCCTGAAGGCGGCGCAATGCATTGACGTTGCGCTCGTGGTCCGTCCTGACCGCATTCCGACCTTTGTGGATACATTTGAGCGACGCGCGGCAACTGGCCGGCTGGTCAAACTCGACAGCTTTGCGCAGGCCGAAGATTGGCTCAAACGCAACGTCAAAGAAGATGATGTTGTCCTGATCGAGAACGATCTTCCGGATATCCTTGAGCGGGATTTCCGCGTCTGACGTTAGACGTCACATGCGCCCGACCCGCGCCATGACCTCGCGCGGTATTCTGTATTGCTCAATTGTACGTTTTTCATCGCGGAAACCTGAGAGCTCATGCTGGATGAGAAGCGCCCAGACCTCGCGCGCGGCTGCGTCAAGCAATGCGCTTCTGTCTGCGCCCGGTCCTTCGCGCGCATCATGCGCCCGGATGGCTTCGAGCGCGGCTTCCACCCGCCGCCCGGCGCGGCTCAGCGATGCCGCCTTTTCCTCCAGGATTTCGTTATCGACCTGCTCGGCCGCGGCCTCGCGCAGCGCGGACGCCTTTTTCGATGCGGGTAGCCGATACACCGGGCGTCTCCGCGATACTCAGCTCAGGTCAATCGCGTAGCGCTTGAGGTCTTCCAGCGGCACTATCTCCAGCGCCGCTTCATTCGTGGCCGAAAGTACCACACGCGGCGCCACGCCAGCGTCAAGCGCTTGCTTCCAGCGCGCGGCGCATAGGCACCAGCGGTCGCCCGCCTTGAGGCCCGGAAAGCCATAGGCCGGGATCGGCGTGGACAGATCGTTCCCGACCGATTTGGAATACGCCAGGAATTCATCGCTCAACAGTGCGCAAATTGTATGCGAGCCGACATCTTCCGGCCCGGTGTCGCAACACCCGTTCCGGAAAAAGCCGGTCACGGGCGCGTCGGAGCATGATGAAATCGGTTCGCCGAATACGTTTTTCTGTTTGTCATCGCTCATGAATGATTCCTGGCTCAACCCACTGTTGATCGCGTCAATGGTCCTGACTATAGCGGACCCGATACACCCCGTTTTCCAAATCATCGAAGAATTCCATCACTTGCGGATGCCGGACCGGTTCGCCGCTGTCGTCGGGCAACAGGTTTTGCTCGGACACGTAAGCGATGTATTCGGTCTCCGCATTCTCCGCCAGCAAATGGTAGTAGGGCTGATCTTTCGCCGGGCGGATCTCCGGCGGGATCGACAACCACCATTCTTCGTCATTATCGAATTCTGGATCAATATCAAAGATCACGCCCCGAAAGGGATAGAACCGATGACGGACAATTTGACCCAACTGAAATTTCGCGGTTCTGATTTTTTCCATCGATCGATCTTCCTACGCAAGGCCCGGGCAAAGTACCGGCTCATAAATCATAAACCGTGGCCATTTCCGGGTCTTTCGCCACGACGATCCTGGCGAGATCGACAATGACCTTAGCGTGTTTCCATGCCGCGTCGTCCTGCATTTTGCCGTCGACCATCGCCGCGCCTGAGCCGTCTGGCATCGCGTCGATAATCCGCTTTGCAAATGCGACGTCCCCGGGATCGGGGCTGAACACCCGCTTGGCAATGTCGATCTGGCTGGGATGCAAGGACCAGGCCCCGACACATCCCTGCACGAAGGCGCTGCGGAACTGGGCTTCACACCCTTGTGGATCAGAGAAATCGTCAAAGGGACCATAGAACGGTTTGAGATCATACATGGCGCACGCATCAACCATCCGCCGGATCGTAGAATGCCAGAGATCTTGCTGATGGATCGGCCTCTGCTGGTCGTCTTGCGGATCGCCGAGCACACCATACACCGGATCCCCGCCGGAAATCCGCGTGGTCTTCATCTGCCGCGAGGCGGCCAGATCGGCAGGGCCAAGGCTCATCCCGTGCATGCGCGGACTCGCCCCGGCGATGCTTGCGACATTGTTAACGCCTTCGGCCGTTTCAAGGATGGCGTGGATCAGGATCGGATGCGAGACATTGTACTTCGCCTCAAGCTGCGCCAGCAGTTGATCGAGGTAATAGATATCCCATGGTCCCTCGACCTTGGGCAACATAATGACGTCCAGCTTATCGCCCGCCGCGGCCACGATTTCACAGACGTCATCAAGCGCCCACGGGCTATTCAACCCATTGATCCGCGTCCAAAGACCGGTATCGCCGTAGTCATGCGCCCGGGCCATGTCGATGAAGCCGTAGCGCGCTGACTCCTTTGATTCCGGGGGCACGGCATCTTCGAGATTGCCGAGGATGACGTCGACCTGCGGAATCATCTCGGCGATGCGGGCGCGCACCTTGTCCACGTGCGGCGGCACGAAATGGATCATGCGCTCCAGCCGGACGGGTTTCTCACGCCATGGGGTGGGCGCTCCGGAAGCCAGCGGCGCGTAAAACTTCGCCGGCGTGCGTGCCTGCGCCATTTTGTCGCTCCCGTTGGCTTGCGTTCAGTGGCCGCGCGCTGACTTAGCTATAGCGGCGGTTCGACCACATCCACTGCTCGGGATGCTCGCGGATCCACGCCTCGAACTGCGCTTGTATCCGTTCGACGATCCAGCGAATGTCTGCGTCCTGATTGTCCGTGCGGGGGACTTTCAGTTCTTTGACCAGCACGCGAAACTGTGAACCTGTCCCGACACGGATACACTTGGCAAGCCAGATCCGCGTGCCAAGACGCCGCGCCAGCATCGCCGGAACGACATTGGACCGGGCCGGATAGCCGAAGAACGGCACCGCAATCCCGCGGCGGTCATACAAATCGGCAAGAAATCCGAGCCGGCCGCCCTTGCGCACATAGCTGCCAATGATACGGGCTGTCGCATGCCCCGATCCAGCGCCCCGGGCGAACAACCCGCCAGGGTAGAGCTGGTCGCGCTGCGACCGTAAATACAGGTCGATGTAGGGATTGTCCACAAGCCGGTAGACTGCAGCCGGCTTGGCCTCCGCGCGCGTCAGCGGGAGCATCGCCAGCTCCCAATTGCCCATGTGCAGAGACACGCCGATCGCTGGCCCCATACGGCCGCGATATCGCTCCATCAGTTGCGGATTTTCCACCTGGACTCGCTCAGGCTGATCAAGGATCTCGTCGAGCCGCATGGTCTCGGCCATGACCCGCCCGATATTGCCCCACATGGCCCGCGCGATCTGTTCGCGCTCTTCCGGCGATTTATATGGAAATGCCGTTTCCAGATTTTCCAGCGCGCGCTGGTGGCGGCGTGTCCTTGGCGCGATGGCTGTCCAGACTTTTGCGGACCACGATGTCGCAGTGTCTAGCGGCAATAAGCGCACAACTGCGATAACGCCGCGCAGCAGCAAGTACTCGGCGAAATAGCGGGCCTTGAGCAATGGGGACATGACGCGGGACACAAATGCGGGGAAGATTGACTTCAGAGCTTTGTTGTTGCCCTGAAAGCAGCGGTTACGTCAAGCACCTCGCGGCCTATTCCAGCGGGCGGCGCGCGCGGATTGCCGCAGCCAAGGTGCCGTCGTCGAGATAATCCAGCTCACCCCCTACCGGCACCCCATGGGCGAGGACAGAAACGATTATGCCGGCGCGCTCGATCCTCTCGGTGATGTAATGGGCTGTGCTCTGGCCCTCGACGGTCGCGTTCAGCGCGAGGAGAACCTCGCGGATATCTCCGGTGGACACGCGTGCGATCAGCCCGGCGATGTTAAGGTCCTCCGGGCCGATGCCGTCCAGCGGCGACAGCACCCCGCCGAGCACGTGATAGCGCGCGTTGATCGCCTTGGCGCGCTCCAGGGCCCAGAGATCGCCGACCTCCTCGACGACGCAGACCACACGCGCGTCGCGCCGCGGATCGCTGCAGATCGCGCACGGGCTTACGGTGTCGATATTTCCGCACGTCTCGCACGTCACAATCTTCTCGGCCGCATCGCTCATCGCGGCGGCCAGCGGGGCCAGCAAGTTGTCAGGTTTCTTGAGCAGATGCAGGGCAGCGCGGCGCGCCGAACGCGGCCCCAGACCTGGCAGCCGCGCCAGCAGCTTGATGAGCTGGTCGATTTCCGGCCCAACGGCGGGATGGTCCATCCGGCGCCGCCTACAGCTTCAGCCCCGGTGGCAGCGGCAGACCGCCGGTCACGTCCTTCATCTTCTCCTGGAGGGCCTCTTCCATCTTCGCCTTGGCGTCGGCGTGCGCGGCAACAATCAGGTCCTCGAGGATTTCCGTCTCGTCCGCCTTCATCAAGCTCGGATCGACGCTGACGCTGCGCATCTCGCCCTTGCCGTTAAGCGTCACAGTCACCAGCCCCGCGCCGGCTGTGCCGTCACGCGTGAGCTGCTCAATCTCCGCCTGCATTTCGGCCATTTTGCTTTGCAGCTCCCTGGCCTGCTTCATCATGTTCATAAAGTCTTTCATGTCCGTCCTCGCTGTTGGCCGCCTGCGGCGTATCCGGCTCGCCCGTCCCGTCTATTTCCAATTCGCTGACACCGACGATTTCCGCGCTCGGAAAGTACTGGAAGACTTGGCGCACCAGCGGGTGCTGTTCAACCTGCGCGCGGATGGCGGCTTCCTGTCCCCGGCGTTTGCTGCCCAGCGTCGGTTCTCCGGGCTGGTCGCTGAGCGACACCATCCATCGCTCACCGGTCCAGGCGTTAAGCTTATCCCCAAGCTTTCCGGGCAGATCGCGCGGCGCGCCGTCGAGGAGGTTCAGCGCGATGTGCCCCGGACGGAAACTGACCAGCCGGACACTTTCTTCCAGCGCCAGCTTGAGCTTGATGTCGCGGTGCTTGCCTGCCAGTGCCGCAACGTCCTCGAAACTTTTCAGGCTCGGGGGTGCGGAATCTGTGTTGACAGGCATCGCGGTCGGCGCCGATTCAGCGCGAGACGAATCATGAACACGTGCAGATGCCGATTCGTTTTGCTTCTGTTCATGGTTCGTCCGTGTCGCCGCCCCTGGCCCCGACAATTCACGGATCAGCTTGTCAGGCGGCGGCAGGTCTGCGGCGTGGCTCAAGCGGATCAGCACCATCTCGGCGGCAGCCAGCGCATTGGGCGCCCGGGCAACCTCCTCCAGCCCTTTCAGCAGCATCTGCCAGGCGCGCGCCAGCTTTGCGACGCCGATGCGAGACGCCAATGCGCCAGCACGCTCCCGCTCCGTTTCGCTCACACCGGCGCCTGCCTCGCCCGTCGCGGCGATCCGGCTTGCTGTATGCACTGCTTCGGCCAAATCCTGCATGATGCGCTCTGGTTCCGCGCCGTCTGCGTGCAGGGCTTCCAGTGCGGCCAGCGCCTCCGCCGGCGCGCCGCGCAACGCGGCGTCCAGCAAATCGTAGATGCGCGCACCGTCGCCCAAGCCCAGCATGGCCCGGACATCTGCCACCGTGACGCGCTCACCGCCATGCGCAAACGCTGTGTCCAGCAGCGACAGGCCGTCACGCACCGAGCCTTCTGCCGCGCGGGCGATCAGCATCAGCGCCTCTTCATCAACACTGCGATCTTCGCGTGCGGCGACGTCGGCGAAATGCGCGATCAGCTTGTCCACATCCACCCGGCGCAGATCGAACCGCTGGCAGCGCGACAGCACCGTCACCGGCACCTTGCGTACTTCTGTGGTGGCGAAGATGAACTTCACATGCTCCGGCGGTTCTTCCAGCGTTTTCAGAAGGCCATTGAACGCGGCCTTCGAGAGCATGTGCACCTCGTCGATGATGAACACTTTGTAGCGCGCATAGGCCGGCTTGTAGCGGATCGCGTCGGTGATCTCGCGGATGTCGTCGATGCCGGTGTGGGACGCCGCGTCCATCTCCATCACGTCCATGTGCCGGCCTTCCATGATGGCGCGGCAGTGCTCGCCTTCTTCCGCGAGGTCAAGGGTGGGGCCGGCGTCGTCGCCGGGCTTTGAATAGTTCAGGGCGCGCGCGAGGATGCGGGCGGTGGTCGTCTTGCCGACGCCGCGCACCCCGGTGAGCATGTAGGCCTGCGCGATGCGCCCGGTGGCAAAGGCGTTGCGCAGCGTGCGCACCATCGCATCCTGACCAATCAGGTCCTCAAAGCGGTGCGGGCGGTATTTCCGCGCGAGAACGACATACGGCCCGGCGGGTTCCGGCGCAGAAGCCTGGCTCACGCCCTCTTGCGCGGCGGATTTGGGTTTGCGGGATTTGCTGGAAGCGCGCCCGCCCGGTTGTTTGGATGCTGGGCTCATCAGTCGTCCGGGAGCCTGCCTCAGCCCGTGTGAACCCCATGCGATCAGTATGGCGAGCACCGCTGGCGCTGATGGGGGTGGGAAGCTGGACACCGACCCGCTTGGAACTCGTTAGGGCTGCTTCCTTCCGGACCTGACCCGGTTGGCGAGGCAAACGCCCGGTGCCAACTCCCCGTAGCGACTATATCAGCCGATCCCGACGCTAATGCAAGGTCAGTGTGCGTTCTCTTCCCAGGGATTGATAATCGTGATGCCTGCGTCATCGAAGTCGCGAACGTTGCGTGTCGCCAGCGTCGCGCCGTGCGCGCGCACGATCCCGGCGATGAAGGTGTCGCG
>CAYXPZ010000022.1:0-33777 GCA_964466965.1 uncultured Hyphomicrobiaceae bacterium
GAACGGCGTGTGGCGGCCACCCTCTTCTTTGGTCAGGATGTAGGCCTCGGCCTTAAACTTCGTATGCGGGGTCACCGATCCGGGCTTGCACAGCACCTGGCCGCGCTCCACTTCGTCGCGGGCGACGCCGCGGATCAGCGCGCCGATGTTGTCGCCCGCCTCGCCCTGATCGAGAAGCTTGCGGAACATCTCCACGCCTGTAACGGTCGTCTTGCGGGTCTCCTTGATGCCGACGATCTCGACCTCCTCACCCACCTTGATGACGCCACGCTCGACACGGCCCGTCACGACCGTACCGCGGCCGGAAATCGAGAAAACGTCCTCGATCGGCATCAGGAACGGCTGATCTTTCGGCCGTTCCGGCGTCGGAATGTGATCGTCAACCGCCGCCATAAGTTCAGAGATCTTTTGCTCGCCGATTTCAGGATCGCGACCTTCCATGGCCGCCAACGCGCTGCCGGCAACGATCGGGATCTCATCGCCGTCGAACTCATACTCAGACAGAAGTTCGCGCACCTCCATCTCCACGAGTTCGAGGAGCTCGGGATCATCCACCTGGTCGACCTTATTGAGGAACACAACCAAGGCCGGAACACCCACCTGACGCGCCAGCAGGATGTGCTCGCGAGTCTGCGGCATCGGGCCGTCGGCAGCGCTGACCACCAGGATCGCGCCATCCATCTGCGCCGCGCCGGTAATCATGTTTTTTACATAGTCGGCGTGGCCCGGGCAATCGACGTGGGCGTAATGCCGGTTGTCAGTCTCGTATTCCACATGCGCCGTCGAGATCGTGATGCCGCGCGCCTTTTCTTCAGGGGCGCCGTCGATCTTGTCGTAGGCCTGAAAGTCGCCGAAATACTTGGTGATCGCCGCGGTCAGCGTCGTCTTACCATGGTCGACGTGTCCAATCGTCCCGATGTTCACATGGGGCTTGGAGCGCTCGAACTTTGCTTTGGCCATCTGGCTCTCCGTCTTTTCCTTTGCTTCACGAAAATTCCGATCAACCGAACTTCGCCTGGACTTCGTCCGCCACGGCCTGCGGAACCTGAGCGTAGTGGTCGAACTGCATAGTGTACTGGGCGCGGCCCTGGCTCATGGAGCGCAGCGTGTTGACATAGCCAAACATATTGGCCAGTGGAACAGTCGCGTTCACCACCGTGGCGTTGCCGCGGACCTCTTGACCGAGCACCTGGCCGCGCCGGCTGGTGAGATCGCCAATGATGCTGCCGACATACTCTTCCGGTGTCACCACCTCGACCTTCATCACCGGCTCCAGCAGCTTTGGCTTCGCTTTCTGAGCCGCCTCGCGGAATGCAGCCCGCCCGGCGATCTCGAAGGCCATCACGCTTGAGTCGACTTCGTGATACGCGCCGTCCGTGAGGGTCACCTTGACGTCCAGTATCGGGAAACCAGCGATGATGCCCGTGCTCAGCACGCTTTCCACGCCTTTCTCGACGCCGGGGATGTACTCCTTCGGCACATTACCGCCGACCACGGTGCTCTCGAATGCGAAGCCCGAGCCCGCTTCGCCCGGCTCGATCGACATTTTCACGCGTGCGAACTGGCCAGACCCGCCGGTCTGTTTCTTGTGGGTGTAATCCACATCAGCGGCCTGCGTGATCGTTTCGCGATACGCTACCTGGGGCGCACCGACATTCGCGTCGACCTTGAACTCGCGCTTCAGCCTGTCGACGATGATGTCGAGATGAAGCTCGCCCATGCCTTTAATGATCGTCTGGCCGGACTCATGGTCGGTCATCACACGGAACGACGGATCTTCCTGGGCCAGCCGGTTTAGCGCGACGCCGAGCTTCTCCTGGTCCGCTTTACTCTTCGGCTCCACCGCCACCTCAATCACCGGTTCGGGGAACTCCATGCGCTCCAGGATGACCGGTGAAGACGGGTTGCACAGCGTGTCGCCGGTGGTCACGTCCTTCAGGCTCGCGATCGCCACGATGTCGCCGGCGCAGGCCTGTTTGATGTCCTCGCGGCTGTTGGAGTGCATCAGCAGCATCCGCCCGACGCGCTCACGCTTTTCCTTGACAGTATTGAGAACCTGGACCCCGGTGTCGAGCGTGCCAGAGTAAATCCGGCAGAAGGTCAGCGAGCCGACATACGGATCGTTCATCACCTTGAACGCCAGCATCGAAAGCGGCTCGTTATCGTCCGCCTTGCGAACAATCTCATCGCCTGTCTTCACGTCAATGCCCTTGATTGGCTTCACGTCCAGCGGCGACGGGAGGTAGCGGATCACAGCGTCCAGCAGCGGCTGCACGCCCTTGTTCTTGAAAGCCGAGCCACACAGCACAGGGAAGAAGTCCACCGCGCAAGTTCCCTTGCGGATCAGTTCGTGCAGCGTCTCTTCATCCGGCTCCTCGCCTTCGAGATACGCCTCCATGGCCGCCTCGTCAGCTTCCACCGCCGTCTCGATAAGCTGCTCGCGGTACTCTTTGGCGCGATCTAGCAGGTCTGCCGGGATCTCCGCCTCGTGGAACTTCGCGCCGAGCGTTTCCGCTTCCCAGATGATCGCCTTCATCCCGATCAGATCAACAACGCCTTCAAAATCGCTTTCCGCGCCAATCGGCAACTGCAGCACCAGCGGCTTCGCGCCGAGGCGATCCTTGATCATGTCGATGCAGCGGTAAAAATCAGCGCCGAGCTTGTCCATTTTGTTGACGAAAATCATGCGCGGCACTTCGTATTTGTCCGCTTGACGCCAGACCGTCTCGGTTTGCGGCTCTACGCCAGCATTGGCGTCGAGCAGAGCGATCGCGCCGTCCAGAACGCGCAAGGACCGCTCCACCTCGATGGTGAAGTCCACGTGGCCGGGCGTGTCGATGATGTTGACGCGGTGGCGCGGCCCAATCTCGTTTCCGTCGATGTCGCGCAGGATCCAGAACGTCGTCGTCGCCGCCGAGGTGATGGTGATGCCGCGCTCCTGCTCCTGCGCCATCCAGTCCATCACAGCAGCGCCGTCATGCACCTCGCCAATCTTGTGGCTCTTGCCAGTGTAATAGAGGACTCGCTCTGTCGTCGTGGTCTTACCGGCATCGATATGCGCCATGATGCCGATATTCCGGTAATGCTGCAGTTGTGTTTCGCGTGCCATCGTCTAACGGCCCCGTATGTCCTAAATTGATCTACCAGCGGTAATGCGAAAATGCGCGGTTGGCCTCGGCCATGCGATGCGTGTCTTCGCGCTTCTTGACTGCGGCGCCCCGGTTGTTTGCAGCGTCAAGCAACTC
This sequence comes from uncultured Hyphomicrobiaceae bacterium, assembly GCA_964466965.1. Lineage (GTDB taxonomy): Bacteria > Pseudomonadota > Alphaproteobacteria > Rhizobiales > Rhodomicrobiaceae > Dichotomicrobium. Next base: position 3,246 of record CAYXPZ010000022.1, read on the forward strand.
GCCCGAGAGGCGCTCCTCCATGGTGTTCTCGTTCCGCCCGCGCGCGGCCTTAATGAGCCAGCGGATCGCCAGCGCCTGACGGCGCTCAGGGCGCACTTCCACGGGCACCTGATATGTCGCCCCACCAACGCGGCGCGAGCGCACCTCAATGGCCGGCTTCACATTGTCCAGCGCCTCATGGAACAGCTGCATGGGATCGCGCTTCGCCCTGTCGCCGATGCGATCGAGCGCGCCATACACGATGCCTTCGGCAACCGATTTCTTGCCGTCATACATAAGGATATTCATCAGCTTCGCGAGCACGACGTCGCTATAGCGCGCGTCCGGTGTGATCTCACGTTTCTCCGCTCTGTGACGGCGCGACATAACCTAAAAGCTCCACCTTATCCGTTTCTTCGCCGCTCTCACGACCAAAGTTTCACCTGACCACTGCCTGCGGCCAGCAGCGCTGTGCGGTTTGTTGTTTGCGTCGGCGTCATCCGCACGTCCAAGGACCTGGCAGACGCGCATCAACGCGAGCATACATCGACGCGGATTTGACATCCGCCCGCCCGGGCGCGGCACGCCGACAATGCTCGACCGCGCGCGCGGTTGCGAATGGCGTCCCAGCCCCATCCGTAGGCATTGCCGCGCCCGACAGCGAGCGCGCCGCACGCATTACGGAACCATACGATAACGCGGCATCCGCGGCCCTTGCTGCGGCATTCATTCATGGCGCGCCGTTGCGCAGCCCCACGGGAGCGGTAGTTGTACGAATACCCCCAACCCCCGGTATCCTGTGAAAACGCGATTGCACCGAAACTCGCCGCAGATGCGCTTTGCCCAACCGGAAACACGACAAAACTGCAAATCAATACGAAAAGAACAAATAAAATCTTGCGAGCGGCGATCATTTCGGCCTTTTCGCCCCGTATTTCGAGCGGCGCTGCCTGCGCTTTGTCACGCCTTGGGTATCCAGCGCGCCGCGGATTGTGTGATACCGAACCCCCGGAAGGTCTTTGACGCGACCGCCGCGGATCATCACCACGGAGTGCTCTTGCAGGTTGTGACCCTCGCCAGGAATATAGCTGGTCACCTCATACCCATTCGTCAGCCGGACGCGCGCGACTTTGCGCAGCGCGGAGTTCGGCTTTTTCGGCGTCGTCGTGTAGACGCGCGTGCACACACCCCGCTTCTGCGGACACGCTTCCAGCGCAGGGACTTTATTGCGCTTGACCGGCGCTTCGCGCGGCTTGCGTATAAGCTGTTGAACCGTAGGCATGCGAGCATCAACCCTGTTAAACTTTCAATGCGAACGCGATTGGCGGCCCGCTCGCACAACCCTGTGCGGCGGCTCCACAACGCAGAGGACCGCCACCCCAACAGGGATGCGCGATCTTGATCGATTTCTACGTCGCTTGACTGAACCAGCGTCTAGCTACGACCGTCACAAGCGATCGGCTACCGCCTGGTTATCAAATTAGCGGGAAATTACGCGACCGATTCCTCAGCGTCAACCGCAAATTGGGCGCTGATGTCTGAAATTCAAGCACATGCGCTACCCTTGCGCGGAGGTTGTTCGCTAAAATATCGGATTGAGACACATGACGCTATCATGGTTACGTCTTCGCACGCGCCCCCGAGCACCGCGCCGCTCGTGCAGTCCATGACGCAGCGCTCCGGCACAAAACCACAGCGGATCATGGCAATGGATCACTCATCGCTCGCGCGCCTTCTTTCACAAAGCGTTCGACAGATACCCGACACGCTCGCGGCGATCTGCGTTGACCTGAATTCTGGTGAGATCGTCGCCAGCGAAACCTCCGGCGAGGAGACCACAGAACCAGCCGAGATTGCGCGCGCGGCAACGGCGCTGTTCCGCAGCGATCAGCAAACGGGCCTCGGCCGTCTTTGGGAGCGCGTCTCCGGTTCCGGCGAACATGGCGATGAGATCATTCTGCTGGAGCCGGACCAGTGTTTCGTGTTCCTCAGGTCAGGCGCGCCCCGGGATTTTGCTATTGTTTTTGTCACTGCACGCTCTGCTAATGTCGGGCTGGTGATCGCGCGGTCACGCTCAGTCAGGGACACGTTCGATGAGGCACTACGCTAGCGCGAGAGCGCGGCATCGCCCGCGCATGAGGATCGAGAGATGCAAGCCGAACGCGCCATGCTCAACCCCGCTCCAGACCCATCCACTGGCAGGTCTGCTCCACGCACAGTGGACCGCCTGTTCTCTGTACTCCAGCTTATCGAACGAACCGTCCTGCCGCGCAGCATCGACCTAACAAGCGCTGGAACGGAAGTCAGCCTCGACGTCGCACGGCAGCGGTTACACCTGGGTGTGCGAAGCGGCAGCCATTTCCTCGTGGACGAACCGCTGGCTGCGAGCGCCCCTGCCCCGCATAGGTTGCTGCGTAAACGCATCCGGCGCATCGACCGGCGAAACGAAATCTTCCGCGAACATCAAGCAGAGTTATGCGCCTGCGCCGCGCGGGCGCTGCTCAATTTTTGCGCCGAGGATCATGCTGGGTATCGCCTCAAATCTGCTCCATTAGACGAGCTCGGGGCGTCTGCGGCCTACACTGTCATCGATCTCTATGAGGAGGCCCGCGATCATGCCGCGGACCGCGGGCCGGGCCCGGTGCGGGCCTTCTGCGAAGCGGTCTGGCCGAAAATGGACGAAGTCTGGCTGTTCACACGCGATGGCTGGATCCTGGAAGCGCCGCGCGAGAACCGTAATCTTGGCAGCTACATCGAGATGACCAGGACCGCCGATCAGTTGCGCGGATGGATGACGGGTTCTGCGTCCGACAGCGTCCCGCGGATCGCCTACGCGACGCGCCCGCCGCGCGAATGGATCTGGTGCATCGCCAGCGATAGCCGCCACTTGGCTCTGCTCCGCTGCCAGCCTCTGCACTGGGCGACGACGCTGAACGCCTGGACCCATCATGGCGCGGGCACCACGCCCTGATGTGCTCAGCAGGTCTGCCCCCAAGGATACGGTCCCGGCGCGCTTGTTAATCAAAGGTTCATATTTTGGTGTGACCGCGTTAAAGAAGCGCTGAGCATTAGCGAGTGCTGCACGCTTCCCCAGCTTCGGAATCCGGCCCCACGACTGCGAGTATGTCTGTGGACACCAGCAACATGAGCCTGAACCATGAGAGCGCCATGAGCGCTGAACACAACGCACCGGGCACGGTCCTGCAAGAGATTGCCGATGACCTGTCGGCCTGCGCCGATGCGCTTGCCGACGAGATGCCCGGGCCTCTCGCCGTGATGGCGCAGAACCTTGTCAGCGACCTCAAGCAGCAAACCTGCCGGATCGCCGTGATCGGCCAGGTCAAGGCGGGCAAGAGCACCTTCATCAACGCACTGGCGGGCCGGGCGACGATGCTGCCCACGGATGTCAATCCATGGACCGCCGTCGTCACCAAGGTGCATTTTGCCGAGCCCGGCACCCAGGAAGGCGCTTATTTCGAATTCTTCACAGAAGAGGAATGGGCGCACATGATCGGCGGCGGGCGCATGCGCGAAATGGCCGACAGCCTCGCGCCCAACCTCGACAGCGACGAAATCCACAAACAGCTCTCCGAATTCGAAAAGCGGGCAAAGAGCCGGCTCGGAGAGAACTACCCGCAGATGCTGGGCAACCACCACCTTTTCAGCTCCGTCACCCCCGGCGTCATTGAGCGCTATGTCACGGCCGGCGAGGACCGTCCGCCGATTGACGGGCAGATCGACGAAAATGCTGCCCACTTCGCCGATATTACCAAGAGCGCTGACCTGTATTTTCAGGAGACACCGTTCGGGTTCCCGACAGTGGTCATCGATACGCCCGGCACCAACGATCCATTCTTAGTGCGCGACGAGATCACGCTGCAGAACCTCGAGACCGCTGATGTCTACGTCGTGCTGGTCACGGCGCAACAGCCGCTCTCGAATGCCGATCTCAATCTGTTGCGCCTGCTGCAAGGCGTGGATGCAGGACGCGCGGTGATCTTTTTGAACCGGCTCGATATGCTGGACGATGCGGCGGCCAACCTTGAAACCGTGCTCGATCGGGTTCGTGCAATCCTGCGCCGGGAATTCTCGACCGACAGCATCCCGGTTATCCCGGGCAGCGCAGCGTGGGGCCTGCGCGCTATAACGCCGATGGGCGCGCAGCAGGACGGTACGCTGAACCAAAGCTTTTTGGACTATGCGGTCGCGCGCGGCTTCACTGATCGTGAGATGCTTAACCAACTGGTCCACGCCGAAGAGCCAGAGGAAAGCACGCTGGCCAAATTGCTCACCGATGTCTCCGGTCTGTCGGAAGTCAACGCCGAACTGGCACGGTTGATGCGCGGATCGCGCGCTGCGCAATCGCTGGCGAGCACGGCGGGCATTGTTTCTGCCATCTCGCAAAATCTTGAGCATCTCACCCGGCACGATGTTGAACGCCGCCAAGCGCAGTCCGACGTGGACGAGGCGCAACGCAAAGAAGAGCGGAAACGAGACAAGGCCGCGTTTCAAGCCGCCGCGCGGGATCTGGCCGATCGCTTCAAGCGGTTCGAGCGCGAATATGCAGCCCTGGCGGCGGAAGGCACCCGGCAGATCACTGAACGCCTGTCGCATGCCGTCAACCGCCTGGCCGATGCCGAGCAGGCCGCCCTAGACAATAAACTCCGCGCAGGCGAACGTCTCGACACCCCACGTTTGGACACTATTGGCATTCGCCATCAACTCGCGCGGGAGTTCACTGCCGCCTTTGATGACGTTGCAGCCTCCATGCAGGCGTTCGAGCGCGACAATCTCAAAGATATCGACCGGATGTTTTCGGCCTCCGCTCCAGGGCTGGCGGGCGCGATGACCGCAGGTCCGCTGCCCCGACGGCCGGCCCGACCTTCGCTCTCGCCACTTGCCAAGGCTGTGGCCGTTGACCTCGATGAGCCGCGCCGCTTTGTTTGGCAAAGTCAAAGCAACGATCCGCGCCAGGCCGTCAGGGCGTTGCGCGACGGGCTTGAACGCGATTTCCTCGCCGTGGCGCAGGAGCTCAGTGAACTGGCCCACAAAGCGTTGAGCGCACATGCAGCCGGCGTCGCACGGCGTTACCGGACGATCGTGCACGAGACCCTGGAGATCGTTGCGCGGCTGGTCCAGTCCGGTACAACGGCTCCCGATCACGATGCAACTGGTCCCGACGATGCGCCTGGTCGTGCCGAGCGCATGGCCGCGCTCGCCGCTCGTGCGAGAGCGCTGCACGAGCGCTGCCAGGACATGCTTGGTGCGCAGTGAGGTCTCGATAGCAGCGATAAGGGAGAGCAAGCGTTGGCCCAGATGAGCGAGGCCACGGCCGAAGATATCGCGGAGTGCGTGCGCGAGACGCGCGCCATCTTCGAAACCGCCGCGCAGGTCCCACGCGTCGCCTCGGCCATACGTGGTCTACAGCGTATCGAAACGAGCCTGATCCGCCCGCCCCGGATCGGGGTCATGGGCGAATTCAATGCCGGCAAAACCTCGCTTACAAACGTTCTCATCGGGCGCAAGGCGCTGCCGACCAGCGTTGTAACCAGCGACCGCGGGTCCACGCTCCTGCGTTACGCAGATCACCCGGAGCTTTTTGCGATCGGCGCGGAGGGCGGACGTCACCGGCTGACCAGCGCGGCCTTTCAGAAGCTCATCGCCCGTCCTGCCCTAACCGAGATCGGTGTGCCCTTCCCGAAGCTGCGGAACTACGAGATCATCGACACCGTAGGGGTATCCGATCCCGCGCTCGGCGGGCTTCCGCCCCGTCAGGCGGCGAACTCATATGTTCACGCCGCGTGTTGGTGCACTGTCGCCACGCAGGCGTGGAAGCGCAGCGAGATTAACCAGTGGCGCACCATGCCCGAGTCAGTGCGTGCACGCAGCTTGCTCATCGTGACGCATATAGATGCCGTGCCAGAGGCCCGAGACCGCGAGAAGATCGCAGAGCGTATTCAGGTCGAGGCGGCCAATCTGTTTCACGGCTTCGTGATGATATCGCTGAAGCACGCCCTCCAAGCGCTATCGCCTGAGGGCGAGATCATTGATGAAGCGGCCTGGTACAATAGCGGCGCCGCTGAGCTGGAGCATTGGTTCTCTGAAATCGTTGCGATGGCGCGAGCAAATAAGCGCAGCCGCGCGCGCGCAGCGATGAAGCGGATTGGTGAGCGCCTGTTGAGCGCACCAATGCGGACCAATGGCGAGATTGCGGTCTCCCGCCTGCAGACGGCATGGCGCCATCGGGTTCGCCGCATGATGCAAGATGAAGCGGGGGGAGACGCCTACCAGCGCCTCGATATCGACTCGCGCATCGCAACGTTAGTCAGCGCCGCCCGCGGCTTTTCAGCCTATACCTTGGAGCCATGGCTGGAGACGCGCGCCAAGACGGCACAGATGCGCGCTGTTCTCGCGATGCTGCCACAAAACGCTCAGGAACTGCATGCCGTGATCGATGGCGCGGAGCCGGTCGAAGCGCATGAGATGCTCGACCAGGTCGTGGAACAAGTGGCAGCAGAGCTTGGAGAAACCTTGATCACGCTGGCGGCACCAACCAGCAAAGCACCGGCGGCGTTGCCAGGACATGTCGTGGAAGCCGCCGAACGCCTTACGGGTTGGGGTGCCGTGCCGTCCTCGTCGTAAGTGCTACTCTCGGCGGAGCAGCCGGTTCACGATGAAGTTGGTGGTCCCCTGCGCGCGAAAACTGCGATTGACCCGCCTGCGCGTGTAGCGCTTTCTCACCCAGTGCATGAACTCCATGGGCTCCCCGGCGGTTTCGGCCTTGTAGCAGTCGAAGAAATAATCCAGCACGCCGGTATCGGCCTGTTTAAAATGGCCATAACGCAGGCTCAACTGCCGCCTGGCCTCGTCGAGCGGCCGGTTCTCGTGCAACAGCAGATATAGCGCGGACATGATGCCGGCGCGGTCAGCTCCCGATTTACAGTGGATCAGGACCGGGTATTCTATATTTTCAAAAAGGCTTGCGGCACGGCGGACAATCTTTCGCTTTGGCGCCGCGCGCGATCCCATCTTGAAGTTTATGAGATTCACGCCGTATCGCTCACAGGCTTGTACCTCCAGGCGATAGCTGCCGCAATCGCGCACACCGCGCAGATTGATCACCGTTTTCAGTCCGCGTTTGGCGAGGTGGCGAATATCGCGTGGGCCAGGTTGCGCGGAGCGCCAGACGCCGGGCGCAACTTCATGCAAGTTGAGGTAGGCAAAGCGGAAAACGCCGTGATCGACCGCCAGCAAATCGAAATGATCAAGGAAACGCCCCAGCTCGGGACGCTTACCGACCATCGCAGTGCCCGCGAAACGATTGCGATACAAGCGGTATCCAGAGATCAAAGAGCGCCGGTGCCTCTTTGTGAAATCTACTGCCATTTTTGTTTGAATGACTCCGCCTCAATCTTCAAAGCGCTGGGCGCGACCGCTGCTCACTGTCAGCATATAGTGTTCCAGTGCCTGTCATTCAGCGAACGCGAGGCCATAACATCGTGCAAAAAAGCTCAATAGAAAGCGAGGGGCCGCAACCTCGGCCTTCGCGGCACGGGTGCGGATTGGGTAACAGTCCACGTATAGCGTCGGCCTGCATTTCGGCGATAGAAATCAGCTATCACAAGGTGCGCTCCTACCCACTGTTATACCGTTAGCGCGAAAAACCGGCGAAAGCATGGACAGCTCGCACTGTGTGCGCCAAGCAGAAGCGCGCGCCACCCACGCGGCCCCGCATAGCAGCGACACACGCGACCAGCCAATCGGCAGACGCTCCGCGCATTTCAACCAGATACCCCCCCAATGAATACCTAAGCCAATGCACACACAAAAGAAAAAACCGAGCAGTCAGGGCCGTAACCGGGGTCGTTGCCATGGCACGCTGTGGCAGGAGCAGTCTTGCGCGACGATTTGTCCATACTGCTTCCAGCGCTGGCTCGCGCAACTCACCTCTGGTCCAAGAATAGCTACGCGCCGTATGTGCATTAAGCCCACGCCAGCGCGCCTCTGGACACTAGCCTGGCCTCGTGCCAAACGTGACAGCCGACAGTTGCCAAAAGACGAGAGATTTCATGCTGAAAGCCAATATATCGCATCTTCCGGCGGACCACCCGAAAGTTGAGTTTGGACGGATCGGCGTTCTGCTGCTCAATCTGGGTACGCCTGACGGGACAGATTATTGGTCGATGCGCCGTTATCTAAGGGAGTTTCTCTCCGACCGGCGTGTGATTGAGGTGAACCCGATTGTGTGGTGGGTGATCCTGAACGCTTTTGTCTTGACTAAGCGGCCATTTGCCTCTGGGGAAGCCTATCGCGCGATCTGGAATGACGACCTCAATGAGTCGCCGCTGCGCACAATCACACGCTCTCAGGCCGACAAGATTTCCGAGCGGCTTGGCGACGCGCCCCAGGTTATCGTCGATTGGGCGATGCGGTACGGTAATCCCTCCATAAAATCACGGCTGAGCTATCTTCAGCAGCAGGGTTGCGACCGGATCCTGCTATTCCCGCTGTATCCGCAATATTCCGCCGCGACCACCGGGACCGCCTGCGACAAGGCATTTGATGCGCTTAAACAGATGCGCTGGCAGCCGAGCGTGCGCGTGGTTCCGCCTTATTACGACGAACCGCGATACATCGAAGCGCTGGCCCGGTCGATGAAGAATAGTCTGGCCAAGCTTGATTGGGAGCCAGAGGTGGTGATTGCCTCGTTCCATGGCCTGCCGCTGGAGTATTTCCAGAAGGGTGACCCGTACCACTGCCATTGCGCCAAGACCACGCGACTGCTGCGTGAAGCGCTGGGCTGGGATGAGCACAAGCTGCGGCTGACATTTCAGTCTCGCTTTGGCAATGCCGAGTGGCTGCAGCCTTATACCGATAACACCATCGAAGAACTTGCGCAGGAAGGGGTCAGGCGCCTCGCCGTGGTGACTCCGGGCTTCTCGTCCGATTGCGTGGAAACCCTTGAAGAAATTGCTATGCAGGGGCGAGAAAGCTTTGAAGAAGCCGGCGGTGAACAATATGCCCTCTTGCCATGTCTGAATGACACGCAGGACAGCATTCAGATGCTAGAAGGGATCGTCCGGCGGGAGCTTGCCGGCTGGGTTGACCTTGAGGCCGCTGCGCAACACGACGAGAAACACGGCACGCCCGCGATAGCGGCATCTGGCGCCGGTAGTTAACCACACGGCAGCGCGCATCGGTCAGCGCCGATTTCTCTTTTCCAGCCCGACGAATTGCGCCTAAGTTAGGCCGATCCCTCTGGGCTGGAGACACCAAATGGGCCCTTTCGAAATCTTCGCCATCGCGGTTGCGCTGGTTCTGGTGATCATGGTCGCCTCGTCGGTCGTGATCGTGCCGCAGGGCAGCAACTTCACCGTCGAGCGCCTCGGACGCTACGTGCGTACCTTAAAACCCGGTCTGCGTATCGTGGTCCCATTCCTGGAACGCATCGGGCATCGCGTGGTGATGATGGAGCAGGTGCTCGACATCCCCACGCAGGACGTCATCACGCGCGATAATGTCGAAGTTCAGGTTGATGCTGTTGCCTTCATGCAGGTGCTCGACGCCGCCCAATCAGCTTATGCCGTAGCGGACCTACGTCAAGCGATGATCACACTGGTGCTGACCAACACGCGCACGGTGATGGGGTCGATGGACCTCGACGAACTGCTGTCCAATCGCGACGCTATAAACTCGCGCCTGCTCCGGATCATGGACGACGCCACGCACCCGTGGGGCGTCAAGATTTCACGCATCGAGATCAAGGATATCAATCCGCCCGCTGACATCACCGAGGCGATGGCCCGGCAGATGAAGGCCGAACGTGACAAGCGCGCCCAGATCCTCGACGCAGAAGGCGACAAGGCAGAGCGCGTGCTTCGTGCCGAGGGCGTCAAGGAAGCGCTTATCCTGGAGGCCCAGGGCCACAAGGACGCTGCATTCCGCGCTGCAGAAGCCCGCGAGCGCGAAGCCGAAGCTGATGCACGCGCGACGGAGGTCGTGTCGCGTGCGATCGCGGAGGGGAATGTGCAAGCCGTGAACTTTTTCGTAGCGACCAAGTACGTTGAGGCTTTAAAGAGCCTGGCAAGCGCGGAGAACTCTAAAGTCTTAATGATGCCAGTGGACGCGGCGAGCGTGATCGGCGCGATCGGCGGCATCACCGAACTCACGCGCGAAGCGTTCGGCGCGCCCAATGGGCAGATGCCGCAAGCTAGCCCCCCCGATACCGGACAAGGCGACGCGCCGAACACGCAAGCGACGGAGGGCGGCCGCACTCAGGCCAATGGCCCGGACAGCGCACAATCCGCCGATGGGCCCATGGCGCGGCAACGCCAATCCGGCAGCGGCAACGCGTCAGACCCCGCGTGATCGGGGCTTCGCCTACGACCGCAAAGCAGCTAAACTCGCGCCGGCTGGGGCCCTTGACGCCCCAACACAGCGCCGGTACCTGGCGCCGATCAAGAGCGAAAGAGGGCTACATGGAAGGCTTTTTCGGCGCAGTACAGGGGCTTGGGGGATGGGCCTGGCTGATTTTCGGCGTCATCCTTTTTGGTCTTGAACTGCTACTCCCGGGCTTCTTCCTGATCTGGTTTGGCGTCGCGGCGGCGATCGTCGGGGTCACGGTGCTTGCCTTCGATATCGCCTGGGCCTGGCAGATGCTGATGTTCGGCGGCATCTCCGTGATCGTCCTTCTGGCAGCCGGCCGCTTATGGGGCAGCGAAAGTGATGAGGCGAGCCGTTTCACCGACCGCGCGAGCCAGCTGATCGGTCAAAGGTTCCTACTCCATCATCCCATCGAAAATGGACGCGGCGTTCTGCTCGTTGGGGATTCGCAGTGGTCGGTACGCGGACCGGACTGCCCGCGCGGCGTGACGGTGCGCGTGGTCGGGGCGCAGGGCACGTACCTGTTGGTCGAACCCGTGACCGACAATGCGAACGAAGGCTTTCCGAAAGCCAGCTCCTTCGGTGACGTCTAGGCAACGCCCAGCCGCAGCAGATCGTGGATATGCACAATCCCGACTGGTCGGGCATCCTCCACAACGAACAGCGCGGTGATCTTGGCGGTGTTGAGGATATTGAGCGCCGCGCTCGCCAATTCATCCGGCCCAATGGTTTTCGGCCCGCGGGTCATCACCTCGCTAACGCGCGCGTCCAGCAGCCCGCTGCCCATATTCCGGCGCAAATCGCCGTCAGTCAGGATTCCCATCAGGTGTCCTTCCGCATCGACCACGCCGAGGCATCCGAACGACTTCTCGGTCATGCGCACCAGCGCCTCGCTCATCGGCATGTCCGGCGCCGTCAAAGGCAGCCGTTCGCCAGTGTGCATGAAGTCGCGGACATGTTTCAGGTTGGCCCCGAGCTGACCACCGGGATGGAACACCTTGAAATCCTGGGCCGTGAAGCCTTTCCCCTCCAGAAGCGCAATCGCAAGCGCATCGCCGATGGCCAACTGCATCAGAGAGGAGGTTGTCGGCGCGAGCCCATGCGGGCAGGCCTCGATCGCTTGGGGCAGAACGAGCGCGTGCTGCGCGGCTTTCGCCAGAGAGCTCTCAACGCGCGATGTAATAGCGACGACCGGGACCGCAAAGCGGCGCGCATACGTGATGAGATTGGTCAATTCGACCGTCTCGCCCGACCAGGACAGGGCGATCACCGCGTCCTCCGGCGTGATCATGCCAAGATCGCCGTGGCTCGCCTCGCCCGGATGCACGAAGAATGCTGGTGTGCCCGTGGACGACAGCGTGGCGGCGATCTTTTGTCCGACATGCCCGCTCTTGCCCATGCCGCTGACAATCGCCCGGCCGGACAGCGCCTGCAACAGCGCCACCGCTTCGGTAAAGCTTGCGCCAAGCGCGCCGCCCATCGCCTGCTTCAGCGCGGTGACGCCGCCAAGCTCGAAATCCAGCGTCCGCAGCGCCGAGCTCACCGCCGCATCTATCCGCAAGTCGGTGCTGTCCGCCATCGTCGCCTGTGCCATGCGTCATCCCTCCTGTCAGTCTTATTATATCAGGCCGATTATTGTTCCAGCACCTCCGCCAGCCTCTTGATCTCCGCGCGCATCCTCTCCGCCAAATCAGGGTGGTCCAGCGCGTAAGCGATGTTCGCCTCCAAAAACCCGAGCTTCGAGCCGCAATCATAGCTCGTGCCGTTATGCTCATAGGCAAACATTTTTTGCGTCTCCAGGAGCTTGCGCATGGCGTCGGTGATCTGGATCTCACCGCCAGCGCCTGGGTCCAGATCCCCAAGAATATCGAAGATCTCCGGCTGCAGAATGTACCGTCCAAGAATGGTGAGGTTTGACGGCGCGTCTTCAACCTTTGGCTTTTCGACCATCCCAGTTACTGGCCAGATCGGCCCCTCACCCTCCTCCAGGCTGACAACGCCGTACTTGTAGACTTCCGACGGGTCGACCTGCTCGACAGCAATGAGATTGACCTTTTCGCCCGTCTCAGCCGTGAGCCGATCATATTCACGCATCATTGCAGGCAGGCAGCCCTCGCCCGGCGCCTTCACCAGCACGTCCGGCAGAAGCAGCGCAAAAGGCTGGTTGCCAACAAGATCGCGCGCGCACCACACAGCATGTCCCAGCCCGACCGGCTCCTGCTGGCGCGTAAAGCTCGACTGCCCGGGCGGCGGCCGCAGACTGTCAAGCAGCGCCAGCTCGTCCTTCTTGTTGCGGTGATGCAAGACGGTCTCGAGTTCATACTGAATATCGAAGTGGTCCTCGATCACGTGCTTGTTGCGCCCCGTCACAAAGACGCTGTGATCGATGCCCGCAGCGCGCGCCTCGTCAACCACGTGCTGGATCAGCGGACGGTCAACGACGGGCAGCATCTCCTTGGGGACGGCCTTGGTTGCTGGCAGGAATCGCGTACCGAGACCGGCTACCGGAAACACAGCCTTTCGGATCGGGAGGCTCATGAAGACTCTCTTTTCAGTTACATCAGGGACAATATAAGCGCCTGTGGGCACCCTTAGCCGCAAACGAGGCAATCGGGTGACGCGTGTGTCTAGGCCATCACCATCGCTTATCACGGATCACGGCTGCTCTGCCAGCCGCGCGAGCATGGCGCGGACAGCCACAATTTGCGAGGCCGAGCGCAGCCGGAAATCAAGCCCGGTGTAGCCCCACCAATCCCAGCATGCTTTAGGGTTGACGGTACTGCGCCGAACCTGAGGGAACAAAAGCACAAGCCGATTGGCGTCTGCCCAGCGGGCATAGCCCGATCCGCGGATGAAAGCGTCGCCGATTTGTTCGCGGTTTTGCTCGCAGCCGTGAAAGACGACATGAACCGCGCAGCCCGTCTGAGCCCGGCAATCTGCCGGCATATAAATCACCCCGCGACTCGCCAGGCTGTGCTGCTCGCCACTGTCCGCGTAGCGGGTCTGGTCGAAGATGCGAAACGCGCCCTCTGCCGGGCCATCTGGCCGCTTCTCGTCTGGCAGGAGATGCGCCAGGATTGCGCCGGCCTGATCATAGTCGCAATCGTTCAAAAATGGCGGACCAGACACCCCACAGTCGGGGCCGTTGTCGAGTGTGAGGAATGCATGCGCGCCGCGGTCGAACCGTTCAAAACGTATATTGTCCGCGGAAACACCGATTTCGCGGTAATAGGCTTGCGCGGCGGCCACGACAGAACGCGCCACCGTATCGTCGCCGCTCGCGTGAAACAGGTAAACCCGATCCGGCGCGAGCCCGTCGATCGGGGCGATTTCATCTTCTTCCGCCAGTTCGCGTGTGCGCTCGGCCAGTGTATCGATGTCGGGGTTGCCCACCATCGAAAGGCTGTCGTCCATGCAGGCGTTAAGCGCAAGATTGAGATTATGGGGGATCGCCGTGGTCCAGATCGGCCACAGGCGCGAAAATTCACTTTCCGCACAGCCATAGGGTCCGCCGGCAACCAGCCCTGCGCCCATGACAATGTCGGAATGAGCGACCTGGAATTGCCCGGCCATGTAGGCCCCGGCGGACAGGCCCGAGACGGTGGTGCGATCAATCTCCACGCCGAGCGCGGGCAGCGGTGCGGCGCGTCCGTCACCGGAGCCATCCCACACAAGCCAGACGACGGCGGCCACCACAACCGCCGCAACGGTTGCGGCGATGACCGACCCATAGCCGGGGAGCTTCTTGACCCCCATGAGACATGCTCCGATCCGCCGGCGGCATAACCGCACTGTCAACTGCTGCGGTCATACCAGTCCTGGATCGGAGCACCAAGCCTGTCAGCGAGAAATACGTCGCTGCGGCTTACCGGGCATGCAAGCGCCCGTCGCCATCAAGCCGGATCACCCAGACATCCTGATAGCCGGCGCCGCGTCCGGTCGTGTAACCTGTCACCAGAATCCCGCCATCGCGCGTAGTGATCACCGCGGTTGGCCGCTCCCAAGTGCGACCTCCAATAAGCCGCGACCAGACGATTTCACCCGTCGGCGTGAACCGAACCAGACGCGCATCGCTCTCGCCCAATCCGCCATGCTGGGCGGCGGACACCACCACGACGCCCCCATCGGCTGTCCGGGCCGCACCCCATGCCTCGTTGCTACCGACATGCTGGCTCAGCTGCTTCCATAGCGTCGCACCGTCGCCCGCAAGACGGATGACCCAGGATTTGCTGTCACGCGGCGTACGCTCCTGCGAGATGCCAGCGACGAAAAAGCCGTTGTCCGGTGCGGTGCTGATGGCCGTTCCCGCAGAAAACACGCCCCGCGCGAAGTGCCGCTGCCAGAGCATGTCGCCGTCTGCATTCAAGCGGATGACCCAGTTGTCAAAGCTGCTCAGCCCGGGACGCTGTGAATATCCCGCGATGGCAAAACCGCCGTCGGCGGCCTGAATGACGCTGACCGCGCCATCTTCGCCCGGCGTACCGTGGGTCCGGTCCCAGAGTTTTTCGCCATCCTCATCCAGCGCAAGCACCCAAACATCGTCGTCGTCTGGACCAGCCTTGCTGCCCACCGCCAAGAAGCCGCCGCCTTGCAACTGAATGATTTCGCGCGCGCCGTCGTTATGCCGCCCGCCATAGGTCCGCTGCCACACCAGCTCGCCGTCTGAGCCGAACCGGGCGATCAGCGCGTCCGAGCCGCCCGCTCCGACAGAATAGGTTTTTCCAGTAATGACGACGCCGCCATCGCTGGTTGCGGAAATGCCGAACACTTTCTCGGTCAGTGGCCCGCCAATCACCTGCTGCCAGACCACCTTGCCCCGCGCATCGAGCCTCAGGATCCAGGCGTCCCTATCGAGCACGCCATGCGAACGCGTGTGTCCGGCCAGAGCGAAGCCACCATCCGGCATTTCCGCGACCGCATGGGCTTCGTCGTCCAGCCGTCCGCCGATCACCTCCTCCCAGGTGCAGATCGCGCCGGTCTCCCCGCAGTCCGCGGCCAGCCCAGGCACAACATCATACTTCACACCAGGCGGCACCTGCGGTGCACGCGCTTGAGCGGAAGGCGAGAGCGCGAACACAGCGGCTGCGAGACACGCCAAACCGCTGGCCGAGATGGCCGGGCGGAGCGACGACCAGCGCCTGCGCACGAGGACAGATATGGACATGGTTCGACAGCCTCCAAACTAATAAACTGTCGTCAAATTGTCATATGAAATGCGCAGGCCGTCAATTCACCTATTTGCGCGGTGCGCCCGGCCTGCGGCACACGGCTGTGCATTAGCTGAACTGGCAGCGGCAACTCGCTGGTGCTCTAAGCAAAATAGACGCCAGTTCCAGCGCCGTAGAGAGCCGCGGTCTTGCCACGTAAGTCCGGCCTAGTCGAAGAGCCAGTCGAACAGGGAAGGCGGCTGTTGCCGTGGCCGCGGTCGGCCCCGGCGCTCGAAATTGCCGCGCCCCCAATCCTCGAAGCTCCAGCGGTCATCTTCAAGCCGGCGCGGCCGCCGCTCACGCTGCACAACCTTCGGCGGCTCCTTGCTCAATTGATGCGCGCTCGGCACGCCATCCGGATCGGTCACGGTGACCCCCAACTGGCCCCATTCCCATTTGGCCTCCTGCCCGGCCACCTTGTAAGGTTCGATCGCGACCACACGCTTGTCGCGCAGGTTGATGATGGCGACACTTTCATAAGCCTGACGCCCTTCTCCGGCGCGCCCGGGCTCGGAGCCAGCATGATACCGCAGCAGACCGAATCCGCGCAGCGTCTTGGTCAGCAATGTCCATTCAAGCAGCCGCGGCTGAGAGTCGTCATGCATCTCCAACAGCACCGCTACGCCGGGGTGCTGATCATTCATGGCGTAATAGGGGCCGGCCTCGCCTTTGACGATGCGCCAACCTTCGAGAGCTTCGCCAACGGCAAGCTCAGATATTCCGGTGGCCTGTTCGCTCTCCTCGGCGAGACGCTGAAGCGCCTTTCGCGCCTCGTCCATCAGCGGATCCTGCTCAAGCGCCGTGCGATAGTCCGCAAGGGCCGCTTCGATGTCTCCGACTTGTTCGGCGAGTTCGGCGCGCACGACAAACGCGTCAGCCAGGTTTGGCGATAACTCGAGAGCACGGCTCACGCTGGTGCTGACGAGAACCGGCTGGTCGAGCCGCAGATAGGCACGCGCGCGGCACAAATGGCCCCGTGCATAGTCGGGCGCGAACGTAACGGCCATATCGCAATCGCTCAGCGCTTCGTTCACGCGGCCGCGGGCCAGCTGCGACAGCCCGCGACCGGCATAAGCCTTGCCGTTTTGCGGATCGATCTCAAGCGCAGCGGAGAAATCCTGAACGGCGGCCTGATGTTCGCCGTTGAGCCTGCGCACGCGCCCGCGCAACACCAACAGCTCCGTGTCGCCCTCCGCAGTCGCGACCGCCTGTTCCAAGTCGCCCAATGCGTCATCGTAATGGCGCACGGCGGTGTGCGCGACGGCACGGTTGCGATAAGCCGCGGGATAATTGCGGTTCAGCAGAATCGCCCGGTCGAGATAACGTAAACTGCTGAACGGGCGCGACTCGCGGGCTGCGACCTTGCCCTGCCCGTTCAGAGGCGCGGCGCTCGACGGGAGCAATGTTATGGCTCTGCGGAGATCAGCTTGCGCCTTCTCAAATTGGCCAAGCGAAAGATAAGCGTTGCCGCGATTGTTAAACGCCGCGCCGTAGGCCGGCGCCAGCGATATCGCGCGCGAGAAATCCGCTATGGCATCCTCAAAGCGGCCCATCGCCACGTAAACATTGCCACGGTTGTTATAGACAGGCGCATAGTCGGGATTAAGATCAATGGAGGTCTGGAAGTCGGCGAGCGCTTGCTGGTATTGCCGTTCGCGCCAGTACGCGACCCCCCTGTCGTTATAAATGCTGGCGCGCCGGGCCTCAGGAAGATTGCCGTCCTCCAGCGCCTTGCCGTATGCTTCGAGGGCTTTGGTGTTGTTCCCCCGCATCAAAGCGTTGACGCCCTCCTGCGCATACAGGAGAGATTTCTCAACAGAAGCCTGGACGGGGCTGGCCATCAGCAGGGCCAAGAGTAACGGAATGCGCCTTATCAGTGTCATCATCTTTCACGGCCCGGCCGCCACCTGTTCACACGTCGGCGGAACCATGCCCCTATCCCGCACGGTGGTCAATAAAGGGTCATACTTCGCCAGCATGCCACACGAAACCGTAGCCGGGGGAAAACCGCCGTTTTGTGGCGTCGGGATGGCCGGCAATTGCAACGCCTGACCAACCAGGGCAGCCGTTGCCGAGAGGAGCAGCCCATGAAACCTGTTTTCGCTAGGATTCCAGCCCAGCTCGGCATGGGTGTCGCCGCACTGCTCTTGGCATGTCTTGTGGTGGCACCTGGCCTTTCGGCGCAGTCGCGAGGCGACGGCGGACTGACGGGCGACCCACTCGTTGACAGCATTCTGCAGGCGCCAGGACCGCGTTTCCTCGAACGGCGCGGACGCCAGCCTGCGAATCCGCCATCTCAGGAATGGGAACCGGCCCCGCGCCAGCGCCGGGCCGATCCGCCGCCCGCTCGCCAACCGGCACGGCCCGCTGAAGATTGGCGGCAGCGCGAACCGGAACCGCAAGTCACGCGGCGCGCCCGCAGGGAGCCGCCGCCACCGCCTGCGCAGCGCGGCCAGGGGCCGCTGGACATCGTCATTCTGGACTCCGAGCCGGATGCGCCGGAGCAAACCACTGACGCAGCACAACAGCCGTCCAGCCCTGACGTGCCGCCCCCAGCGTCCGAGGCGGTCGCCCGGCAATCCACTGAATCCGAGACAGTCGCGGAAAACCTTGATCAACCCGAAGACCCCTTCCGCGAGCAAGCCCAGACCACCGAAGCCGCCGAGCCACCCGCGCCAGACGCGCCTGGTCAGGTCGCCGCGGCCTCTCCCGCTGCCGGGAACGCGAACCAAGCGAGCAAACAGCCCGATCCAGGACCAGCGCTGAACAAGATGATCGGCCAGATGGTGCTGGTCGGCTTCCCTGGACAGACCCCTTCAGATGATGGCGTACGACGGATCGCCGAACAGATCGAAAACGGCCAGGTCGGCGGCGTGATCCTTATGAGCGGTAATATCGAGTCGCCGGATCAGGTCAAGACGCTGACACGTTTTCTGGCGAAGGCAGGCGAGGATCAGCCGACCCCGTTTATCGCTGTGGACCAGGAAGGCGGCTATGTGCAGCGTCTGTCGCGCACCAAAGGGTTCAAGACCCACCCCTCCGCCGAACGGCTTGGGGACCGCAACAACCCGCAAGGCGCCTATTCCGCCTATCGCAACCTCGCGCTCGAACTCAGGGCGCACGGCTTCAACGTCAATCTCGGGCCCGTTGTCGATCTCAACATCAATCCGAACAACCCGATCATCGGTCGGCTCAAGCGAAGCTACGGCAAAAATCCGGACCATGTCACGGCCTTCGCCAAGGCGTTCGTGCTCGCGCACAACGATACCGGTATCCTCACGGCAGCGAAGCATTTCCCCGGACACGGCAGCAGTGATACGGATAGCCACGATGTGTTGGTCGACGTAAGCGCGAGCTGGCAAGAGCCGGAGTTGCGCCCTTATCGCAAACTTATCGAGGCCGACGCGATCGACATGATCATGGTCGGGCACCTTTATCATCCGGCGTTCTCACAAGATCGTGACACCCCCGTGTCATTGTCCGCAAAAGGCATTCAGAGGGTTCTGCGCGACAGTATGAACTATGACGGGGTTGTGATGACCGACGATCTGGGAATGCGCGGGGTCCGCCAGAACACCTCTTTTGAGGAGCGCATCGTGGGAGCGGTGGCGGCCGGCAACGACATCATTTTAAATACAAATGGTCCAGACTACGATCCCGACCTGCCAAAGCGCATCGCCGACGTCCTTCGCTCTGCGGTCGCCGAGGGCAAGCTTAGCCAGGAGCGTATCCGCGCGTCATACGACCGCATATTGGCGCTGAAAGACAAACTCGAACGGCTTCGGAAGACGGCAAGCTCAGCAGGCGACGCGCCCGGTCTGGCAGATCGCATGTCAGGCGGATAAAAAGACGGGGCCCCGCCATACGTTGCAGGAGCGCAACACTCTCGTGCAACCCCACCGCGTCCGCGTCCATGCTAGGGCCGGCGCGGCGTATTGTGGCATCTGCCATGATCCAGCCACCAACCTTTCCACGTAGGCTATGCAAACAACGGGAAGGTGGATATGCTAGCAAATTCGTCGGACGGGGCGTCCGCGCTCAGCCATGCGCGGCAATTGAGCCGAATGCACATGTCAGATCTTGTCCAGAAGGTGGCGCGAAACCGCGACTCCGAAGCCTTCCATGAGTTGTTCGTCGCTTTTGCGCCGCGCATCAAAGCCATGTTGATGCGTCAGGGGGCTGACCCGGAAACGGCGGAAGAGATCGTCCAAGAGACCATGCTGTCGGTGTGGCGCAAGGCGCATCTTTTTGCTGAAAGCAAGGGTAGCTTCTCGACCTGGGTCTTCACGATCGCCCGAAATTTGCGGATCGACAAGCTGCGGCGCAACACCGTTTGGTATGATCTTGGCACCGAAGCGGAAGAGCAGCCGAGCGAGGACGATAGCCCTTACGACGAATTGCAGCGGCAACAGCAGCGCGAGCGCGTAACCGAGGCGCTGAAGACGCTGACACATGATCAGCACGAAGTGGTTCGCCTAGCCTATATCGAGGGACTCACCCATACAGAGATTGCTGAGCGGCTGGGAGTGCCGCTTGGGACCGTCAAATCAAGGATGCGCCTAGCCTACGGGAAGATTCGCGATCGTCTCGGAGACCTTCAATGACAATTAAGCATCACCTCGACGACGCAACCTTAATGGGCCTTTCCGCTGGCGCGCTCCCCGAGGCGCTCGCGACAGTGGCCGCTGGACACCTGCATGTCTGCGAAACTTGCCGCAAGCGGCTGAGCGAAATGGACATGCTGGGCGGCGCGCTACTAGAGAGCGTGGACGGCGAACCCTTGAGCGATGGGCTTGCCGAACGCATGGCGGCCAACTTTCGTGAAGACAACGTGCGCAGCTTTCCGCTACACCGCGCGCGCTTGCGGCGCAGCCAATTGGGCGGCAACGGCGAAGTGCCAGACGTGTTGACACATCTGATCGGCCCGTCTCTGGATGACTTGCCGTGGCAGTGGATGGCGCCGGGCATCCGTCAATATGTCGTCAGCCTTCCCGAAGGAAGCCGCGGCGCGTTGCGCTTGCTCCGGGTAAAGGCGGGCGTTCGCATCCCTGAACACGGCCACGGCGGATCGGAACTGACATTAATTCTGCGCGGCGCTTATCACGACCGATTTGGTCGGTTTGGTCCCGGTGATGTTGCAGACCTCGACGAAGATGTCGAGCATGAGCCGCGTGTGGACAAAAACGGTGAATGTATCTGCCTCGTGGCGACGGAACAGGCCACACGATTCACAGGCTTGCTGTCCCGCGTTCTTCAGCCGCTTTCTGGGATGTAGGCGTGCCGCGCACAACAGCGGGAGCTGACGCTTGGCCTACCATATAATCTGGATTATCGGCGCGAGCAGCGGCATCGGCAAGGCGCTCGCCGAGCAATATGCACAGCGCGGCGCGAAGGTGTGCATCTCGGCGCGCTCAGAGGATGCGCTGAACGCCGTCGCTGCCTCATCAGACAACATCTACGCCTATCCTCTCGACATCACCGATCCTGATGCCGTGATCGCGTGCGCCCGGCAGATTGAAGGGACGCACGGCCCCATTGACCTTGCAATCCAGAGCGCGGCGATGTGGTCGCAGATGGGGGTTAACGAATTTGACACCGCCAAGATCCGCAAAAGCATGGAGGTCAATTACGGCGGGACCATCAACGTCATCGGCGCGCTGATCGACCCCATGATGCAGCGCCGCGCCGGGCACATCGCCATCATCGCCTCGGTTGCCGGGTACGTCGGCTTGCCCCAGTCTTTGGCCTACGGGCCGACCAAGGCCGCTCTCATCAGTTTCGCCGAATCCCTCAAGCCTGATCTCGATCGCTACAACGTAGCCGTCAGCATTATCAATCCGGGCTTTGTCGAGACGCCGATGACGGCTGCAAACGACTTCGAGATGCCGTTTATCCTGCAGCCAGACGACGCTGCCCAGCGGATCATCCGCGGTCTCGATCGCGGCAAATTTGAAATCGCCTTTCCCTGGCAGCTAGTGTCAAGCCTCAAGGCGCTGCGCAAACTGCCTTATAGCGCATTTTTTGGCGTGACGCGCCGGATGATCGAGAAGCGTGAAGAGCAGAAGCGGGCGCAACAGGCCGAAACGTCTGGTTAGGCGGGTTTGCTCAGCCGATAGAGCCCAACATCTATGGTGCCGCGCTCGAACCCGACGGCACAGTAAGTCAGGTAATAATCCCATAGCCGCTTGAAGCGATCGTCGAATCCAAGTGCGCGGATTGACGGCCAACGTGCGTGAAAGTTTTCGCGCCACGTCCACAGGGTGCGGGCATAGCTGTGCCCGAAGGTCTCAACGCCGTCCAGGCTCAGCCCGGCGCGCTCGGCTTCCTGCGCTATGATCGCGGTGCTCGGCAGCATACCCCCGGGGAAAATATAGCGCTGGATGAAATCAACCTGCCGCCGGTAGGTCTCAAAGAAGTCATCGCTGATCGTAATGCACTGCAGCACGGCATGGCCGCCGCGGCGCAGCCGGTCATAAAGCGTCTGGAAATAGCGCGGCCAATGGTCCTCGCCGACGGCTTCAATCATTTCGATAGAGACGATACCGTCGTACTGGCCAGAGGTTTGGCGGTAGTCTAGCGCGTCGATCCGGCAGATATTCGAGAGGCCGGCGCGGTCCATGCGTGCGCGCGCATAGTCCAATTGCGCATCCGAGATCGTGATGCCGTCCACCTGCGCGCCCGCCCGGCCGGCCTGCTCGGCAAAACCGCCCCAGCCGCAGCCAATCTCCAGCAACCTGCCCTGCCCACTGCTGCCCAGTGCCTCAAGCACCTTGTCGTATTTTGCCCGCTGCGCCTCCGCAAGCGGCTGCTCGGAGCCGGTGAAATAGGCGCTCGAATAGGTCATGGTCTCGTCAAGCCAGAGCGCGTAGAAGTCGTTGCCCAGATCGTAGTGATCGGTGATGTTGCGCTTAGCGCCTTGCACGCTGTTGCGCCGCGCCTTGTGGAAGCGCTTTTCGCGGCGACGCACCTTGAACCATCCGCGCCCGGCCTGTTCCAAATCCGGTTTGTTGTCGAGAAAAAAACGAAACACATCCGCCAGGTTGGGCGTGTCGAAATCGCCGTCCAGATAGCTTTCGGCAAAACCAACCGTCCCGCCGCGCAGGGATTTCCAGAACACGCCGAAGTTGTTGAGTTTTATGCCGGCCTGGACCCCGCCATCGTCGTGGCCGAATACGCGCTGGCTGCCGCACGGCAGTGTCAGCGTAATGCTTCCCCTGCGCAACCCCTTCAGGGCGCGGGCGCAGGCCGCAAACATCAGCCGCGCCGCGACGGGTTCGCGGGATGTCGTCGAGAAGTGCGAAGAGCTATCGTGCGCCATCGTTCAACGCTAAAGGTTCGGCGCTCGACGCGCCAAATGAGACGAAATCCACAGAGTAGCGCGGGCCCGGTTGCCGGCGCGCCAGCGGCACCCCCTTCCACCAGAGTCGCAGCGCTTCCAGATGAATGCCGCCGATGACCTTCAGGGTCATAAGCGGATAGCGCAGCGCCAATCTGAGCAGTGTTCGGTCGGTGACCCGTTCCTGCACGCCCACGAAATGCGCGCGCATCAACGGCTCCTGTTGGTCGTCACGCAACGCCACGCCGATCGCCACGCGCTCGCCTGGCGGCTGGATGTGGAAGCTGTAGGCGCCATGCCCAGTGTTGAAGGGAGAGACATAAAAGCTTTTGTCGCATCTCTGATAAAGGTTATCGCCTGACGCAGTGTCGACGGCCAGCAAGTATGTCTTGCGTTCATGAAACGTGTTGTTGACTTCATACCCGATCGCACCGAGCTGCCCCGCGCTATTGAGGCAGAAATAAACGCTCAACGGGTTGAAGACATAGCCCAGCATGCGCGGATAGCTCAACAACAAGATGCGATGACCGAACGGTGTCAGTTCGGCCTCCGCGAGCAGTCCGCGGATATGCCCGGCGAGGTTTTGGGCTGTTCCGGGGCCGTGATCGCGATCATGGAAGCTGAACAGATTAAAGCGATTGTGGCCGAACCAACGCAGGCGTTTGCTTATTTCCGCAAGCCGGTCGAGATCGACCAGCATCGAAAACACCCGATAGCGCAGCTTGTGGCGCTTCGGGCGCAACCGTTCGTGAACCACTTCGCCGCAATAGACTGACGGCGCTTCCATACTCATGCGACCTTTTCGTTTTCGCTTGGCAGGCTCAGCCTATCCGATGGGTTGCTGAGCTGCCACGGCCGGCTTATGCGTCCGAGCTGTTCCGCAACTGCGAGACCACTCTGTAGCCCGTCCTCGTGGAAACCATAGCCAAAGTAGCTGCCGCAGAACCAGGTCCGTCGGCGGCCCTGGAGCGACCACAGGTCGGGCTGCGCAGCCATCGCTGGGCCGTTGAACATCGGGTGTTTGTAGGCCATGACTGCAATTTGGTCGGTATCGGCGATGTCGCCGACCGGGTTCAGTGTGACGAAATAGTTCTGACGCGTGCGCAGCGGTTGCAGGCTATTCATCCAGTAACTCACACACAGCGCCTGATCATCTTGCCCTTGTGACGCGATATAATTCCAACTTGCCCATAACCGGCGCCGGTGCGGCATCATGGCCCGGTCCGTATGCAGGACGGCGGTATTCTCGGCATATCGAAAAGCGCCAAGCAGGCGGCGCTCTACATCATCTGCATCGCCCAACATAGCCAGCGCGTCGTCAGCATGCGCGGCGATCACCACGTGATCAAAGTGATGGCGCGTGCCGTTGGCCTCTTCCAGATCCACACCTTCGCCCCTGCGCGCCACCCGAACGACTGGCGCGCCGAGACGCACCTTGCCGCGGAAGTTGGCCAGCACCTTATCGACATAGATCCGGCTGCCACCATCTACCGTTCGCCATTCCGGCCGCGCGAAGGCCTGCAGCAAGCCGTGATTGGCGAAGAAGCGGATGAAGGCCGCTGCGGGAAAATCGAGCACGTGTTCCTCGGGCGTCGACCAGATGGCGCAGGCCATCGGCAGAATGTGGTGATCGACAAAACCGCGCCCGAAGCCGCGCTGTTGCAGGTAGGCGCCGAGCGGGATGTCGCCCAGCGATTGATCTGCCAGGTCTTGCCGTGCGACCCGAAAGAAGCGCGTGACATCACGAAGCATCCGCCAGTGGGCGCCGCGCAGCAGATTACGCTTCGCGCCGAGCAAACCAAACGGCGCATGGCTGGAATATTCGATCCGCCCCTGGTCTAACGACACGGCGAAAGACATGCTCGCCGCGGCGCAGGTGACGCCTAGATGGTCGAACCAGGCCATCAGGTTCGGATAGCTCTGCGTGTTATAGACAATGAAACCGGTATCGACGGCGCGTGGCCCCTCGGGCGCGTCAACAGCAATCGTGTTGCAGTGTCCGCCGGGACGCTGCGCGCGCTCGAACAGTGTGACGTGGTGCTGTTTTGCCAGGAGCCAGGCAGCGCTCAGTCCGGCAACGCCGCTGCCGACCACGCCGATCCGCAATGGGGGAGGACTCATCAGAACTCGCGGGAAACCTCGTTATAAGATCGTTACGCCGCATAGCTGTGGGCGGATCAATTGTCCAGCAGGCGATGCGCCGCAGTTACTGCACGGGCCTGCCGTATCCTCAACGCACTCACAAAAGCGTGATCGTCATGGAAGCAATTTCATCACGCCTTAGTGATCTTGATCAAGAGAAACGGCGTATTGATCGTGTCATCGCACTACGTTCCTACGTTTCGAAAGCTCGCATTACATATTTTTAATGTGATGCATCGTGCCTCTTCCAAACGTGGCGGAAATGTGATGGCAACAGAGTTGTTGTCTCGTCTTAATCAAGGAGGACTGAATGTCGATTCTACGCAGCGTTGCTCTTGCGATAGCGCTTGTTTTTGTTGCAGCCCCGGCTCAGGCCGGAATGGCCAAGAAGGACATCGTTGATACCGCTGTCGAAGCAGGCAGCTTCTCAACGCTGGTCGCCGCGGTGAAGGCCGCGGGCCTGGTCGAGACCCTGAAAGGTGATGGCCCGTTTACGGTGTTTGCGCCGACTGACGACGCTTTCGCGAAGCTGCCGGACGGCACGGTGGAGAACCTGCTGAAGCCGGAAAACAAGGATCAGCTGGTTTCGATCCTGACCTATCACGTCGTTCCAGGTAAAGTGATGTCCTCCGACATTGCTGGTAAGGCGCTTGAGGCCGAAACCGTTGAGGGCAGCAGCCTGTCGATCGACGCCACCGACGGCGTGATGGTGGACAATGCGACTGTTGTCCAGGCGGATGTGGAGGCTTCCAACGGCGTGATCCATGTGATCGACACCGTAGTGATCCCGGGTTCGTCCAGCTAAGCTGCACTGAGCGTGCAAAATGCGAAGGCGGCGCAATACAGCGCCGCCTTTTTATGGGAACAGCGGCTGCTGCTCCAGCCCGGTCGTTTCGGGCAAGCCGAACATCAAATTGAAATTTTGCAGCGCCTGCCCAGCCGAGCCTTTGACGAGATTGTCGAGCGCTCCGATGACAGTCGCGCGGCCCGGCATTCTATCGGCAAAGACATTCACAATAAAATTGTTGGAGCCGCGGACATGCTGCGTCGCGGGCACACGCCCTTCCGCCAGCAGATGCGCGAACGCAGCACCCCGGTAGCGCCCTTCCAGGCAAGCGCGCAGATCACCGACGCCGATCCCGTCCGCAAGGCGGACATGGCAGGTTACAAGCTCGCCCCGGCTCATTGGCACCAGATGCGGCGTAAAACTCGTGATGACGCTGCGGCCGGCGGCCCGGCTGATCTCTTGATCGATCTCCGGCCCGTGGCGATGCGCACCGATCGCATAGGGCGACAGCCCCTCCCCGGCCTCGGCGAACAGCGTATTCTGCTTAAGCGCGCGGCCCGCGCCGGACACGCCGGATTTGGCGTCGATCACAATGTCGCCCGGGTCGATCAGCCCCTCGAACACCAGTGGCAGCAGAGACAAAAGCGCGGCCGTCGGGTAACAGCCCGGGCACGCCACCAGTCGCGCATCAACGACCTCGGCGGCGTAAAACTCGCTCAGCCCATAAACGGCATCGGCGAGCAGCGCCGGAACCTCATGCGCGCGTCCGTACCACTGCGCATAGACCGCCGGATCGCGTAGACGAAAATCCGCCGACATATCGATGATACGCGCATTCGCCGGAAGCGTCTTGATAATGTCCTGCGCCGCACCGTGCGGCAGGCCACTGAAGATGGCGTCACAGCTGCGCCAATCGGTGTCTTCCACGCGCGTTAGCCCGGGCGCATTGACAAGCGCCAGATGCGGAAAGACCTCCGCGAGCGTCTGTCCCGCATGCGTCCCTGCCGCCAGCGCTGCGATCTCGATATTCGGATGCGCAGCAGTCAGACGGATCAGGTCAGCACCTGTATAGCCGGAGGCGCCAAGAACGCCGATACGCAGTTTGTCCATCACCTAACCGTTGTTTCGCTGCCTCCCGGGTGGCCGCGACTGACGTGGACGCCTCGTGCAGTGTCACAGACACTTAATCCACGCTTGCAGCACGCTCGGATTGAAGTGTCTGTGCCGGAAACTGCACTAGAAACACGATGTTGCGCGTGCATCTTTGACGGACTCATTCCCTCTTCGACTCGCTGCTCGCTGAAGCGAATGAATGCGTCGATGCACTAGCGGGCAGGCTGCAACCGGAGTTCAGCCACCGTGACGGCCACATTCAAGCCCGACTGCCCCTGCAAACTCAGCGGCTGTAGCGAGATCGAGTCGTTGGAGCCGCCGACGAGCACCTTCGCGCCGCCACCCAATCCAACCGAAGCATCAGCGGCCACCCCGGCATACGTGCCAGCGAGGGCATAGTCTTCCAGACCGCGCTTCGGCGCAAATACGGCCCAGCCCATGACTGTTTTGCCGGTCACGCCGATGTCGAGCCCAAAGCGGTTGATCTCGCCTTCGTAATACTCGTCCGGTTTGTTGCCAAGACGCTCAAATGTGCAGGTCAGCCTTCTGGTGGAGCCAAACACGAAACCTGCGCCGCTATCAACCTGGCAAGTCAGCGAGCCGATCTCGACGCCGCCATCCTGCGCGCGGGCATGGCCGGGTATCAGAATTGCCGCGCTCAGCGCGAGAGTGGTGATCAGGTGCTTAAATATCATTCATCCCTCCTGTTCTATGATTGTGCTGTCGTCAACACGACGCTGATATGATTCGTTCCCCGGATCGGCGTTATGCCGGGAGCATGGCGAAATTCAGCCATTGCGGCGATGGCGGTGCGAGGCGGCAATCCTTGCGGGCACGGTACAGAGGCGCGCCCCAGGCACATTTCCCCGACTTTTGAAACCGCGTGAGCTGGCTGCGCATCTAATACCTAGCCACGCAAGCGCTCCGGGTGGTATTTCCAAGTGACAAGCTTGCAGTCCACCCGAGTCTCGACGCCAAGAAAGCCTGAGCAGCCGCGACAAAGATGTTCCAGCTCTACCTGCCGATCGCCGAACTGTCAGTAAACATGCTGACCATTATCGGGATGGGCGCGGCTGTGGGCTTCCTGTCCGGCATGTTTGGCGTGGGCGGCGGCTTTCTCATGACGCCATTACTTATCTTTTCCGGTGTCCCGGCGGCCGTGGCGGTCGCAACCGAGGCCAACCAGATCGTTGCCTCCTCCGTCTCCGGCGCGCTGGCGCAGTGGCGGCGCAACAACGTCGATCTGAAGATGGGCACTGTGCTGCTGATCGGCGGCGGCATCGGCACCGGCTTCGGCGTACAACTCGTCAAGATCCTGCGTGAGACCGGCCAGATCGAGCTGATCATCGCGCTGCTCTACGTGGTTTTCCTCGGCGCGGTTGGGATCCTGATGTTGATCGAAAGCCTGATTGCGCTGCGCAAAGCCCGCACCGGCCGCGCGACGTCACGGCGCCGCCCGGGCCAGCATGGCTGGATCCACGGCTTGCCCTTCAAGATGCGCTTTCAGCGCTCCAAGCTGTATATTAGTGCGATCCCGCCGTTTCTGCTCGGCGTGCTGGTCGGATTGCTGGCCTCGATCATGGGTGTCGGCGGCGGATTCATCATGGTGCCGGCGATGATCTATCTGCTGCGCATGCCGACGAACGTCGTGATCGGCACATCGCTGTTCCAGATCATTTTCGTCACGGCTTTCGCGACCGTGCTTCACGCCACGACGAACCAGACGGTGGACGTGGCTCTTGCGCTGCTGCTGATGGTCGGCGGCGTCGTCGGAGCGCAGTTCGGTGTTGTCGCCGGACAGAAGTTGCGCGGAGATCAACTGCGCGCGCTGCTGGCGCTGCTGGTGCTCGGGGTGGCCACGCGGCTGTTTTTCTCGCTGGTGCTCAAGCCGGAAGAGCTTTATTCCATCGGTCCGGTCCTCGGAGGCGCGCCCTGATGCTCAGGTTTTTGAGTCTGTGTATCGCCGCATTCGTGGCGATCAGCTCCGCAGCTCTGGCGCAGCCCGGCGGCTTTCGCGAGCGGATCGAGGCAGATGTTTCGTCTCGCCGCATAGGGATCGAATCGGACTTTGCCGGCATTCAGGTCATCGTTTTCGGCGCAGTTGATCACAGCCAGCAGCGCTCGGCCGAGCAGAACTACTATGACGTGGCCATCGTGATCCGTGGGCCAGAAAAGCCGACCGTCGTCCGGCGGAAGGATCGCGCGCTGGGCCTGTGGGTCAACCAGGCGGCTCAGGTGTTCACGGACGCGCCGCAATACTATGCGGTTCTGTCGACCCGACCGCTGGGAGAGATCGCGCCGCAAGAGGTCCTCGCCGAGCATCAAATCGGCTATGACAATCTTCGGTTGACTCCGGCTTCAGAAGGCGACGCATCCAACGCGAACCAGACCCAGCAGTTTCGTGCCGCGCTTATCCGCGTGAAGGAGGACCGGAGCCTTTATCAGGAGCGCGCGTTCGCCGTGGCTTTCATCAGCCGTAGCCTGTTCCGGGCCACGGTGTCGCTCCCGGCGAATGTGCCTGTCGGCGTGTTCGATGTTGACATTTACCTCTTCCATCAGGGCGAACTTCTCGACACGCACACCACCGAGTTGCGCATTGAAAAGCAGGGGATGGAGCGGTTCATATTCAATCTGGCCTATCAAAATTCGCTGCTTTACGGACTTGCCGCCGTCGTGATCGCCGTCATTGCCGGGCTGGCAGCCTCCGCTGCATTTCGCTCGCGCTAGTGCAGCGACGCATTCATTCGCTCCAAGAGCAATCGCGGCTTTATGTCACCCCGAATGACGGATGAGAAACCTGAAGACGCCGTTTGTTTCTTGCGACTCAACCAGCGTGTGGCCGCTCACACGGCAGAAAGTTTCGAAGTCCTCAACCGCGCCTGGATCCGTGGCGATGACTTCCAGCGTGCCACCCGCTGGCACCTGCTTAATCGCCTTTTTCGCCTTGAGGATCGGCAGCGGGCAATTCAGTCCGCTGGTATCAAGGTGAATATCAGCCATTTCCCGCGCCTTGCTTCTGCTCGCTACAACACGCCTGGACGTATCGTAGCAGTCCGATTACGACATTTGCCTTCCGTCGCAGCACCGGCGCCACCGCGCAATTGCACAGAGTGTTAACGTTGTGGCACCTTTACGCAATGGCCTGAACGTCTACGGATCTGGCAACCCGCCCGTCACGCCGGACCGTCTTCCCGACAAGCTTGAGGACCCCGAAAGATCATCGCGCATGGGTGAGCCTGTTGTCCCGACCTCTCTGAAAGTCGCCGACGAGATCAAGACCTCGACCTGCTACATGTGCGCGTGCCGCTGCGGGATCAAAGTCTATCTACAGGACGGCACGGTCCGCTATATAGAAGGCAACCGCGATCATCCGGTCAACAAAGGCGTGCTATGCGGCAAGGGCGCGGCCGGGATCATGCAGCATTACTCGCCGGCGCGTTTGCGCGCGCCGCTGCTGCGCGTTGGTGAGCGCGGCTTGGGCGAATTCCGCGAGATCTCGTGGGACGAGGCGCTGGAACGCGCCACAGAGTGGATGGCCGAGACGCGGGCAACCGCGCCAGAGCGCTTCGCCCTGTTCACCGGCCG
>CAYXPZ010000023.1:0-32962 GCA_964466965.1 uncultured Hyphomicrobiaceae bacterium
ACGGAATCGCCTATCCGGTGCCGGGCAATGACGATGCGGGCCGGGCCATTGCGCTGTATTGTGACCTGGTTGCGCGCGCCGCGCTCGATGGCATCGAAAAGGCCACCGCGATGGCCGGCGGCGACATGGGCGCGGCGGTCGAGCCGCAGGCCGAGACGCTGCCCGAGGTGCCTGAGGTTCAGGCTGAGCCGGTCGCCGAAGCGAGCCCGGAGGCCGGACCGGTGGTCCAGCCGGAAGCCGCCGAAGCCGACATCGCCGCGGCCGAGGCAGCGCCGGGTGAAGGCAATAACGGCAAACCGGACGGGTTCCGCCGGCTGGACGCACCAGACGGCGACCCGGACGATCTGCAGAAGATCGGCGGTGTCGGCAAGAAGCTGGCCGAGCGGCTGAATGAACACGGCATCTACCACTATTGGCAGATCGCCAGCATGAGCGATGACGACCTGGCCAAGGTGGACGAGGCGTTGGACCTGAAAGGCCGCGCCGCGCGCGACGGGTGGATTGATCAGGCGAAGAAACTGATGCAGGAAGAAGCGGCGTAGAGCCCGATGCGGCGTTAAGGGCGGCAACAGCAGGCAATTTTCAAGAGGCGAGGATGGCTGAGATCACCGCAAAGATGGTCAAAGACCTGCGCGACAAGACGGGCGCGGGCATGATGGACTGCAAGACCGCGCTGAGCGAGACAGACGGCGATATGGAAGCTGCCGTTGACTGGCTGCGCGCCAAAGGTTTTGCCAAGGCCGCCAAAAAAGCGGGGCGTACGGCGGCGGACGGGCTGGTCGGGGCGGCCGTGAAGGGCACCAAGGGCGCCTTGGTGGAGGTCAATGCAGAAACCGACTTCGTCGCGCGCAACGAGCAGTTCCAGAAGATGGTCGCAGAGATCTCAAAGCTGGCGCTGAAAGCCGAAGGCGACGTCGATGTGCTCGGTGCCGAAACCTATCCGCGCTCGGACAAGACGGTGTCCGACTACATCAGCGAGATGATCGCCACCATCGGCGAAAATATGCGGCTGCGCCGGACAGCGTTTATCAAGGTGTCCCGCGGCGTGGTCGTGAGCTATGTGCATAATGCCGCCGCGCCCGATATGGGCAAGATCGGCGTCATCGTTGGATTGCAGTCCACCGGCGACAAAGACAAGCTCCAAGCGCTTGGCAAACAGCTCGCCATGCATATCGCCGCGATCAGTCCGCTGGCGGTTGATGTCGAGAGCCTTGACCCGGCGGTGATTGAGCGCGAGCGGGCGATCCTTGTCGAGCAAGCGCGCGAGTCCGGCAAACCCGACAACATCATTGAAAAGATGGTGGAAGGCCGCCTCAACAAGTATTACCAGGATGTCGTCCTGCTTAAGCAGGCGTTGGTGACGGATCCGGACAATACGGTTGAACAGGCGATCAAGGCGGCGGAAGACGACATTGGCGCCTCAATCAAAATCAAGGGCTTCGAGCGCTTCGCCCTGGGCGAAGGGATCGAAAAGGATGAAGAAGACTTCGCCGCGGAAGTCGCAGCCGCCGTTTCCGGCTCCTAGTCCGCAGACGGCAGTATGACCGGAAGCGCCGGGAGAAAAGACCGCGAAGGGCCTGACCCGGGAATGGCCGGTAATGATCTGAAATATCGTCGCGTCCTGATCAAACTTTCGGGCGAGGCGTTGCTCGGGAGCCAATCCTTTGGCGCTGATATGCAGGTGGTGGCCCGTATCGCCGGGGAGGTCGCCACGGCCGTATCGCGCGGGGTGCAGATCGCTCTGGTCGTCGGCGCGGGCAACATCTTCCGCGGCGTCGCCGGTGCTGCCAACGGCATGGATCGCGCCAAGGCCGACGATATCGGGATGCTGGCGACCGTGATGAACGCGCTGACGTTGGAAGCCGGCCTGCGGGGCGCTGGTGTCGCAGCTCAAACCTTCAGCGCCGTTCCCATGCCGACCATCTGCCGGCCGTTTCAGCGCGAAGAGGCCCGAACCGCCCTCGACGCCGGCCAAACGGTGGTTTTCGGCGGCGGCACGGGCAGCCCTTTCTTCACGACCGATACGACAGCGGCGCTCCGGGCCGCGGAAATGCAGTGCGATGCCCTACTCAAGGGGACATCGGTGGATGGTGTTTATTCCGCCGACCCGGTGCGCGATCCGGCGGCGCATCACTACGAGCGCATCAGCTATGATGATGTGTTGAACCGGAATCTGCGGGTCATGGACGGTGCGGCGATCGCATTGGCGCGGGATAACGCCATTCCAATCGTTGTGTTTTCGATGCTTGAGCCGGGTAGCCTCGTCAATGTCTTGACCGGGCAGACCCGTTGCACGACCGTGTCGGGATGAGCCAACATTCTCAGTGCGCCCGCGGGCTGGTCGGATACGATCCGCGCCCGAGCACATGGGACACGACATAGGAGAGCTGAATGTCTGACGACGAACAGGCGTTTGATCCAAAGGCGCTGGAAAAGCGCATGCAGGGCGCGGTAAGCGTTCTGAAACAGGAATTCAGCGGGATGCGCACCGGCCGCGCCAGCGCCAGCCTGCTCGATCCAATAACCGTCAATGCCTACGGGTCGCGCATGCCGATCAATCAGGTCGCCACTGTCAGCGTGCCCGAGCCGCGCATGATCAACGTCCAGGTTTGGGACAAGTCGAATGTCGGCGCAGTGGAGAAGGCGATTCGGGAATCCGATCTCGGTCTGAATCCAGTTGTCGACGGCACGACGTTGCGTCTGCCGATCCCGGAAATGAACGAGGAACGCCGCAAGGAACTTGCGAAAGTCTGCGCCAAATATGCCGAGCAGGCGCGCGTGGCGGTGCGCAACGTCCGGCGCGACGGCATGGAGCAGCTTAAAAGACAAGAAAAGGACGGCGTCATCGGCAAGGACGACCATCATGTCCTGGCCGAAGAGGTTCAATCGCTCACCGACAAATACATCGGCGAGATTGACGCCGCGCTTGCGGATAAAGAAAAGGAAATCATGCAAGTGTAAAGGTCTAAGAGTGAGGACGTGGAACCAATAGAAGGCGGCCGCGGGGGACATGGATCACGATAACGACGCCAAGCGGGATGAAAGTCTTATTGTGCCCCGCCACGTTGCGATCATCATGGACGGCAATGGCCGCTGGGCGCAGCAGCGGGGTTTGCCGCGCATCGAGGGGCACCGAAAAGGGGTCGAGCGCGTCAAGGAATGCGTTCGCACGGCGGCCGAGCTCGGCGTTGCGCATCTGACCTTGTTCAGCTTTTCATCGGAGAACTGGCGTCGGCCGCGAGATGAGATCGACGCGCTGATGAACCTTATCAAGCGCTTCATTCGCCAGGAACTCGCAGAGCTGCACGATAATAATGTGCGCGTGCGCGTGATCGGCACCACAGACCGCGTCGACCCTGAAATCACCGCCATGATCGGCGAAACCCACGCATTAACGGCTGAGAACACCGGGCTTCAGCTTACGGTCGCGTTCAACTACGGCGCACGTGACGAGATCGCGCGCGCCGCGCGCCAGCTCGCTCGTGACGTTGCGGCGGGAGCCCTGCAGCCCGACGATATTGACATGGCTGCGATCGAACAACGCCTCGACACATATGGTGTGCCCGACCCGGACCTGCTCATCCGCACCAGCGGCGAAGTCCGGCTGAGTAACTTTCTGCTGTGGCAGCTTGCCTATGCGGAGTTGATGTTCATAGATGATTACTGGCCTGATTTTGACCGCGACGCGTTGA
The DNA here is from genome assembly GCA_964466965.1 of uncultured Hyphomicrobiaceae bacterium. Lineage (GTDB taxonomy): Bacteria > Pseudomonadota > Alphaproteobacteria > Rhizobiales > Rhodomicrobiaceae > Dichotomicrobium. The sequence goes on from CAYXPZ010000023.1 coordinate 3,693, forward strand.
TCCGGACCATTTATGCCTATCAGGGCCGGGAGCGGCGGTTTGGCGGCGTATCCGCGCGTCAGTCGGCCTGAACGTCCTGTGCGATGGTCAGGCGGACCGCGAAGCTGGAAAGTTCCTAGTTTACCAACTGCGCACGCCCGGTTATCACCAACATCGATTGCCGGTCGGCAGAGTTCTGCGCGGCGCGCTGCCTCGTCGCGCGAGCTGGCACGTCTTGGACGCATGGCGGCTGCGTTTGGAGGCGCCCTGATGCTGCGGACTGCTGAGACGACGGCTGATTGGCGCCACTTAAGCCGGCGCGCGCCGGGTGGCTGGCCTGTTTTTGCCGGCAGAAGGTTGGGTCCTGCACGTCATGCGCCAGTCTCCGCGACGTACGAAGCCGATGTCCCCGCGTGAGGCAGGCTTGCTCTCCACCACAGACAACCTCGGCGTTCGCATCATCTCGGGCGTGGCGCTCAGCGTGGGCGCCCTCGCGCTAACTTACGCGGGTCCACTGCCGTTCGCCGCACTTGTGACCTTGTTTGTTGCCGTCATGGCCTGGGAATGGGGACGGCTCGCTTGCCTCAGCGGGTTTGACACAGCGTGGGCGGTGCAGGTCGGCGCAACCGCGGTAGGCACCGTTTTGGCGGCTTCGGCGTGTCCGGGTTGCGCACTGCTGGCCGTTGTCCTCGGCACTCTTGCCGTCTTTGTTTTGCGCAGGTTCCATCTGGGGACCGCGCAGTCCTGGTGGTCCGCCACGGGCGTTTATTACGTCGGCCTGCCGAGCATTGCGCTGGTGTGGATCCGCGCGGATCCCGAATATGGCTGGTATGCGGTTCTGTTCATTTTCATCACCGTCTGGACGACCGACACGGCAGCCTATATCTTTGGCAAGTTATTGGGCGGTCCATTGCTCGCGCCCTGGATTTCGCCCAAAAAAACCTGGGCGGGATTTGTCGGAGGGCTGATCTGCGCGACTGCACTTGGAAGCATTACAGTACTGGGGCTTATCGGCGCCGAGACTTGGTGGCCGATCATCGTGCTAAGCGGATTTCTATCAATTGTGGCGCAGATCGGTGATCTTGGAGAATCCGTGCTCAAGCGGTTATTTGGACGCAAGGATTCCAGCGGGATCATCCCCGGCCACGGCGGGGTTCTTGATCGTGTCGACGGACTGGTGTTCGCGGCGCTCACCTGCGCAGCGCTGGCGCTGTTACGCGCGCCTGCCTCGCCTGGTTACGCGCTTGTGGTTTGGGGGTAACACGAAATGGTGAGGTGGGCTTGAGACTGACCCAGAACGGGACGGCTGCAACGCCGAAGACCGGGCCAAGCGCTGCGGAAAAGACGGATGCGGCGCAATCCGGGTGCAAGCGCGTGACGGTTCTCGGCGCAACCGGCTCGATTGGCGAGAACACGCTGGACTTGATTGCGGGAAATCCTGGCTGCGCGGAGGTTGTCGCTCTGACCGCCCATACCAATGCTGCGCGACTGGCCGAACTGGCGATCCAGCATCGGGCCGAGCTCGCTGTGATCGGCGATCCTGCACAATACACGACGCTGAAAGAAGCGCTGGCGGGAACCGGCATCGCTGTCGCGGCAGGCGCGGATGCCGTGGCCGACGCCGCGCGCGTTCCCGCGGACTGGGTGATGGCGGCGATCGTCGGCGCGGCCGGGCTGCGTCCCGCCTTTACCGCTGCGCAGCAAGGCCTGTGCCTGGCGCTGGCCAACAAGGAGTGCCTGGTTTCAGCCGGCGAAGCGTTTCTGACAGCGGTGGCGGATGGGGGCAGCACGCTTGTGCCCGTCGATTCCGAACATGCGGCCGCACAGCAGGCGATGCAGGGCCATCCGCCGGGGGCAATCGAGCGTATTTTGCTGACAGCGTCGGGCGGACCGTTCCGCGAATGGAGCCTGGAACAGCTGCGCAACGCGCGCCCGGATCAGGCGCTGAAGCATCCGAATTGGGCGATGGGCCAGAAGATTACGATCGACAGCGCCACACTGATGAATAAGGGGCTGGAACTTATCGAGGCCGATTACCTGTTTCCTGTCGACAAGAGCCAACTCGGCGTGGTGGTTCACCCGCAGTCGATCGTGCATTGTCTGGTGGAATACTGCGACGGGTCCGTACTGGCGCAGATGGGCACGCCAGACATGCGCACGCCGATCGCTTATGCGCTGGCCTGGCCGGAGCGGATGGATGCTCCCACTGAAAGGCTTGACCTGGCGCGCATCGGGCAACTGACGTTTGAAGCGCCGGACGAGGCCAGGTTCCCAGCGTTGCGGTTGGCGCGTGAGGCGCTGGAGGCCGGCGGCTGCGCCCCGACGATCCTGAATGCGGCGAACGAAATCGCCGTGGCCGCGTTCCTGGAAGAGCGCATCGGGTTTTTGGGGATTCCCGACCTGATCGCGCGTACGCTGGACCGTGCCGCCGCCGAGATTGGCACCGCCGCGCCGCAAACGCTCGATGACGTCCTGGGTGCTGACGCTGAAGCGCGGCGACTGGCGCAGACGCTGCTGTGCGAAGTCGGTCGCGCCTGAGCCCAATAGCGCTCGCAACAAAGACACCAACAGTCTGGAGATAGACTAACTCATGGGTATTTTAGACTCCCTGATCGCTTTCGGGACGACCGTGCTGGCATGGGCGGTTCCGTTCTTGATCGTGCTCGGTCTTGTCGTGTTCATTCACGAACTTGGCCACTTCCTCGTGGCCCGCTGGAACGGTGTGGCCGTGGAAGCGTTTTCCATCGGCTTCGGACCGGAAATCGCCGGCTTCTATGACAAGCAGGGCACGCGCTGGCGTGTCGCCTGGATCCCGCTGGGCGGTTACGTCAAGTTTCTGGGCGATGAAAACGCCGCAAGTATGCCAAGCCACGAGGCCGCCGCCAATGTCTCGCCCGAAGACCGAGCGCGGATGTTTCAGTTCAAGCCCGTCGGCGCGCGGGCGATGGTCGTCGCGGCCGGCCCGGTAGCCAATTTCCTCCTGGCCCTGGTGATTTTCGCAGGCCTGTTCATGGCCTATGGCAAGACTGTTATCGAGCCGCGGGTCGATGAAGTGGTGGCCGGCAGCCCGGCCCAGCAAGCCGGGTTTCAGCCGGGCGATCTGATCCTCAGTATCGAAGGCGATCAGATCGAGAGCTTTGAAGAGATGGTTCGCATCGTTGGTCTCAGCGCAGAGCAGCCGCTCGACGTGGTGGTTCAGCGCGCCGGCGACCAGAAGACCCTGACCGTGACGCCTGAGCTTGTCGAAACCGAAAGCCGCTTTGGCACGGCGAAGATCGCGCGGATCGGCATTCGCGGCGCGGCCGAGCGCAGCGACGTCAGCGTCAAGACCTATGGCCCGGTTGAAGCCGTCGGCAAGAGTTTCGAAGAGACATTTTTCTGGATGAAACAGCCGATCATTTTCATTGGCGAACTGATTGGCGGGCGCGCATCAGCGGATCAGCTTGGCGGACCGGTGCGAATCGCGCAAATGTCTAAAGAAGTCGCGTCGATCGGCATTCCAGAGTTGTTGCGGTGGACCGCGATCATCTCGATCAGCATCGGGCTGATCAACCTGTTCCCGATTCCGGTGCTCGATGGTGGGCATCTTGTCTTCTATGGCATAGAAGCCATACGTGGCCGCCCATTGAACGAGAAGGCGCAGGAAATTGGCTTTCGCATTGGTATGGCGTTGGTTCTCATGTTAATGGTCTTCGTGACGTGGAACGACGTGGTGCAACTGATTGGACAAGGTGGATAGGTGTTACTCAACATTGGGGACGGGAGTTGCAGCACCTTAACCACTGCCGCCATGTCACTCTGCGTAGCCTGCCAGCGTCCGCGTGCCGTGGCCGTCGCGCCACGTCGGGGATGCAGAGTTCATACCACCGGCGCCATGCCACTATGCAGTCATAAACCGGCGTCTTAGTGTAGCGTGGGCTTTGCGATGTGAGACGGGTCCGGGCGCAGCCGTGTGGCGCGAACGGGCGAGGGACACAGCGATTTCGAGGGGCACATAGGTCGATGGTGAAAATAACAAGTAGATGCGCGGCTCTGGTCTTGACCGGGGTGCTCAGTCTGGTCGCCTTCATGGCGGCGGAAGTGGCGCTCGGCGGCGCTGCCGCGTCGGCGCAGACAATTTCAGATATCCGCGTCGCCGGAAACAAGCGCGTCGAACCGGAGACCGTTAAGTCCTATCTGACCTTTTCGGTTGGCGATCAGTATACCGCCAAAGCGGCGGATGAGAGCTTCAAGGCGCTGTTCGCCACCGGCCTGTTTTCCGATGTCAATATTGAGTACAGCAGCCGGGTCGTCACCGTCGAGGTGATTGAGAATCCTGTCGTCAATCGCGTGGCTTATGAGGGGAACGACGAGCTAGACGACGAGACGCTCTCACAGGAAGGCCAGCTGCGCCCGCGATCGGTGTACACGCGCGCAGCAGCGCAATCCGACGTTCAGCGTATTCTCAGTGTTTATCGGGCTTCCGGTTACTACAATGCGCAGGTCGAAGCCAAGATCATCAAGCTCCCCTACAACAGGGTCGATCTTGTCTATGAAATCAATGAGGGCGAGAGCACCAAGGTTCAGAGCATCAACTTCGTCGGAAACAAGGCATTTTCCGATAGCCAGCTACGTGATGTCATCTCGACTAGTGAGTCTGGCATCTTAAGCTTCTTGAAGCCGACTGACATTTACGATCCTGACCGTTTGAATCTGGACCGCGCGCTGCTGCGCAAATTCTACCTGCAAAACGGTTATGCGGACGTCCGTATTATATCCGCTGTGGCCGACTTGGACCCCGACGGAGATGGCTTCTTTATCACATTTACGCTTCAAGAGGGGCCGCAATACACGTTCGGCGAGATCTCGCTGCAATCTGATCTTCCCGGCTTAGATCCGGCCATGGTGGAAGATGAGGTGTTGGTTGAATCTGGTGATGTCTTCAATGGGCTGAAAATGGACCGGACTGTTGAGGGCCTCACGCTCTCTGCGTCTGAACAAGGGTTCCCGTTCAACCGCGTCCGGCTGGAAGCGAACCGCGATCCGATCTCCCTGACGATCGATGTCAATTTCGTAATTCAGCAGGGGCCGCGTATCTACGTTGAGAGGATCAATATCTACGGTAACGTCGTTACCCGCGAATATATTCTCCGGCAGGAATTCCTTGTTGTGGAGGGAGATGCCTACAATCAGCAGCTTGTGGAACAGTCCCGAAAGCGCCTCCAGTCGAAGCCCTACATCAAGACAGTTGAGATTTCCAAGAAGCAGGGATCAGCACGCGACCGCGTCATTCTCGATGTGAACGTGGTTGAAGAAGCGTCTGGCGAGTTTGGTATTGCCGGGGGTTACTCGTCGCTGGAAGGTGTAATTGGTGAGATTTCGTACACCGAACGCAACTTTCTGGGACGCGGTCAATTCCTGCGTCTGACCTTGTCTGGTAGTTTTGAAGGCGGTCAAATCGACTTGAGTTTCACAGAACCGAGGTTCCTCGGCCGGAACCTTTCAGCGGGCTTCGATATCTTCCATAAGGAGCTCGATTTCACCGACGAAGCTGGTTATCAGCGTCGAGATACTGGTGGAAAGGTTCGCCTCGGTTTCATGGTCGCCGAAGATGTTGTGTTGGCTCCGCGCTACTCATTCTCGCGTGAAGAGGTGTTTGATGTCGACGACGACGTATCTCAGGCCATTAGTGAACTCGAAGGAACATCCGAGATCTCCGCGGTCGGCTATACGCTTGCCTACGATACGCGTAACCTGAGGAAAAACCCCACCAGCGGCGTGTACGTTGCGCTCAATCAGGATGTGGCAGGCGTTGGCGGTACGGTGAATTACCTGCGGACCACGGCGGAAGCGCGGGCCTACTATCCGGTCGCAGATCAGTGGACGCTGGTTGGGCGCGTAACCGGCGGACATATCGAGGGTCTGGGCGGAGATGACGTCCGGTTGACCGACGCCTTTTTCAAGGGTAGCAGTTTGATACGCGGTTTTGAGACCACCGGGATTGGTCCGCGTGACCAGAATAACGACGCGCTCGGTGCGAAAACCTTCTATGGCGCGAATCTGGAACTCCGGTTCCCGCTTCCGCTCCTGCCGGATGAACTCGGTCTTTCAGGCGCGGTATTCGCCGATGCTGCGTCTGCGTTCGACACCGACGCAACAGATGCCGAATGCGCGAATGGGGGTGGCGGCGGCTGCCAGGATAGTGAAAGCATTCGCTCGTCGGTGGGCGCAAGCTTGCTCTGGAGTTCGCCGGTGGGCCCGCTTCGCGCCGACTTTTCCTATGTGATCTCGAGCGAGGAGTTCGACGAGGAAGAAATCTTCGGGTTTGGCACTTCCACCAAGTTCTAATCACGGCGGGCATCGAAGCGTCCCATCAGGGTAGGCGCATACTGGCGCATGAAGATCGCATAGCATGAGACCCAGAGGCTTTTTCCGTCTGCAAGGCCCGTTTACGCTATCACAAGTTGCAGGGCATGTCGGGGCGGAACTTGCGCCCGGGGCCGATCCGAACCGGCAGATTGCGGATATTTTGCCTTTGGCTGAGGCCACCGCTAACGACTTATCTTTCCTCGACAATCGGAAATATCTCGGCGCCCTTGCGGAAACCTTCGCGGGGGCGTGCCTTGTGCGCCGGGAATTCGCTGGCAAGTTGCCGGATGGCACGGCTGGGCTTTTCACCGACCGCCCCTATCACGCACTCGCCCACGCGCTAGGGCTATTCTATCCGGACGCACGACGCTCGCTCGTGCATCAAGGGCCAGGGGGAACCGTTCATGACGACGCCGACATCGAAGACGGCGTATCAATCGAGCCGGGCGCGACAGTAGGTGCGCGCGCGCAAATCGGCCGCGGCACGGTCATTGCTGCTGGCGCCGTCATTGGAGCCGACGTAAAGGTGGGCCGGGACTGTTATATTGGGCCAAACGCCAGCGTCACCCATGCCTTGCTCGGAGACCGGGTGATCCTGCACGCCGGTGCGGCCATTGGCCAGGACGGGTTCGGCTTCGCCATGGGGCCCGAGGGGCATCTGAAGGTGCCGCAGATCGGTCGGGTCATTATCCAGGATGACGTCGAGATTGGGGCGAACAGCACCGTCGACAGGGGCGCCCTGAGCGATACGGTGATTGGTGAAGGCACGAAGATTGATAACCTCGTCCAGATCGGCCATAACGTTCAGATAGGCCGACACTGCGTGATCGCCGGAATGGTCGGCATATCTGGAAGCGCAGTCCTCGAAGATTTTGTCGTAATGGGCGGTCAGTCGGGATGTGTAGGACATGTGCGCATCGGCAAGGGCGCGCAAATCGCTGGCACCAGCGGGTTGTCGCACTCCGTGCCGCCCGGCGAACGTTGGGGCGGCGCGCCGGCCAAACCTGTCGCGGAGTGGTCACGCGAGATCGCAGTGACCAAACTTCTCGGTGAGACTTTGAAAGGCAAGGCGCTCGCCCGGCTGAAGCAGTTGCTCAGCTAAGGCCGATGGCGGCGCGGAGCGATGACGGAATGGACGAGACCTGTCAAACGCGGCATCTTGAGACGGCGGATATCTCCCGGCTGCTGAAATTGTTGCCGCACCGTTATCCGTTCCTGCTTGTAGACAAGATCATTGATATGGATGGCGACAACTCCGCTGTGGGGATCAAAAACGTCACGGTGAACGAGCCGTTTTTCCAGGGGCACTTCCCGGATTTTCCGGTTATGCCCGGCGTTCTGCTAATCGAAGGCATGGCGCAGACCGCCGGTGCGCTATGCGTTGCCAGCCTCGGGGATAACTACGAGCCGCAGCTCGTCTATTTCATGTCGATCGACAGGGCGCGGTTCCGCCGTCCCGTGACGCCCGGCGACACCGTTTATTATCACGTGCAGAAGATGCGCAACCGCGGGCGGGTCTGGCGCTTTCGCGCGGATGCGAAAGTTAATGGCCAGAGCGTTGCCGAGGGCGAAATCAGCGCGATGATCGTCGAACCCGATAAGGCGCCGACCTGAGGCGCAGCCATCGTTCGACATCAAGCGGAAACCGCAGGTAGTTATTGAACTTCGCCAAGTGGCGCCATGATCAGGTCCGGCCCGCCCGCGGCGTCAGCTGTGACGGGCACCCCGAGGACACTAAAACAAGGAGCCGGGCTCCCGGATGACAACCTCTCCACAACCAGCCGCTGCGTCGGATAGCACCACCTTCGTGCACCCGACCGCCGTTGTTGAGCCTGGCGCTCAGCTCAATGAGGGCGTTCACGTAGGGCCGCTCTGCGTGGTCGGCGCGGGAGTGAAACTCGCGCGGAACGTCCATCTTCACGCGCATGTTGTCGTTGCTGGCGACACCACCATCGGCGCGAACACACAGATCTTCCCGTTCGCTTCGATCGGCCACCAGCCGCAAGACCTCAAATACAAGGGTGAGCCATCTCGGCTGGAGATCGGCGCTGAAAACACCATCCGCGAGCACGTCACCATGAACCCGGGCACCGAGGCTGGCAACATGCTGACCCGGGTAGGCGATAGCAACCTGTTCATGGTTGGCGCGCACGTCGCGCATGACTGTCAGATTGGAGACCGCGTGATCCTGGCCAACAACGCGACGTTAGCCGGGCATTGTATCGTGGAGGATCACGCGATCCTCGGCGGTTTGTGCGCGGTGCATCAGTTCGTGCGGATTGGCGCGCACGCCTTCATCGGCGGCATGTCGGGGGTGGAGAACGACGTCATCCCGTTTGGCATGGCGCTGGGAAACCGCGCCGAACTGGCGGGGCTGAATATCGTCGGCCTCAAGCGCCATGGCTACGCCCGCGAGCAGATTCGTGCGCTTCGCCAGGCCTACCGAATGCTTTTCAGCCAGCAAGGCACGATTGCCGAGCGGTTGGACCTGGTGGAAAAGAACTTCGGCGATCAACCTCATGTGCAGCGGATCATCGCGTTTGCCCGCGCGCAGTCAGGTCGCGCCCTGTGCGTACCGCGCCAGGCCGGCGCTGGGGCTCCAGAGTGAGGCGCGGCAGTGATGAGCGCGCCCACGCCTGATAGCGCGCCACTCGGGATCATCGCGGGCGCCGGCACGCTGCCGATCCAAATTGCCCGCCGGGCAACTGAACAAGGGCGCGCCCCATACATTTTAGGTTTTCGAAACCTGGCATCCCCCGGCATCGCCGAGTTCCAGCATGACTGGATGCGCTGGGGGCAGATCGGACGAATGCTCAGGCTACTCCGCCAACATGGCTGCCGCGAGATCGTCATTGTCGGGGCAGTACGACGCCCTTCGCTCTGGTCGTTGCGCATCGACAGCGGCCTGGTCCGCCACGTGCGAAGCCTCTACCGGCTGACACGCGGGGGCGACGATGCGGTGTTGACGCGGGTCGTCAAGTTCTTCGAACACCAAGGCTTCAAGGTGCGGGGCGCACATGAGATTGCCGCAGACCTTGCCGCGCCAGAGGGGGTGATGACCTGCACAAAACCAGGGCCATCGAACTATCATGATATGGCCAAGGCGTTCGCCGTGCTCCGTGCGCTCGGCCCGCATGATGTCGGACAGGCCGTGGTCGCTGCGCGGGGCTACGTTCTGGCGGTCGAGGCGGCGGAAGGCACTGACGCGATGCTGCGCCGCTGCGCCGAGCTGCGGCAGTGGGGTCTGTCAAACCGCCAAGGCGTGCTTGTCAAAGCGCCGAAACCTGGTCAGGAGCTTAGGGTCGATATGCCCGTTATCGGCCCGCGCACTGCTGAGCTTGTCGCTGCTGCCGGCCTCGCCGGAATTGCGGTCGCGAGTGGCGAGGTGATGCTGGCCGAACCGCAAGGAATCATTGAGACGGCGGACAGGCTCGGCCTATTCGTGATAGGTGTGGAGCACGCGAAGCTGGAAGCTGAGTATGATCCCGCCGCGGTCGAGACCGCTCCAGCAACAGGCGGCCGCTGATCGACCGTATTCGAGCGAAAGGGAGAGGAGCGGTGAAGCCGCGCTCACGCCATATATTCATTGTCGCTGGCGAGCATTCCGGCGATGCGCTCGGCGCCAAGCTGATGGCCGCGCTGACCGAACAAAGCGAAGCCCCGCTCGTATTTTCTGGCGTTGGCGGCGAGCAAATGGCGGAGCTCGGCCTGCAAAGCCTATTTCCGCTCTCCGATGTGGCCGTCATGGGGCCGCTGGCCATTCTCCGGCATCTTCCGCGGCTGGTGCGCCGGGTGTACCAGACGGTGGACGCTGCGGTGGCGGCGGGACCGGACCTCGTCGTTCTGATCGACAGCCCGGAGTTTACCCATCCGATCGGTAAACGGATCCGACGGAAGTGCCCGGAAGTGCCGATCATTGATTACGTCTCGCCGAGCGTGTGGGCGTGGCGGCCAGGGCGCGCGCGCAAGATGCGGGGCTATGTCGATCATGTCCTTGCCCTGCTGCCATTCGAGCCGGACGCGCATGCCCGTCTTGGCGGACCGGCCTGCACCTATGTGGGCCATCCACTCGTCGAGCAGGATGCCTGGATCCACGCGCTTGATCCGAACGCGCTCGCCCAGCGCCTCGGCCTCGACCGCAACCGGCCGGTGCTGGTTGTGCTGCCGGGCAGCCGGGCGACGGAGGTGCGCCGGCTGATGGCGCCATTCGGCGAGACGGTGTCGCGGATCCGCGATCTCGGCCACGCGCCGCAGGTGATCATCCCGGCGGTGTCGTCGCTGCGCCCGCAGATCGAAGCCGCTCTGGAAAGCTGGGATGGACCGGCTCACGTCATCGAGGGGACCGAGGACAAATTCCGCGCTTTCCGGCTCGCCGATGCCGCGCTTGCCGCGTCAGGGACGGTCACGCTTGAACTTGCGCTGGCCGGCACGCCCATGGTGGTGGCTTATCGGGTTGACGCGGTTGCAGCGTCGCTCAGGTTCCTGCTCAAAGTCCACTCGGTGGTCCTGGCCAACTTAGTGCTAAAGGAGAACGCTTTTCCTGAGTTCATTCAAGAGAGGTGTCACCCTGAACGGCTGAGCGCTGCACTCGCGCCACTTCTCCATGACAGTGAAGAACGCGCCCAGCAGATCGATGCGGTCAAGCGTGTGCGGGCGATCATGCGCGCACCCGGTGACCGCCCGAGCCAGCGGGCAGCCGAAGTCACCTTGCGCATTCTCAATGGTGGCCGCGCCGAGGCCGCACGCGCCGACCCCGTCACCGACTGAGCGGGCTTATCGCCGCTCGATCGGGACGTATTCTTGCCTGGCCGGGCCGATGTATAGCTGGCGCGGCCGCCCGATCTTTTGATCCGGATCTGCGATCATCTCTTTCCACTGGGCAATCCAGCCGACCGTACGCGCGATCGCGAACAATACGGTAAACATCGAGGTGGGGAAGCCCAGGGCTTTCAGCGTAATGCCGGAATAGAAATCAATGTTCGGATAGAGCTTGCGGTCGACGAAATACGGGTCTTCGAGGGCAATTTTCTCCAACTCCTGCGCCACCTGCAGCAGGGGATCGTCTTGCACCCCAACCAGTTCCAACACCTCGCGTGCCGTCTGCTGCATCACCTTCGCCCGCGGATCGTAATTCTTGTAAACGCGGTGGCCGAAGCCCATGAGCCGGAAGGGGTCATCCTTATCCTTCGCCCGGTCAATGAATTCGGGAATGCGATCAACCGAGCCGATTTCGTGCAGCATGTTCAGCGCGGCCTCGTTCGCCCCGCCGTGTGCCGGACCCCACAGGCAGGCGATACCGGCAGCGATGCAGGCGAATGGATTGGCGCCGGAGGAGCCAGCCAGGCGCACTGTGGAGGTCGAGGCGTTCTGTTCATGGTCGGCATGAAGAACGAATATCCGGTCCATGGCGCGGGCGAGCACAGGGTTTAGTTTGTATTCCTCGCAGGGCACGGCAAAGCACATATACAAAAAGTTATGCGCATAGTTCAGATCGTTGCGCGGATACACAAATGGCTGGCCAATCGAGTATTTGTAGGCCATCGCAGCGATCGTCGGCATCTTGGCGATCATGCGAAGCGCCGCGATATCGCGCTGCACCGGATCGCTGATATCCGTCGAGTCGTGATAAAACGCCGCGAGCGCTCCGACGACCCCCACCATGATCGCCATGGGGTGGGCATCCCGTCTGAAGCCGGTAAAGAACCGGCTCATCTGCTCGTGGATCATTGTGTGATAGGTGACGCGGTTCTCGAAATCCTCGTATTGCTCCCGCGTTGGCAGATCGCCATACAACAGCAGGTGACAGGTTTCGAGAAAGTCGCCCTGTTCGGCAAGCTGATCGATCGGATAGCCGCGATAAAGCAGTTCGCCCTTATCGCCATCGATGAAGGTGATGCCGGATTTACAGCTCGCCGTTGAGGTGAAGCCGGGGTCGAACGTAAAGTGCCCGGTATCGCGGAAGAACTTGGTGATGTCGACCACGTCAGGGCCAACCGTCCCGGACATCACCGGCAGCTCCAGTTCGATGCCCTGATATGAAAACTTGGCGCTTCCCTTGGCGGTGGCACCCCCGTTAGCCCCGGGGTGTTTGGGATCGTAATCGTTCATGTTTCACGCTCCTGGGATATGGACCCTCATGCCTGGAAGACCGGAAACCACCGCGTGGCCGGTCGGCGGCACGTCGCAGTTCGGCCTTAGTGTGTCACGCGTGCGCCAGTGTTGGAACCATTTGCTAGCGCGTTTTTTGCACTGCGGCAATACACGCGCCTGCGTGCACGGGTCACGTTCGGGTGTCTGGCACTGTGAAGATCGAGGTTAATTCGCGGCCTGATCCGCCAGGCGGGCCAGAGATTCCTCGCGGCCCAGCACTTCCAGCACCTCGAAGATGCCCGGCGAAACCGTCCGCCCCGTCAGCGCCGCACGCAAGGGCTGGGCAATCTTCCCGAGCTTGACGTCAGCCTCCTCTGCATAGGCGCGGACCACCTCCTCCAATGGCTCGGCGGACCAGTGGTCCAGGGTGGCAAAACGCTCCGTCAGTGCGCCGATATGCTGCCGCGCTTCGGGGCTAAGCAGCTTTTCGGCCTTGGCCTCCATAGCGAGCGGGCGTGCTGCGAACAGATAGCGGGCCGTGTCCATCAACTCGACCAGCGTCTTGGCGCGGGGCTTCAGCCCTGGCATCGCCTGTTCGAGTTTGGCCCAGCCTTCTTCGCCGATCTGCCCGGCGAGGTCGCCGACCTGTTCCAGATGCGGGAGTGTTTCGCGGATGCGCCGAACCAGCTCATCGTCTGGGGTATTGCGGATGTAGTGCGCGTTGACGCTTTCCAGCTTGGCGAAGTCGAAACGCGCGGGCGAGCGGCCGATGGCGTCGAGATCGAACAGGTCGACCATCTCCTCGGTCGAAAAAATCTCCTGATCGCCATGGGCCCATCCAAGCCGCACCAGATAGTTGCGCAGCGCTGCCGGTAGATACCCCATCGCGCGATACGCCTCAACGCCAAGCGCGCCGTGGCGCTTAGACAGCTTGGCGCCGTCCGGCCCATGGATCAGCGGGACATGGGCAAACACCGGCGGCTCCCAGCCCAACGCGCGGAAAATCTGGCTCTGGCGTGCAGCGTTGGTCAGGTGGTCGTCGCCGCGAATCACATGGGTGACGCCCATGTCGTGATCGTCCACCACGACTGAGAGCATGTAGGTCGGCGAACCGTCGCCACGCAGCAGCACCAGATCGTCGAGTTCTTTATTGGCGAAGCGGACCTGCCCTTGTACGCGGTCGTTGATGATGGTCTCGCCGTCCTGCGGCGCCTTAAAGCGGATTACGGGCGGCACGCCATCCGGCGCTTCGGCGGGGTCGCGGTCGCGCCAACGGCCATCGTAGCGTGGCGGCCGTCCTTCGGCGCGGGCTGTCTCGCGCATCTCGGCGAGTTCTTCGGCGCTCGCGTAGCAGCGATAGGCATGACCGGCAGCCAGAAGCTGCTCGGCGACTTCGACGTGGCGTTCCAACCTCGCGGACTGCGAGACTGGCTCGCCCTCCCAATCGAGCTCCAGCCACGTGAGCCCGTCGATAATTGCTTCAATTGCTTCATGCGTGGAACGCGCCTTGTCGGTATCCTCAATGCGCAGCATCATCACGCCGTCCCTGGACCTGGCATAAAGCCAGTTAAAAAGGGCGGTGCGCGCCCCGCCGATGTGCAGAAAGCCCGTCGGGGACGGCGCGAAACGCGTGACGACAGAGTTGTTCATAACCGCTCACCTTGATTAGATGCTCTGAGTTCGCCTGCCACCTAGCACACCAGCGCGAAAAGGTTAAGTTGGGCGGCGGCGATCATCGGCGCGGGCGCGCACCAAGAGGGGGGGATTGATGACCTGGCGCGCGCGCGACGCGGCGGATGTGGCGAACGGCGGATGGCCGGGATCCGGCGCTGCCTCCCCTCCGCGCCCCGGTCTCATTGACCGGCTTATTGACATTGAACGCGGCCGTTTCGCGCTATGGGTGCCGGTCTTGTTTGCCGCCGGTATTGGCGTCTATTTCGCGCTGCCCGTGGAGCCGCCGCTGGTGCTGGCCATGGCAGGCGTGATGATCGCCGTTGCCTGGCGGGTGATGGCTGGCGGGGCCGCGCTCGCTCTTCTCGTCAGCGGGGCGGCGTGCTGCGCCGCCATGGGGTTTTTCGCCGCCAAGCTGCGCACAGAGATGGTTGCGGCTCCGGTGCTCAGCCAGAAAATGGAATTCGCCGCGATCACCGGCTGGGCGGCGGCATGGGAGGCGCGTGTTGGCCAGACCAACCGGTTGACCATCCGCGTGCGCGCGATCGAGGGGCTGGCTGCAAGCCAGACGCCGCGCCTGGTTCGCATCACAACTTATGCAGACACGCCGCCGCGTATCGGCACGATGATCGAGGTCCGCGCCGGCTTGCTGCCGCCGCCGGGTCCTGCGCGCCCGGACGGTTTCAACTTTGCCCGGATGGCCTATTTCATGGGGCTTGGCGCGGTCGGTTACGCCAAATCGGACATCGCATCCATTGAAGGACCGGCGCCGCCGCGCGTGTTGCAATTCTGGGCGGCGGTGCACAGCGTGCGCAACGCGATCAAGCACCAGGTAAGCGCGGCCCTCTCAGGCCCGGCAGCAGGCGTTGCCACAGCGCTGATCAGCGGCGATCGCGGGGGCATCCCCGAACCCCAAAAGGAGGCAATGCGCGGCGCGGGTCTTGCGCATGTTCTGGCCATCTCCGGGCTGCATATGGCGATCATGGCCGGCTCCATTTATTGGGCCGTGCGCCTCTTCCTTGTCGCCTTGCCGGGGCTGGCGCTGCGCTTTCCGGTCAAGAAGTGGGCGGCGCTGACCGCGCTCTTCGGGGCGCTCGGGTACCTGCTGATTTCCGGCGCGTCGGTGGCGACGCAGCGCGCCTTCATCATGACGGTGGTGTTCCTTATCGCCGTCATGCTTGACCGACCCGCGCTCACCCTGCGCAACGTGCTCATCGCCGCGCTGTTGATCCTGACGTTAACGCCGGAAAGCCTGCTTAATGTCAGCTTCCAAATGTCATTCGCGGCCGCGACGGCGCTGATCGCGACCTATGAGCGCCTGCGCGGCGTAAGTTTTTGGCCAAGTACCGCGGCTTCTGGGTGGGTGCTGCGTGCCGGCATAACCCTCGGGCGATATGCCGGCGGAATCGCGATGACCACCCTGATCGCCGGGGTCGCCGTCGCGCCAATCGGCGCATTCCACTTTCACACCACCACGGCCTATAGCCTGGTTGGCAATGTCCTGGCTATGCCGATCGTGGGCTTATGGATTATGCCGGCGGCGCTGTTGTCATTGCTCATGCTGCCGTTTGGGCTCAGCGAATGGCCGTTGCTGCTCATGGGCGCAGGCATTGAGGCGATGCTCGCAATTGCTCGGCAGGTCTCCGAGCTGCCTGGCGCCGTTCAGCCGATCGAGGCATTTCCGCCAAGCGCATTGATCCTTGTTGCGCTTGGTGCGCTCTGGCTGGCGATTTGGCGCGGGCGCTGGCGTTATGCCGGGCTTGCCATGCTCGGCGCGGGACTGGCGTTGACCAGTGTCGGAACCAGGCCGGATGTCCTGATCGACCGGCAAGGCAAAGTCATCGCGGTACGGTTGGAAAACGGCCGGCTCGCCGCGATCCCAGGGCGCGCTGGCGCATACAGTATCGAACAATGGCTGGCTGCCGATGGCGACCGGCGAGAGCCCGAGGCAGCCCGTCGGTCAGATATTTTTCACTGTGATGAGCGCGGCTGCGTCGCCGAAATCCAGGGCATTCGTCTCGCCCTGGCCCGGCATGCGGCGGCACTTACTGAGGATTGCAAAATTGCTGATATCGTCGTGACGCCGCTGAAGTTGAGCGCGCCGTGCCGCTCGCCGCATGTCGTTATTACGCAAGCCGAACTCCAAGACGGTGGCGCACACGCCATCTACATCCGGCGAACCGGGGCCCAGACGCGTTTCCATCTCCGCACCTCCGCCGACCATCACGGCGAGCGCCCCTGGACAAAGGCCCGCTGACGCCTGTCGGCGATCAGTATTGCCTGATCAATGCGACCAGCCGCCCCTGTACTTCGACCCGGTCCGGCCCGAAGATGCGAGTTTCGTAAGCCTGGTTGGCCGCCTCCAACGCAACCGAATTGCCTTTCCGGCGTAACCTTTTGAGCGTGGCTTCCTCGCGGTCGATCAGTGCCACGACAATATCGCCGTTTTCTGCGGTCTGGGTGCGCTGGATCAGAACGATATCGCCGTCCAATATACCGGCATCGATCATTGAATCGCCACGCACCTCAAGCGCAAAATGATCTCCTCGCGGCAGCATCTCCGGCGCGACCTGGATCGTGCGGCTCTGGTTCTGAATTGCCGAGACAGGAACACCCGCAGCGATGCGCCCCATTACGGGGACCGAGACGGGGACCTCATCATGCTCGTCGATTGTGGGCTGTCCCGCCTGTCCACCCTGTATCACGCCAAATCCGCGCGAGCGGGCCTTGAGCGCAGCCCGACCTTCGGCTGCGCTGCGATCGGCGGCCGTTTCGTTCGGCAGCCGGAGGATTTCCAGCGCCCGCGCGCGGTGCGGCAAACGACGGATGAAGCCACGCTCCTCAAGCGCGGAAATCAACCGGTGAATGCCCGATTTTGAGCGAAGCGCCAGAGCCTCTTTCATTTCATCGAAGGAGGGCGGCACCCCGGTTCGCTGTATTCGCTCGTCAATGAAAAAGAGCAGCTGTTTCTGCTTTTCGGTCAGCATCGCGAAGGCCTTGCATGAAATGTACAAATCACGAACAGCTATACCTGTTCCTGTTACGTTCTGCAAGGGCGTTGGCGCGACGAGGCCCGGACCATCAAAAATCAAGCCAAAGAATATCGACCGTTTCGCCCGGCTGGGCGGGCGGCGCGTCGCGTTCACGCACGATCAGGCAGTCTGCAGAAGCCAGCGCAGCCATTAGGGCGCTGTCCTGAGAAGGCAGCGGGGCGGCTTTCATGACGCCGGTGTCGGGATCAATGCGAATGCGCCCGCGCATGTAATGTCTGCGCCCGCCGTTCGCCTCCAGAGCGCGGTCAAGCGTTGCCCGCTGCAGCTGCTGCGCGCCAGTTTCTGCGCCAAGTAATGCGTTGATCAGGGGGAACGCGAAAATTCGCGTGCAGATCATCGCGGAGACCGGGTTGCCGGGCAGGCCGATCACGCGCGTCGTGCCGCGCCAGCCGAACATTAGCGGCTTGCCGGGGCGCATGGCGATGCGCCAGAAGTCGATATCGAAGCTGGCATCGACCAACGCCGCGCGCACGAGATCGTGTTCGCCGACCGATGCGCCGCCGATGGTCAGAAGCAGGTCAGCATCAGCCGCCGCGGCCAAATGCGCGTCCAGGCTTTCACGGGTGTCCGATGCGATGCCGAGGCGTTCGGGTTCCGCGCCGGCCGCCGCCAGCATGGCGTTGAGGCCAGTTGGGACAGAGGAGATGATCTGGTCGGGCCGCGGCGTCTCGCCTGGCGGTACCAATTCGTCGCCGGTGGCCAGGAGTGCGACACGCGGTTTGCGCCGTACGGGCAGGGTGGCGTGATTGGCTGATGCGGCCAGTAGCAGGTCGCGCGCATTGAGTCGCTTGCCGGCGGGCAGCAGCCGGTCGCTCTCGCTGAAGTCTTGCCCACGCGGACGCACGGATGCGCCTTTCGCCGGGCCCTCGTTGACCGTGACCGTCTCGCCGTCGCATGTGGCGTTTTCCTGCATCACGACCGTATCGGCGCCTTCGGGCACCGGGCCGCCGGTGAAGATGCGCACGGCCTCACCAGGACCGACCGCGCCGTCGAAAGCATGACCGGCGGCGGCCTCGCCAATCAGGCGCAGGGTTGCCGGCAATTCGGCGATGTCGGCCGCGCGCAGCGCGAACCCGTCCATGGCCGAGGCATCGAACGGCGGCTGGGTCAGGCGCGCAAGGATATCCTCAGCGAGCACGCGCCGCGCAGCGTCGGCGACATCCACCCGCTCGATGTCGAGCGGTGTGACGCCGTCCAGAATCCGGGCCAGCGCGTCATCGACAGGCAGCAGAGTCACGGCGCGTCACCAACGTCCGCGCGATAGGTGCCGGAGCGTCCCCCGGTCTTTTCTATGAGGCGGATGCCAGAGAAACTCATGCCCTTGTCCACCGCCTTGAGCATGTCATAGACGGTCAGGCAGGCGAGCGACACAGCCGTCAGCGCCTCCATCTCGACGCCGGTCTTGCCGTCGACCTTGACGAAGGAAGTGACGTGCAGGCCAGGGGGCGTGCGCGTGGGCGTGAAGCCGACGCTCACCTTCGACAGCGCCAGCGCGTGACAAAGCGGAATCAGCTCCGGCGTGCGCTTGGCGGCCATTATTCCGGCGATGCGCGCGGTGGCGAGCACGTCGCCTTTCTTCGCCTCGCCCCGCTCCAGCAGGTCGAGCGTTTCCGGCTGCATAGAGATGAAGCCTTCGGCGCGGGCCGTGCGGGTGGTCGCGTCCTTTTCGGCAACATCGACCATATTGGCTTCGCCGCGCGTGTTTAGATGGCTGAGTTTCGGTTCGCTCATGGTGGTCCGTCAGCTTACAGCGGCCTGCGCCGGTGCGCCGGTCAAGAGCTGGCGCGTGGCCGATGCGACATCGCCAGCACGCATCAGCGTTTCGCCAACGAGGAAGGCGCGGATGCCGGACCGTGATAGCTGCACCAGGTCATCATACGTGGTGATTCCGCTCTCGCTGATCCCGATCCGGTCGGCCGGTAGACGCGGCGCCAGACCTTCGCTCACGCCGAGGCTGGTGTCGAAGGTCGTCAAGTCGCGATTGTTGATGCCGATCATCTTAGCCGGCAGAGCAGCCGCGCGCTCAAGCTCAGCCGTATTGTGAACCTCGATCAGCACATCCATGCCGTATTGGGCGGCCGCCGCGGCCAGTTCGCGGGCAAGCCCGTCGCCGATGGCCGCCAAAATAAGCAGGATGCAATCCGCGCCCCAGCTCCGCGCCTCGGCGACCTGATACGGGTCGATCATGAAATCCTTGCGCAAGACCGGCAGGCCACACGCCCCGCGCGCCGCGATCAAATGTTGCGAGGCGCCCTGAAACCATGGTGCATCAGTCAGGACGGACAGGCACGACGCGCCGCCGGCCTCATAAGCGCAGGCGAGCGACGCGGGGTCAAAATCCGCACGAATCAGACCCTTGGACGGACTTGCCTTCTTGATCTCGGCAATCAGACCGAAGCCCGGCGCGCAGGCAAGCGCATCGGCGAACGGCCGGACCGGCGGGGCCTCCGCCACCCGGCGTTCGAGTTCAGCGAGCGGCGTCTCGGCCTTGGCCGTGGCGACCTCCTCGCGCTTGGTGGCGATGATCCGCGCTAGCATATCAGACATTGGCGGGGGCTCCGCACAGGCTTGCGAGCTTGTCGAGCGCAGCGCTTGCCGCCCCGGTTTCGATTGCTTGGGCGGCTTGCTCCGCGGCTTCGCGCAGTGTCTCCGCGGTTCCGGCCACAACAAGGGCGGCCGCAGCGTTCAGCAGGGCAATATCCCTTAGCGGGCCGCTTTCGCCAGAGAGCGTATCGCGGATCGCCTGCGCGTTGTCCGCCGGGTCGCCGCCGATCAGATCTGCAAGCGAGGCACGCGAGAGGCCGGCTTCTTCCGGCGAGACGGTAAACTCGTGGACACGTCCGTCTTTCAGTTCCGCGACGATCGTGTCGCCGGTCGTGCTCAACTCATCCAGCCCGTCATGGCCATGCACCACCCAGGCGCGCTCTACCCCGAGACGGCTCAACACCTCGGCCAGCGGTCGGGTCAACTCGGGCGCATAGACCCCGATCAGCAGCCTGCGCACGCCGGCCGGGTTGCAGAGCGGCCCCAAGACATTGAATATTGTGCGCACGCCCAGAGCCTTGCGCGCGGGCGCGACATGGCGCATCGCTGCGTGATGCGCCGGCGCGAACATGAACCCGACGCGGGCCTCCTGCAGCGCCTTTTCCAGGGCCTCCGGCGCGGTCTCCATGCAGACGCCAAGATGCTCCAGAACGTCCGCCGCGCCCGAACGCGAGGACACCGCGCGATTGCCATGCTTGGCGACCGGCACGCCTGCGCCGGCGACCACGAAGGCTGTGCAGGTTGACACGTTATGCGTGCCCTTTGAATCGCCGCCCGTGCCGACGATGTCGATCGCGCCGTCCGGCGCATTCACGCGCTTCATCTTGGCGCGCATTGCGACTGCCGCGCCTGTGATCTCATCCACTGTTTCGCCGCGTGCGCGCAGCGCCATGAGAAACCCGGCGATCTGCGCTTCTGGCACGCCGCCAGCCATCATCAGCGCAAAGGCTTCGCCTGCCTGCTCCGCCGACAGCGGCCGGCCATCGGAGACCTGTTGAAGGAAGGGTTTGAATGCGTCGGGCGTGTTTTGCATCGCGCGGTCCTCGCCTTTGCGGTGTTCAGAGTGTGCGTTCACGCCGCTGGCTGCGTCGCGGACGTAAGCGTCTGCGGCAGGTCAAGCCCGGGCTTGACGGGGCGCCAGTTGATCCCAGCCAGACCAAGGAAATTGGCCAGCAGGGCATGCCCATATTCCGACGCAATGCTTTCAGGGTGAAACTGCACGCCATAGAGCCGGTGCTCAACATGTTCCAGCGCCATGAGGATGCCGTCCTCGGTGCGCGCGGTTGGCCGCAGGACATCGGGCAGGGAGTCGGCATCAACGATCAGCGAATGATAACGCGTTGCCTCGAATCGGCGCGGCAGGCCGGCGAACAGCCCTGCGCCTGTATTCGTGACCGTCGATCGTTTACCATGCATCAGTGTCTCGGCGCGGACGACCCGACCGCCAAACGCTTGGCCCAGCGCTTGCATTCCAAGGCACACGCCCAGAAGCGGGACGCGCCCGGCAGCGGCCGCGATGAGATCGAGACAGATGCCGGCCCGATCAGGATCACACGGGCCGGGCGAGAGCACGATGGCCCCCGGCTCCTCGGCAAGCACCTGCGCAACGCTGATCCTGTCGTTGCGGTAAACCTGGCAATCGACGCCCAGATCGGCGAAATAGTGGACCAGATTGTAGGTGAAGCTGTCGTAGTTATCTATCAGCGTGATCATGCTCGCCACTATAGCTGTCTGCAAGCGCCGCGCAACTCAATCGCGCAGGTTACGCAGGCGCATGCGTGTGTCGCGGCAGCATCTTTGGCGTCATGAACACGCGCAAAAAGCCCTCGCCGACCCCCAGAGCGCGCCAGTCATCCAGTTCGATATCGATGACGGCCAGTCCGCAAGTGGGGAACTTCCTGCAGATGGCCTCAACCGCATCGGATTCGCCGTGGCTGAACAGGTCTAGCGCCAGCGTATGAAGGCCAGGGTTGTGCCCGAGGATCATTACATGCTCCACCTCCGCCGGGAGGTTGCGCAGGAGATCCAGCATAGTTGCGCTGCTGGCGTGGTAGAGCCGCTCGTCGAAGCGCTGCGCCGGCGCGTCTTCGTCGTCAAATGTCAGTTTGAAGGTATCGCGCGTCCGCTGGGCGGGAGAGCACAACACGATGTCCGGGCGCAAGTCATTATGACGAATAAAAGCACCCATCTCCGGCGCGGACTTTTGCCCTCGCTTCGATAGTCCGCGGTCAAAATCTTCAAGTTTTGGGTCATCCCAACTGGACTTGGCGTGGCGGTAAAGAGAGATTTTGCGCATTTCGCTCCCTTACTTACGATTATTTGAATTATTTACAAACGGCGGCCCGGCGACGCTGCTTGTTGGCCGGTATTTGGTTGTAAACGCTGGGCACGCAAAGTCGAGACCGCTTAAATTTTCGTGACTATGACGATGATATTTCCCTGGAGTTGGTGAGCCGTGGCAAGCAAGCCGTCTATTGTCCGCGCTGGGCCTGGCTGGCAAAGCGCACGGCCTCGTCCGCCGCGCGGAACAGCGCCTTCGCCTTGTTGACGCATTCGGTGTGCTCGGCCTCAGGCTGCGAGTCCGCCACGATCCCGGCGCCGGCCTGAACGTACATCTTGCCATCCTTGACGATCGAGGTGCGCAGCACGATGCAGGTGTCCATGTCGCCGTCGGCCGTGAAATAGCCAACGCATCCAGCGTAGATGCCGCGTTTGTCCGGCTCCAGCTCATCGATGATCTCCATCGCGCGCACCTTCGGCGCGCCGGACACCGTGCCGGCTGGAAATCCCGCCATCAGCGCATCGATGCGGTCATGCGCGCGCGCGAGCCGGCCCGTGACGTTCGAGACGATGTGCATGACCTGGCTGTAGTATTCCAGAAAGAAACTGTCAGTGACCCGCACAGTTCCTGCCTCAGCGACGCGGCCTACATCATTGCGGCCGAGATCGAGCAACATCAGATGCTCGGCGCGTTCTTTCGCATCCGCGAGCAAATCGTCAGCGTTGTGTTTGTCTTCGGCTGGCGTCTGCCCGCGCGGGCGCGTTCCGGCGATCGGGCGTATGGTCACCTCCCCGTCGCGCAGACGCACCAGGATTTCCGGGCTGGAGCCGACGACGGCGAAATCGCCGAAATTGAGATAGTACAAATAGGGCGAGGGGTTTACCCGGCGCAGCGCGCGATAAAGCGCAAACGGCGGGAGCGAGAACGGCGTCTCAAAACGCTGGCTGAGCACGACTTGGAAGATATCGCCAGCTGCTATGTACGCCTTCGCCCGGCGCACCATCTCCTGATATTGCTCCGGTGTCATGTTCGAGGTCTCCAACGGCATCGCGGCGATGTCGTCATCCGGACCGGGCGCGTGGGGCAGGGGCCTGTCGAGTGTGTCGAGCGCGGCGCTCAGTCGGTCGCAGGCGCGCGCATAAGCGGTTTTCGCAGCGAGGCGTTTTTCCGGGCGTACCGGCGTGACAATGATGATCTCGTCTTTGACGTTGTCGAACACCGCGATGACCGTAGGGCGCAACAACATGGCATCCGGAGTGCCGACCGGGTCAGCGCGGTCATCAGGCAGCTCTTCAACCAGGCGGATGGTGTCGTACCCCATGTATCCGAACACGCCGGCGGCCATGGGCGGCAGGGACTCGGGGAGTTCGATCCGCGAAGCGTGCAGAAAGTCGCGCAGAGCATCGAGGGTGGCGCCACGGCATGGCCGGAAAGCGTCGGGATCGCGCTGGACCTTCGTGTTGAGCTCGGCCGAATCCCCGTTCGCGCGCCAGATCGCGTCTGGGGCCAGCCCGATGATTGAGTAGCGCCCGCGCGCAGCTCCGCCTTCAACCGATTCGAGCAAGAAGGTGTTTGGGGCGTCGCCGCCCAGCTTGAGCATGGCGGAGACCGGCGTTTCCAAGTCCGCCACGAGCCGCGTCCAGACGACCTGCGCCTTGCCGGCATTATATATAGCTTCGAATGCCGTGTAATCCGGAGCGAAATTCATGGACACGCCAGTGCAAGGCTAAGGAATGAGACTTTGCAGCGGCAGCAGCCGGCCGCGCGACGCCGGGCGCTAAAGACCGTAAGCCTGATTGAGCGAATCCCGGTTGACATTGTAATCGAAGCTGTCCCGTAGCGCCGCCAGATACTGTTCGGTCAGATCGTTCTCCATTCCGGCTTGCAGAGCGCTGCGCATCTGATCCGCCTCTTCACCGCTGAGCGGTTCTGGTTGCGCAATCTCAACGATCTTGAACACGGACTGCGCCGGCTCCTGCGGCGCTGAGGCTGTGGCCACGCCGTCCCGCGGCAGTGCGAAGGCGCGCCCCAACGCTGCAGAGGTCAGGCCGCTGACGCTGGCATTGCGCTTGACTGGTTCGGAGCGTTCAAGCGGCGCACCGGCCTCCTGCGCCACGGCCTCCATGTTCATGCCACCGCGCACCTTGTCAGCGAGCGCGCTTGCCTTGGCGACCACCGCCTGGCGTAATTCTTCTGCGCGCCATGCCGCGTCCACCTGATCGCGTACCTCCGCAAACGGGCGTTCAGCAGCGGGATTGATACGAAGCACCTCATACCAGATCAGGCCGCTTCCCGGCTTTTCAATCAATTCTTCATCGATGCCGACATCGCTCGCGAACACCGCTTGGCGAAATTCGGGCAAGTCAGCCGGATGCCCCGCGTCTGAGCCGTCAGGCGCGTCGCCTTGCCGGTCGAACGTGAGCGTTTGATACGGCAACTCGAAGGTCTCAGCGATCTCTGAAAGTGGCGCGCCGGCGGCGCGTTCATCTTCAATGGCATCGCGAAGATCCAGAATCCGCTCGGCCCCCGCGCGTTCGGTTAATTCCTGGCGAATTTCATCCTTCACCTCCGCGAAACTCTGACTGCTTCCGGGCTGGATCTCGTTCACCTTAAGGATGACCGTGGTGAAGGCCCCCTCTACGGGCTCGGAAATCTCGCCTTCTTCCAGAGCGAATGCCGCCTCCGCAATCCGCTCGTCACCGACCTCGCTCTTGGTGAGCGTACCCAATTGCGTATCGCTCTTGCTCATGCCCTGTCGCTGAGCCACCTGGAGAAAGTCTTGTCCCGCCTGGAGCGCCTGATAGCCTTTGCGGGCGCCGGTCATATCGGGGAACACGATTTGTTGTATCTCACGCCGTTCTGGTGAAACGTATTGATCCCGGCGCGCTTCATAATCTGCGCGCACGTCATCCGCGCTGACATCAACGCGGTCGGCTATCGCTTGGGGCGTCACGTCGAGGACGGCGACCTCACGCGTCTCAGGCGCCATGAACTGGTCGGTGTTGTCCTCATAGTAACTCCGCAGATTGCTCTCGGTAGGCTCGGGCCGCTCCGAAATCGCATCTGGGCCGACGGAAAAATAGGCGATAGTCCGGGTTTCGTTGCGGTAGCGGTTCATGGCCGCAATAAGGGTATCAGGCACCTGCGGCGCTTGAGCGATCGTATCGACGATCTGCCCGCGCAAGATTGCGCTGCGCTCCTGCGCCAGCAACGCGGCCTCCGATAAGTTGCTGAACTGCAGAACCCGTTCGAGCCGCGCACGGCTGAATTCGCCCGACGCATCTTGAAACAGCGGGTCCTCGACAATGTTTTGCGAAACGGCTTCATCCGAAATACCCAGGCCGAGTTGGCGGGCATGGACGTCCAGCAGTGCGCCATTGATGAGCTGTTCCAGAACCTGGTCAGGCAAACCAGCCTCGCGGGCTTCCTGCGTGGTGATGCGTTCGCCGCGTTGCCGGCTCAAGGCATTGAGCTGGTTCTGATAGGCGCGCTGAAACTGCTCCAGGGGAACGTCCCGCCCCTCCACGCTGGCGACGACCCGATCACTGCCGCCGGTAATTTGATCGGAGATGCCCCATACCGCGAAACTCGCGATCAGCAGTGCAACGAGGATCTTGGCGAGAATGCCGCTGGCGCTTTTTCTGAGATTATCAAGCATGATGGATGAAACGGTTCAATTGGTGCTGCCAGCAGGGTGTGTTCCCGCTGTTTAGCCGGGAGAATAGGCGTGGGGCCGGACGGCTGCAAGGTAAACCCGCGTCAAAATATGCCAGCCGAACCATCGCCGCCGCTGCATTCCAAATTCCTCGCGCAAACGTGACAAGACGAAACCAATTTTGCCATTGCGACGTTAGAAATCGCAGGATTTGAACAGGAGGCCTGTCGTTAACCGGATCAGCCTTTGATCTGGCAGCGGCGGCGCGTGCATGTTACACCGCTGTGCGCTCAAACAAGAAGGCGGGAGACGCGATGATCTCGACGAAGCCGCTCATCGTCGGAAACTGGAAGATGAATGGCCTGCGTTCGTCGACCGGGGAGCTGCACAAGCTGATCGACGGTCTCGGGGAAGAACAGGCGGCCAAGGCCGATGTGATGGTGTGCCCGCCGGCCACGCTGGTGATGGCGTTCGCGCATATTGCCAGCGAGTCGCCGCTGCAGATCGGGGCGCAGAATTGCCATACCGATATCTCCGGCGCGTTCACCGGTGATGTGTCCGCCGACATGCTGGCGGATGCGGGAGCCAAAGCTGTCATCCTCGGCCACTCGGAGCGCAGGGTCTTTCACGGCGAACGCGACCGGGACGTTCAGAAGAAGGCCCTCGCAGCCTATCGCGCGGGCCTGCAGGCGATCATCTGTATTGGCGAGACCATCGGGCAGCGTAGGCTTGGCCTCACGTTCCAGGTGCTCCGGCGGCAGCTGCAGCACTCCGTGCCGCCCACCGCCACCAGGCGCAACACGATCATCGCTTATGAGCCCGTCTGGGCGATCGGCACCGGCAAGACGCCCACCGAGGATGAAATTGGCGAGGCCCATAATTTCATCGCGCAGGAACTTCAGACGGTGCTGGGCGGCGAGGCCGCGGCCGGTTTTCGGCTGCTCTATGGCGGCTCGGTCACGTCCGACAACGCGTCGATGGTGCTGAGCGCGATGGATGTGCATGGCGCGCTTGTCGGCGGCGCCAGCCTTAAGGCCGATAGCTTGCTGGCAATCGCCGAGCAGCAGCCCAGGGTTCCGGTGCAAGCTGCCGGCGCAGGAGATCACGTGTCGCCATGACGCAAGCGCTGGGGGGCAAATGGTGTGGATTGGCCGTGCTTTCGGCGGTCCTGGCGCTGTTGCCCGACGCTGCGGGCGCATTGCCGCTGACGCAAGCCGCGTGTGAACGTTATTCCGCAGAACGCAAGACTCTTATTCGGCTCGGCGTGCGCGAGCACCTTCTCAAAGGACCGCGATGGGCGCGGGCAAACTTGACGGACCCGCAGCTTGATCTTATTCACCGCTATATTCGAATCGAAGAAGCGCTCAAGTTTCGCTGTCCGAGAGAGTTCGCCGATTTGCCGACGCCTGAGGTTGACGCGCCCCGCCGCCTGGATGTGACGCCGCCGGTGCCAGTGCGCAAGCCAGCTCTGGCGGGCCCAGCGGCGGACATTACACGCAATCAGCCCCCGCCGCCGGAAAAGGGTTCGGACGAGCCGAGCTAGACCGCAGCCGCGCCCCGGGCGGAAACCGAGTTGAGATGTCATGATCACGTTCGTGCTTGTTATTCATCTGATGATCTGCATCGCAATGGTGGTGCTAATTCTGCTGCAGCGCTCCGAGGGCGGCGCGTTGGGTATTGGCGGAGGCGGCGGCTTTAGCTCGGGGCGCGGCTCCGGAAACGTGCTCACCCGAGCGACGGCCTATCTGGCTGCAGCGTTCTTCCTGACGAGTATTACGCTGACGGTTCTGGCGGAACTTAGCTCCACCGGTCCCGCGATCGGCGATGTGCCCGCAACCGGGGGTGATCGGACGGCTCCAGCGCTTCCGGACCTTCAGCCCATCGTTCCAACCGAGCCTCAGCAGCCGCAAGTTCCGCGACCCCAGTGACGTCTGGGTCCGCTGCGCACTGGTGCGCGCCTGTGGATAGGCTGACTTGCGCTCTTCGCGCGGCCTAGTGGGCGTGTAAGTTGAAAGCCCATGGCGCGATATATCTTTATCACAGGCGGCGTGGTCTCCTCGTTGGGAAAGGGGCTGGCATCGGCGGCTCTGGGCGCACTGCTGCAGGCGCGCGGTTACACCGTGCGGATGCGCAAGCTTGACCCCTACCTCAACGTCGATCCCGGCACGATGAGCCCGTTTCAGCACGGCGAGGTGTTCGTCACCGACGACGGAGCCGAGACAGATCTCGACCTCGGCCATTACGAACGCTTCACCGGGGTGCCGTGCAGCCAGGCCGACAACGTCACCACCGGCCGCATCTATTCCGACATCATCGCAAAGGAACGGCGCGGCGACTTTCTGGGCGGCACCGTTCAAGTGATCCCCCATGTGACTAACGCCATTCAGGACTTCATCGTTGAGGGCAATGACGGCGTCGATTTTGTCCTGTGCGAGATCGGCGGCACGGTCGGCGATATTGAGGGGCTGCCGTTTTTTGAGGCGATCCGTCAATTGTCGATCAAGCTGCCAGACGGCGATGCGATCTTCATTCATCTGACGCTGTTGCCCTATGTAGGCGCTGCCGGCGAACTCAAGACCAAGCCAACCCAGCACTCAGTCAAGGAATTGCGCTCCATCGGCATCCAGCCGGATATTTTGCTTTGCCGCGCGGACCGCGAAGTGCCGGAAGACGAGCGGCGGAAAATCGCGCTGTTCTGCAATGTCCGCGAAGAAGCGGTGATCCAGGCGCTGGATGTCGAAAGCATTTACGACGTGCCAGTCGCCTATCACAATGAGGGGCTGGATAACGCGGTCCTCGACGCGTTCGCGATAAGCGGTGCGCCGCCGCCGAACCTGAGCCGCTGGCAGCGCATCTCCCATAGCATCGCCAATCCTGACGGTGACGTTACCATCGCCATCGTCGGCAAATACACTGGCCTGCCGGATGCCTACAAGTCGCTGACCGAGGCAATCGTTCACGGGGGCATCGCCAACCGGGTCCATGTGAATCTGGAGTGGATCGAGGCCGAGGTGTTCGAGGAAGAGGACCCGGCCCCGTTTCTGGAGACGGTGAATGGCATCATTGTGCCCGGTGGTTTCGGCGAACGCGGCGCGGCTGGAAAGATCGCATCAGCCCGCTTCGCGCGCACGCGCGAGGTGCCGTATTTCGGGATCTGTTTCGGGATGCAAATGGCGGTGATTGAGGTGGCGCGGAACCTCGCCGGGCTGTCCGGGGCCAACTCTACCGAGTTCGGCGCGGCGGAGATCCCCATCGTCGGGCTGATGACCGAGTGGATGCGTGGCAACGAGTTGGAGAAGCGCGCGGAGACCGGCGATCTGGGTGGAACCATGCGCCTCGGCACTTATGAGGCGGTGCTCGCACCGGACAGCAGGGTTGCGGCCATTTATGGCGCGGAGCGCATATGGGAACGGCATCGTCATCGCTACGAGGTCAACATGCACTACCGCGAGCAACTGGAGCGCGCGGGCCTGCGCGTTTCCGGTGTCTCCGCTGACGGACTGTTGCCGGAGATCGTCGAAATTCCGCAGCATCCGTGGTTCATCGGGGTGCAGTTCCACCCTGAGTTGAAGTCGCGGCCGTTCGAGCCGCACCCGCTGTTCGCCTCGTTCATCGAAGCGGCTGTCGAGCGCAGCCGGCTGGTATGAAC
>CAYXPZ010000024.1:0-32158 GCA_964466965.1 uncultured Hyphomicrobiaceae bacterium
GCGCAAACGGCCCTCCAGCGTGAAACCGAGCTTTTCGTAGACATGCTGCGCGCGCGTGTTGTCATGCAGCGTGTCGAGCCACAGCCGGTTAGTTTGATGGTGTCGGACCTTATGGTGAAGCAGGCTGAACATCCGCGTGGTCGACTATATCCCCTACTCATCAGGCATGATACGCGCCAGCACCTCCGGATCACCACTGGAAGCGTGCGGCTCCAGGACCGCGGCCTCACCTTCATCGAGCGCAATGCCCATCGGGACGCGCAGGTTCGAGTGATGGGCCACTATGATCCTCAGCGCGCCCTCTTTCGGGCTTGATAGCAAGCACCTGTTCGCCGCCTATACCCGCCGTCTGACTATCCCAGTTGTGGGGGCGCGCGATGATAATGACTCCGGTTGAGCCGGTCGCGGCTCGCAACGCCTGGTGCTTACGCCGAGCGGGTCAGGAGGTTCAGGCTAAACAGCTCATCATCATCCACCCAGGCGCGCGCGTGACGCCAGCCCGCCGCCTCAGCCATCGCCGTGATGTCGGTGAGGGCATATTTATGCGAATTCTCGGTATGGATGCGCTCGCCCCGGGCAAAGGCGAAGCGCTCGCCAAGCACCGAGACTTCCTGCTCCTCGCGGCTGGTGATGTAGATTTCCATGCGCCCGGCCTCGTGGTTATAAAGGGCCTCATGCGCGAATTTGGCAAGGTCGAACGAGCCCTCCAGCTCTCGGTTGATACGAGTCAGCAGGTTCAAATTGAACGCCGCTGTGACCCCTTCGCGGTCGTCATAAGCCGGCACCAGGATCGACTCGTCTTTTTTCAGATCTACGCCGATCACCAGCGCACCGTCCACGCCGAGCAGGTCGCGGGCGGTCTTGAGAAAATCAACGGCTTCCACTTTTCCGAGATTGCCGATCGTCGAGCCAGGGAAGAAGCCTAGCTTGCGCTTATCCGCAAGGCGAGCCGGCAGCTCGATGGCGCTGTTGAAGTCGCCCGTCACCGTGACGATCTCCAGGCCGGGGAACCGGTTGCGCAGACGCATTGCTGCTTCGGAGAGCGCGGCTGCCGAGATGTCGATGGCGACATAGGCGCTCAGCTGAGAGAGCGACGCGATCAGGATTTCCGTCTTGCGGCTGGAACCAGAGCCGAATTCGACGATGGCCACGTCCTCGCCTGCCAGCGCCGCAATATCGGGCGCGTGACGCTCCAAGAGACCGATCTCGGTGCGGGTCGGGTAATACTCATCAAGCTCGGTGATCCGCTCGAAAAGTTCCGAGCCGCGTGCATCGTAGAGGAAACGGCAGGGAATGGCGCGCGGCCGCTGGCTCAGGCCGTTCAGAACTTCTCTGGCAAAATCATCCTGGATCGCGGCCTGAGCCCGAGCGGTAGTCTGCATGGTTGGCACCCCATTTTCAGATTTCACGCATCGTCGGCGAGGCGCAGACCCATGAACTGCCAGCGCTGATGCGGATAGAAGAAGTTGCGGTATGTCCGGCGCACATGCCCGTCTGGCGTGGCGAGTGAGCCGCCGCGTAGCACATATTGCCCGCACATGAACTTGCCGTTGTATTCGCCAACGGCCCCCGGCGCCGTGTTGAAACCGGGATAGGCGCTGTATGCGCTGGAGGTCCACTCCCACACATTGCCGAACATCTGTTGCAGCGCGCCGTCGGGCCCGCGCGTCGGCGCTGGCCGAAGAAGGCCGGCGCCGATCATGTCGCCCTCTTCGGGCCGGGCACGGCTGGCGACCTCCCACTCGAACTCGCTCGGAAGGCGCTTGCCGGCCCACAGCGCAAATGCCTGCGCTTCATAATAGCTGATGTGGCAAACCGGGCGGGCCGGATCGACCGGGACCAACCCGCCAAGGCCCATCTGCTGCCAGACGCCGTCGCGTTGTTCCCAGTAGCACGGCGCGCGCCAGCCTTCAGCATTCACCGTCGCCCAGCCATCGGACAGCCAGAGCGTCGCGGTCTCGTAGCCGCCATCGGCCATGAATTCGAGCCATTCGCCGTTTGTGACCGGCCGGTGCGCCAGCTTGAACGGCCGGATAAGCTGTTCATGGCGCGGGGCTTCATTGTCGTAGGCGAAGCCGTCACCGCCGTACCCGATCTCACGGATGCCGCCGTCGAAACGGAGCCATTCCAGCGTCGGGGTTTCGCCGTGCGTCAAGTCGGCCTCCTCGCGGTAGGCGGGGCGCAGCGGCTGCACGGCAAACAGGCTGAGAATGTCGGTCAGCAATAGCTCCTGATGCTGCTGCTCATGGTTGATGCCGAGTTCGACCAAGTCGAGCACCTCATCCGACAGCTCCTCAGTATCGAACATCCGCATCATCGCCTCGTCGACATGCGCGCGATAGGCGCGAACCTCCGAGCAGGCCGGGCGCGTCAGCATCCCGCGGCGCGGGCGCGGGTGCCGGTCGCCCAGCGTCTCGTAATAGGAGTTGAAGCAGTAGGCGAAGCGTGGGTCGTATTCGCAATAGCCGCCTGCATGTGCCTTGAGCACAAGCTCCTCGAAAAACCAGGTGGTGTGCGCCAGATGCCATTTTGTTGGGCTGGCGTCCTCCATAGACTGCGGCGTCTGGTCCTCGTCTGTGAGCGGGGCCGCAAGTTGCCTGGAAAGCGCGCGGGTTTCGGCGAGACGATGCCTGAGCCTGTCGCGGCGCGCGTCGGTTGCCGCTCTGTCGAACGGGATGTGTTCTGCGATGGCCATGAAGACCTCCTGGACGTCTTGGTTGATTGCGTCTTGGGGATGCGCCTTATGCGGGAAGCGTGACAAATGCGTGGCTGATATAGCCGCAAATTGGTGCCCTAGTCGATCCGTCGTCGACGATTGGTCGCAATGATTGATCAGCCACCTGATGCGTGCGCAGTGATAACCCACGACGCTCTGGGTTTTCTACCCGCCACGCTCATAAATCTGCCGGCGCGGTGTGTTGGTATCCTCGCTTTTCGCCTGCTGCGCGACGCAAGGCCGCATGCGTGTGGTGGCTGTAAACCACGAGTTATTGTCCGCCACGCTCGCGTTGCGCCAGTTTTTGCGCTTGCTCGACCCACTCCTCACGCTGAATCCGGCCGCGAAAGTTCAGCTGTTCATCGACCGCAGCAATGTCGTCTTCTGTCCAGGCCGCAATTTGCTCGAAACGTTCAATGCCCATCGCCTTCAGTTTCTTCTCAAGGACGGCACCGATCCCCTTGATCTCCTGAAGATTGTCCGCGGCGGCCGTCGGCTGGCTGTGCTTGGGCGTCTTTGTGGAGGGCTTGGGTTCAGGCTTTGCTTTGGCGGGCGGACTGGCCCGCGCGGTGCTCCTGGATTTTGATGCTTGTCCACCGCGTAGCAGCGCATGCGACTTGCGATCCTGCCGGCTCTCCAGACGAATACCGTCTTCGTCCGTTGCGGGCAATGCGGCCGCGAACACGCGGGTCCGCAAATAATAGCCGATCACCACGCCGAGTAAGAACGCAACGAGGATAAGACCAATTACCTGTAGTTCGAATGCGGTCATTTTATTCTGTCCCAGAAGCAATGCGCCGAGCCGCCACGCTGGGTATTGCGACGTGCTGGTCCTTTGTGGGTCACGGCGGTTACGCCTCGACCGAATACCAGCCGACGGCTACCCCGACCACCAGGGCCAGCAGCAAGAAAGGCCATAACTCAGCGATTAGGTATGCCATCTTCAATTACCCCGTTGGCCGCAGCGATCTCGGTCCGCTTCAATTGATCCGTTGCGCCCTTGTTTTACGCATAATGGCGCGCTTGGCAAATCCAGACGACATTGGCTGGACGAGACGTGATGCTGCGGACACATGTGTGGCGCGCGAACGCACAGCCGAAATGGCATGCCTCTTAAACTCTGGTGAAAACCGGCATGCCGGGATCGGCCCGCCCGACCCTGGAAACCTACAGATTCGTTCTCACCCCGCCGCGCGTTTCTGCCTTACGCGAATCATGCCGGGCAGGCTCAAGCTCAGAGAGGCGGACCGAGGCTTCGAATTCAAATCCTGAAGGCCAGGCGTTTTCCAGGGCGGCAATCGCGCGTTGGGCCGCCACGCTTTTTGCAATGCCCTCAATCATGACCTTGGACTGCGCGAGCGTCACGGAACCCAGGCGCAAATGGTTGAGCGCCTCCAGCGTGAGACGCGCCGCGCTCCACCAGCCTTCGGGCGCGCCCTCGGCGACCATCGTCCTGTCAATGATGCGCGCGTCGGGGAACAGCTTCTGCGCGATCATCGTGACAGACAGACGCGCCTCTCGGTTCGGCACATGACCGCCCAGGATGACCTGGCCGTCACTGGTTTGAATCCGCCAGGTAAAAGGTTTCGCATGCGGCGGTTGCACGTCATGGCGCGCGACCGAGATACCTGCCGGCGTCTCTTCGCGGAACGCCTGCATCAGCGTTTCATAGTCGCCTGGCTTTGCCGCGCGGCCCTTAAAGGACAGGGCAGCGTCCGCCAGCTTGGCGCGGCCCGAGGACACATGCTTGAGCTGGCTCAAGGCAAAGCCGACGCCCGTCAGCCACCTGTTCGTTTCCGCCATATTCGGGTCGATATCCAATACTGCCGAGATGTCGAGCCCTGGGAAATTGGCGTTGGCCAGCCCAATGATCGTCTTTCGCGCCTGCTCGCTGGGCACACTGCCGCGCAGCCGCAACTTGTCCCCGGAGCGAGACAGAGCAATGGTGTACGGTGTTTCGCGTACCGCGATCTTGAGACGGCTTTCGACACGTCCGACGCCCCATACATCATGAAGCACCGCTTGCGCCTCCGCAGCATCTTGTTCGGAGAACACCGCGCCCTGCAAGATGACATTGCGGCCCGATACGGAGACATCAAGCCAGGCATACCCCGCAGCAGCGAGCTTTTCCGTTGCCGCGGCCTCAAGTTCAGCCTCAATTCCAGCGCGAGCGCTCAGAATCGCCGCTCCGGCGATGACGGCCAGGAACACAAAACCGGCGACCCACACCCGCCGTCTGATTCGGGAAACGTGCGCTGTCATGCTCGCATCACTCCGCCAAAACGTCTCGGGGCTGACAACTGAAGGTCATGCTGAGGCGATCTGCGCTTCATGGTCTCAGTGATGGCGCTGGGGCCTTCGCCCCATTCCTGGTTTCAAACAGCTTATAGCAAAGCGACCATGCGTTTGGATAGCGTTTCCGGTCGATCGCGCAGCGCGCAGTCTTCAAAATCCCCACCTGCCGAAGCCCATCAGGGACCGGGCGAGCGCGGTGCGTGGGCGACGAACTTTAGCCGTTGCTGCTGCTTAAGCGGTCGAAAATCGCGGCGACTTCGGCCTCCGTGGCGATCAGCCTTTCCTCCAAACGCGCGAAATCTGTTTCGCCGCCCGCGCGCGCGACCACGGCCTTCAATCCTTGCGGCGCGGTCGCCGGATCGAATGCGCCCTCGACGCAAAGGCGAATGATCTGCGTCAGATCATGATAGAGCGCCGCGGCGTTGACCAACGTGTTTGCCTGCGACGCTTCGAGGTAGCCACGTGCGGCCAGCGCTTCCAGCACATCGACTGTGCGGCGCTGCAGGATGTCGGGCGCCGCATGCGCGTGGATCAGCTGCTGATACTGCGCTATGAATTCGATATCGAGCAGGCCGCCGCGCGCCATTTTTATGTCCCATGGGCCGGCGCTACCCTTGTCCCGGGCTATGCGCTGGCGCATGTCGCGCATGTCTTCGAGCACCTTGTTTGGGTCGCGCGGTTGCGTGAGCACTGTCTGGATGGTGTCCTCAATCCGCTGGCTGAGCCCCGCGCCGCCGCTGATGACATGCGCGCGGGTCAGCGCCATGTGCTCCCAGGTCCAGGCTTGGTGCGTCTGATAGTCGACGAAACTGTCCAGGCTCACGGCAACCGGCCCCGCATTCCCCGAGGGCCGTAGCCGCATATCCACCTCGTAGAGCGTTCCCTGCGGGGTAGGGGCCGATAAGGCGGCAATCAGGCGTTGAGTAAGCCGCGCATAGTACTGCTGGGGCGAAAGCGATTTGCGTCCATCGGAGCCTTTGGCATGAGCGTCATGGTTATAAACAACAATCAGGTCGAGGTCGGACGACGCCGTCATCTCGCCGCTGCCGAGTTTGCCCATCGCCAGCACCGCGCACTGCCCGCCGGGAATGCGCCCATGCGCTTTCTCCATTTCCGTTTCGACCAGCCCTTTCAGCGCGTCGACAAGAATGACCGCGAGCGTGCTGTAGGCTTGGGCGGCGCGATCGCTGGCCACAGAGCCGGAAAGAAGCCCAAGGCCAATCAGGAAAGCCTGCTCCTGCCCAAGCACGCGGGCGCGGTCCAGGGCGTCCTGATAGTCTTCCGCTGCCCCCAGCTCATCACGGACCATCTCGCGTAGGTGCTCAGCGGCAGGGAGTTCGCCGATATATCCCGGGTCCAGCACCGCGTCGATCACGCGGCGGCGCTGGCTGAGCACGTTGGCCAACCGCGGGGCGGATCCCATGATGTCCGCAATAAGCTTTAGCAGCGGCGGATTATTGCGCAGCATCGCAAACAGTTGAACGCCGGCCGGCAGTTCCGACAGGAATTTGTCGAACGAGGCCAGGGCGAAATCCGGCTGCGCCGTTTCCGCAAGCGCCTCCAGCAGCGCCGGCAGGAACTCCGTCAGGCGAGCGCGGGCCGCGGGCGAGCGCGTGGCGCTGTGACGGCCGTAATGCCAGCTCCGGACGATGGCGGTTACGGCAGAGGGATTTTGGAACCCCATCCGCTCCAGCGTGCGCAGGGTGTCCGGGTCGTCGCTGTCGCCGGTAAAGACGAGGTTGCCATTCGCCCGCGCCGAGGTAAGTTCGGGCACATCCTCGAACAGGGCCGCGTAGTGCCCTTCCACCGCTTTGAGATGCTGGCGCAGGTCCTGTTCAAAGTCCTCGACGGTCTGATAGCCGGAAAACTTAGCGACGCGGCTGAGCTGTTGTTCGTCGCGCGGCAGCGCGTGCGTTTGCTCGTCGTTAATCATCTGCAGCCGATGTTCTGTCCGTCTCAGGAAGCGGTAAGCCGCGCTTAACTCCTGCACAGCGGCCTCGGAAATCCAGTCGCGCTCGCGCAAGATCCGCAGTCCGTCCAGGGTTGCCCGGCAGCGCAGTTCCGGTTGCCGTCCCCCGGCGATCAGTTGCTGGGTCTGAACGAAAAACTCGATCTCGCGGATGCCGCCGCGCCCGAGCTTGAGGTTGTGGCCGTGCAGCGCGATCTTGCCGTGGCCGCGCACGGCGTGGATCTGCCGCTTCATAGCGTGAACATCGGCAATGGTGGCGAAGTCGAGATATTTGCGCCAGACGAACGGCGCCAGTTCGTCGAGAAACCGCTCCCCCGCCGCGATATCACCGGCAACCGGGCGCGCCTTGATGAAGGCCGCGCGCTCCCAATTCTGGCCATGGCTTTCGTAGTATTGGAAGCCGGCATCGACCGACAGCGCGACCTGTGTCGAGGACGGGTCGGGACGCAAACGCAGATCGGTGCGGAACACGTAGCCGTCGACATCCCGCTCGCTCAGCAGATGCACCAGCTCGCGTGTTAGCCGGACGAAGAACGGCCCGAGCTCTTGCGTGTCCGCAACTGGTGCGCGTTCAGGGTCGTAAAAAACAATCAGGTCGATATCGCTGGAATAGTTCAGCTCCCGCGCGCCGTATTTGCCCATGCCAAGCACGATATAACCGCTGTCGCGCTCCGGCGCGTCGGGATCGGCGGGTTGGAATTTGCCGCGCGCTGCGCTCTGGCAAAGACAGAAGCGGACGGCGTGATGCAACAGCGTATCGGCTGCGTGCGTCCACGATGCCAACATCTGGTCCAATTCGAAGACCCCCGCGAGATCAGCCAGCGCCACGCACAGCGCGAAGCGCATCTTGGCCTGCCGCAGAGCGCGCATGGCTGCTTTGCGCTCGCTGGTGTTCATGGCAGCGGCAAGGTCGGCGGTGATCTGCTGCAGACGGGCTTCCGGCGCTTGGGAGAGAGTGAGCCCAAGCGCTTCTGGTTCACGCAGGCACAGGCCGGATAAGAATGGAGACGCCGCGCCAACGCCTCGCAACAGCGCACGCGGCGCACCGTCAGCAGACAGCAATGAAACAAGATCGTGTTGCCCAGCCGCAGAGGCGCGCGCGTCGAGATCGCGCATGAATTGATCTGCGGTCTCGGCATCGGCAACCACGGGAATCGCGGAGACCTTATCGATCAATGGCCTCGCGTCTTGGGTCATTTCGGCGCCTTTCCTGCTTGGGGGCGCGGTGCCGGCAGGCTGATGACCACGCGCAGCCCAGGCTCATTGTCATGGAGTGTGATCGTCCCGTCATGCACCCGCGCGACGGCCGCGACAAGACTCAGGCCCAAACCGCTGCCGGGCCGCGACCTGCTGGTTTCAAGGCGGGCAAAACGGTTGAGCGCATGCTGGCGCTGGTGTTCGGGGATGCCGGGGCCGTTGTCCGCAACAGTCAGGCGGATACAGCCCTCGCCGCGTGCAACGCTGACCCGGATCGCCGCTTCTGTTCCACTCGTTGGCCGCGCATACTTGATCGCGTTGTCGATGAGATTAGCCGTTGCCTGCGCCAGCAGTTGCCGGTTGCCAGCAACAGGCGTGGGCTCCGGGGCCGCCAGCGAGATGGCGATGCCCTCGCTTTCAGCCAGCGGTTCGTACAGCTCGACCGCATCGCCCGCCAGGGCTGCCAGATCGAACTGCGCGAAGTCCTCGACCTGAACGCCGGCCTCCAGCCGGGCAATACTCAACAGCGCGTTAAAGGTGCGGATCAGCTCGTCCGCGTCCTCGACAGTCTGGATCAGCGTTTCGCGATAGGCTGCCGAGCCCTCTGTCTCACGCAGAGCGGTGTCGATGCGATTGCGCATCCGGGTGAGGGGGGTCTTAAGGTCATGCGCGATATTGTCCGAAACCTCGCGCAGGCCATCGACAAGCCGTTCGATCCGGTCGAGCATGGCGTTCAGGTTTTCCGCCAGGCGGTCGAGTTCATCGCCCGTGCCGGTCAGCGGCACCCGCTGGGACAGATCGCCGTGCATGATCCGCTGGCTGGTGTCGGTGATCGACCCAATCCGCCGCAGCAGCACGCGGCTCACCAACAGACCGCCGAAAACGCCGATCACAGCAATAACGCCGATACCCCATAGTGACGCCCATGCAAAAATTTGCTCTAGCTGCCGCCACTCCTGGATATCCCGGCCGACAAAGAGCCGGTAATCATTGGGCAACCGGACGGTCTGCCCATAGGCGAGGCGCGTTGTGTCCGGGCCGGATGCGCGCGGTTGGTAGCGGAACCGGGTGCGCCGACCTGGCGTTTCCAAAAGTGCAGACGTGGATGCGGTAAAGTTGCCGGCGACAGGCTGTCCGCTTTTTGTGGCGATCAGGTAAAGCGCGCCGCTAGGTCTTTGGCTGCGCTGCGCCACGACCTCGCGAAGTTGCGGTAAGCCGCCAACCCGGTACTGCTCCCCCAGGCCACGCAGTTCAGCCTGAATGGTCGAGTCAAGCTGGCGGATATAATAGACGCTTGTGTACCAGTAGACATAGCCGATCGCCAGTGCGGCCGCGACTGCGAACACCCCGGCGTACAGGAGAGACAGGCGGAAGGCGGTGCTTCGAACGATATTAAGGCCCGCTTTCGCCGACCATGTACCCCGCGCCCCGGACGGTGTGGAGGAGCGGGCGGTCAAAGCCCTTGTCAATCTTGGCGCGAAGCCGCGAGATGTGGACATCAATGACATTCGTCTGCGGATCGAAGTGATAATCCCAGACATTCTCAAGCAACATTGTCCGCGTGACAACTTGTCCGGCGTTCTTCATGAGATATTCCAGCAGCCGGTATTCGCGCGGCTGCAGGATCACGGTCTCACCGCTGCGCGTCACTTTGTGGGTAAGCCGGTCGAGCACCAAATCTGCGACAACATAGCGTGTCTCGCCCTCTTCCGGCGCGGGACGCCGCGCCAGCGCCTCCACGCGCGCGATCAGTTCTGACATTGCATACGGCTTGGTCAGGTAGTCATCCCCGCCAGCGCGCAGCCCGGCCACGCGGTCATCCACCCCGCCCAGCGCGCTGAGTACCAGAACCGGCGTTTTGCCCCCCTCATACCGTAGTGTTTCGATGATATTGATGCCGTCGCGGCCTGGCAGCATCCTGTCGATGATCATGACGTCAAAGTCTCCGGACCGCGCTGCCTCCAGCCCATCCTCGCCGTCGGTATACAAGTCGCAGACATGGCCCGCTTCCTTGAGCGCCTGGATCAGATAACCGGCGGCGGTCTTATCATCTTCGACGATCAGGATGCGCATTGGCGTTGGCATACGGTGGATTGAGTGTGGTTGCCCGCAGATACGGCCCGGCCATCCTATGATGACCGGGCCAGGAATGCCAGTTAGGGCAGACGTTTACTGCTGGTCGAGCGGGATCGCGACAAACCGGCGCTGATCGCCTCGGCGGGTCTGCAGCACGACGACATCGGTCTGACCGCCACGCACATCCCGCATGCTCTGGCGGACATCGCGGGGGGTGTAGACCGGTTCGCCGTTGACTTCGGCGATAATGTCACCGGCGCGCAGGCCCTTCTCTTCTGCGATCGATCCGCTCTCGACCTCGGCGATGCGCACGCCCTGCTCGCCGCCGCCATCTCCAGCGCCGCCGCGCCGGTCTTCGTAGTCGCGACGCCGGTCGTCGCCGCGACGCTCTCCGGCTGCTGGCGCCAGCGTGATGCCCAGGTCTTCCAAACGCATCTCGGACGGCTGCGTCGGCTGCAGAGCCGCCATGCGATCCGAACTCGGGAACTGGCCAAGCTCCAGCATGACCGTCTCTTCGCGGCCATCACGCATCACCTTCAACTCAGTCTCCGTGCCGGGAGAGATTTCGGCGATCTTGCGAGCGAGATCGCGTGAGCCCTCCACACGCTGGCCATTCACCGCGATGATGGCGTCGCCGACCTGAACCTCGGAATCGGCGGCCGGACCGTCATCCAGAATGTTCGTGACCAACGCGCCGTGAGGATCGCCCGGGTCCATTCCCAGCCCTGCGGCAAGGTCTTCATCCACATTCTGAATGGTCACGCCTAGCCAGCCACGGTTCACCATACCGTCTTCCTGCAGGTCATCGACGATCTGCTGGACGAGGCCGGCGGGAATGGCGAACGCGATGCCGACATTGCCGCCTGACGGAGAGAAAATGGCGGTGTTCACGCCGACAACCTGGCCATCGAGATTGACGGCCGGGCCGCCCGAATTGCCCTTGTTGATGGCCGCGTCGACCTGCAGATAGTCATAGGGGCTTGAGCCGATATCGCGTCCGCGCGCCGATACGATACCCGCAGAGACGGAACCGCCAAGGCCGAACGGGTTACCGACCGCGAGCACCCAGTCACCAACGCGCGCCGGCGTGTCAGTGAATTCCAGATAGGGAAAATCGCCGTTGCTTTCGATCTTGATGAGCGCAATGTCTGTGCGCGCATCAGTTCCAACGAGCCGGGCATCATAGGTCTCTTGGTCCTCGCCCATAGTCACTTCGATGCTGTCGGCGTCCTCGACGACATGGTTGTTCGTCACGATGTAGCCGTCCGCGGAGATGAGAAAACCAGAGCCGGCTGAGCGCGATGGACGCGGGCGCTGCGGCATCTGCTCGCCGAACCGCTCGAAGAACTCGCGCAGCGGATGATCTTCCGGCAAGCCGAAGAAATCTTCGTCATCTGGGCCGCGACGTCCGAAACGGCGCCCCGGGCTCCCCTTGCCGCTGACCTCGATGCTGACCACGGCCGGACGCACCTTCTCCGCCAGATCGGCGAAGGTATAGGGTACCCGTGCCTGCGTCGACTGCGCTTTCGCCGGGGTGACCACTGAGGGTCTGTCGCCTGCCGCGGTCCAGGCCGACGCGCCGGCGAGCGCGCCGACCAGTATAACCGCCGCCGTGCCAAGCCCTGCGCGACGCCACAGGTCTGATCTAGCGCGATCAGATTTGTTGAACTCTTTCGCCATTGGACCTACTCTGCTCCTTCTAGGTTTCGCGTTTGCACAGTTGGCATATAGGCAAATGCCCATTACTGATCACTTTCCGGCACGTTAAACTTTGTTCATCAAGCGCGTCGTGCGCCCTCGCGGGCCACGCGGTGGACAAGATTTTGACCGAAACGGTCAAACCAAAGCGCAACGGGGGATAAGAAGCTCATGCTCTGGCAGGCCAATTCGGCGTGGAAAGGTTTGATGCTGGGGACAAGGCGCACGGGGGCTGTTCTAGCCGCAGTCGCGACGGTTTCCTTGAGCGCCACTGCTGTCTCGGCCGCAGTCTTTGGGGTCGATACCCGACGTGACGTTCCACCGCCTTATCAGCACCTTGCCGGGCAGATCGGCATGATTTACGAGCCGGGGACACAAACACTGTGCACCGCGTTTTGCGTTGCCCCGAATACCGTCGCAACGGCATCCCACTGTCTGTTCCAGCCGCGCAACGGGCGTCTGCCAAATCTGTTCGACATGAGCTTCCGGCTCGATTACCGAGATCTGTCGCTGTCATCCGGTATTTCCGGGCGTATGGCAGGTGCGCCCAAGCACAGCGTGGCCGTTGGAACGACAAGTTTTGGCAAGGAGCCGCCGCTGTCCGCACCCAAGGACTGGGCGCTGGCCAAGCTGCAACGGCCGATCTGCAAGTTCGGCAGTCTGACTGTCGCCCCACGCCCCACCGACTCGCTGATCGAAGCGTCACGTCAGCAAAGAATCTTTCAACTGAGCTTCCATTGGGACTACCAGCACTGGAAGCTGGCCTACAGCGGCCGCTGCGACATCCGCCGCAGCTTCAAAGGTATCGAATGGCGCTACATCCGCCAGCATTTCTCCGGCGCTGACGATCTGCTGCTGCATGACTGCGACACCGGCGGCGCCTCGTCGGGTTCGCCGATACTCATGGACACGCAACAGGGGCCGGTCGTCGTCGGGTTAAATGTGGGAACCTACACGCGGACGCGTTTGCTGTTGAGCCAGGGTGACGTGGTCCGCCGCCAGAAACCTGACATTATCGCAAACACCGCGGTGAACGCCCGCGCATTCGCCAATGTCATCGAGCCAACAGCGAACCGCAGGATGATCGCCTCGGAGCAGGAGGTCATCGATCTGCAGAAGGAGCTGCAGGCGCGCAACCTGTACACTGGGCCGATCGACGGGATTTTCGGACGTGGCACGCGCAGCGCCATCCGCGCGTATGAAAGCCTGCGCGGCGAGACGCTCACAGGTCTGCCCAGCCAACTGCTGCTGACAACGCTCATCACCGAGGGCGCAGGCGCGAGGATCGAGCACCAGAATGTCCGCGAATGGGCCGTCAAGCCGTTTGAGTAAGGCAGGTTAGCTGGCCTCGTCCGATAGCTTCGTCTCGATCACGGATGAGGCTTCGAGCGTCCGGTGAACCGGGCAGCGATCCGCGATCTCCTTCAGCCGCCGGCGCTGCTCCGCGTCAAGATTGCCGTCGAGAAAAAGCTCGCGCTCGAACCGGTCGATGCGTCCGCCTGTTCCTTTCTGCTCCTCAGTGCAGGTCTCGCAGTCCTCGGCGTGAATCTTGTCGTGGCGCACATCCACGCGCACCCGCTC
This sequence comes from uncultured Hyphomicrobiaceae bacterium, assembly GCA_964466965.1. GTDB lineage: Bacteria > Pseudomonadota > Alphaproteobacteria > Rhizobiales > Rhodomicrobiaceae > Dichotomicrobium. Next base: position 13,533 of record CAYXPZ010000024.1, read on the forward strand.
CAATTCGAGCTTCTTGCGCTCGGCGTACAAGCGGATCGTCATGGAGGTGCACGCGCCGAGCGCCATGTTGAGCAGGTCATAAGGTGAGGGACCGGTGTCGAGCCCGCCATAGGACGCCGGCTCGTCCGCCAGCAGGCGGTGCCGCTCGGACACGATCTCCTGCTGAAACTTGCCGCGACCGGTTTCACCGACGCTCACGACGCCCTTCTTGCCCGGATAGTCGAGCCGGCGGCCGTCATCCGCGCCGCGCAGATAGCGCGACGCCCAGCCGCTCAGTACCTCCGCGACATAAGCCGCATCCGCGCGGCGAGAGAGCAGGTGATCGGCATTGTCGAGCGAGATGAAGCTCTTGGGATGCTTGGCCGCGCTGAAGATCGCGGCGGCGTTTTCGATGCCCACAGTGTTGTCCACCGGAGAGTGGAAGACTAACAGCGCCTTCTTCATGGCCGCAATGCGGTCGGTCAGCGTGTGCCCCTTCACATCGTCGAGGAACTGCTTCTTGATGGTGAAGTGCCGCCCGGCAAGCTCCACCTCGGCATAGCCATCCTGCTCGATGGTATCCAGATGCGCGCCGAAGTTATGGACGACGTGCTCGGCGTCGGAAGGCGCGCCGATCGTCGCGACCGCCTTGACCTCGGGGATCTCGCCCGCGATGCCGAGCACCGCAGCGCCGCCGAGGCTGTGGCCGATCAGCAGTGTTGGCGCCTCCTGCTGCTCGCGCATAAAGTTGGCGGCGTGCACGAGATCGGCCATGTTGGAGGAGAAGTTCGTGTTCGCGAATTCGCCCTCGCTCGCGCCCAGCCCGGTGAAGTCGAAGCGGAACACGGCGAAGCCGCGGTCCGTGAGTTCGCTGGCGATGCGGGCAGCGGCAAAGATGTCTTTCGAGCAGGTGAAGCAGTGCGCGAACAAGGCGCAGGCGCGCGGCTGACCAGCGGGCAGGTCGAGCCGAGCCGCGAGCTGCGTGCCCAGCGAGCCGGGGAAAGTCAGTTTCTGCGAGTTAGCGGGCATTGGTGATCTCCTGCGTCGGATCGCGCATCTCCCACAGAAGCATTGGCAGGCAAGCGCTGGTCGCGCAAGACCGCGCGCGTCAAAACCTATAAAAGCTGCGTTATCGGGCGTTCGCGCTGTCGTCCGAGCCTTCGGAAAGCAGCCGGTTGAGACGCTGACGCTCGGCTTCGCTCAGCGGCTTTGGGGTGCTGGTATCAACGCGTGCTGCCCGGCCACGAAACAGTTTCGCCGCCAGCAGCAGACCAAACACCAACAACGCCAGCGGCGCGAGCCAGAGCAGATAGGTGTGCGGTGCGAAGCGCGGCTCAAGCAGCACGAACTCGCCATAGCGCGCGACCACGTAATCGACCACCTCCTCGTTACTGTCGCCCGCCTCCAGCCGGTCACGCACCAGGATGCGCAGATCCTTGGCGAGATCAGCGTTGGACTCGTCGATCGACTCATTCTGGCAGACCACGCAGCGCAGGCCTTTGGAAATCTCGCGGGCGCGCTGTTCCAGTTTCGGATCGTCGAGCACCTCGTCCGGCTCAACCGCCTGCGCGGCAGCCGGCAACATGAGCACCAGAGCAAGAAGGATCGCGGTCAAGCGCATGAGCATTCTGCCTTACTCCGCAGGCGCCGGCGCGGCGGCCGGCTGCTGGCTCTTGCGCGGCGCACCGACCCTCAGCCTCCGGTCCGCGAGCGAGATCGCGCCACCCAGGAACATGATGCCGGTGCCGACCCAGATCAGCACCACCAGCGGGTGGAAATACATCCGCACCGAATACGCGCCGCCATCCAGCTTGTCGCCGATGGCGATATAGAAGTTACCGGACCAGAACGGGTGTATGCCGACTTCCGAAGTCGACTGACGCGGCTGGTCGTACAGGCGCTTCGACGGCGTCAGCGTGAAGCTGTTGCTCCCAGAGCGGACATTAAAGCTGGCTTGCTCCTCGACGAAGTTGGGGCCGCGCCACGGCGTTACCTCGTTAAGCGTCACGCTGGTGCCAGCGAACTGCAGGGTTTCCCCCGGTTTCATCGCGGCGATCCGCTCGCTTGCCCAGGCGCTTACGCCGACGATGCCGAGCACCATCACCCCGACGCCGAGATGCGCCAGCATCCCGCCATAGCACGAAGCGGGCAGGCCGCGCGCCCGTCGCCAGGTTTCGGCAAACGGCGCCTGGAACAGCTTGATGCGGAAGGCGGTCTCCGACAGGGCCCCGAAGATCGTCCAAACGCCCAGCGCCACGCCGATCGGCGCCAGCGTCGGCCCGTCCATGGTCACCGCGAAAGACGCGACGCCCGCCAGGAACGCCAGCCCCGCCGCGACGGCCAGCCGCTGGCTCGCGCCCAGGACGTCGCCGCGCTTCCATGCCAACAGAGGCCCGTAAGGCATCGCCATCAGCAGCGGCACCATCAAAGGCACGAAGGTCGCGTTAAAAAACGGCGGTCCGACGGAAATCTTTTCCCCCGTCACCGCCTCCAGCGCCAGCGGGTAGAGCGTGCCAATGAATACCACGCCGCACGCCGTCGACAGCAGCAGGTTGTTGAGCACCAGACCGCCCTCGCGCGAGATCGGCGCGAACACGCCGCCCTGGCGCAGCAGCGGCGAGCGCCAGGCATACAGCGCCAGCGCAACGCCGACGAAAAACCCGATAATCATCAGAATAAAGACGCCGCGCGTTGGGTCGCTGGCAAAAGCGTGTACCGAAGTGAGCACGCCCGAGCGCACAAGGAAGGTGCCGAGCAGGCTCAGACCGAAGGTCAGAATCGCCAGCAGGATCGTCCAGACCTTGAGCGCCTCGCGCTTTTCCATTACCACGGCGGAATGCAACAGCGCCGTGCCAAGCAGCCATGGCATGAAAGAGGCATTCTCCACCGGGTCCCAGAACCACCAGCCGCCCCAGCCAAGCTCGTAATAGGCCCACCACGACCCCATCGAGATGCCGAGCGTGAGGAACATCCATGCCGCCAATGTCCAAGGCCGCACCCAACGCGCCCAGGCAGCATCGATCCGCCCCTCGATAAGCGCGGCGACAGCGAAAGAAAACGCCATCGAAAAGCCGACGTAGCCGGCGTAGAGCATCGGCGGATGGAAGGCGAGGGCGACGTCTTGAAGAATCGGGTTCAGTCCGTTGCCCTCCGGCGGGGCCGGGTTAAGCCGCTCGAACGGGTTAGACGTCGCGATTATGAACAGCAGAAACGCCAGCGACAGCGAACCCTGCACGGCCAGAGTGTTGGCCTTGAGAGTCAAGGGCAGGTTGCGCCCGAACACGGCAACTCCCGCGCCGAACAGCGCCAGGATCAACACCCACAGCACCATGGAGCCCTCATGGTTCCCCCACACACCCGTGATCTTGAAGATCATCGGCTTCGCGGAGTGGGAGTTGTAGGCGACGTTCGAGACGGAAAAGTCCGAGATGACAAAGGCGTGGGTCAGCGCGCCGAAAGCAATCAGGACAAGCACGAACTGCGCGACCGCAGTGGGCACGCAGGTGTCCATGAGCGCCGCGTTGCCGCGATGCGCGCCCCAGGCCGGCACGAATGTCTGAACCGCCGCCAAGCCCAACGCGAGCAAAAGCGCGAAATGTCCGATCTCGGTAATCAACGCTCTGGCCTCTCCTTATTGCGAGTAGGTCGTTTCTTCAGGGCTGCGATCAGCAGACGTTGGCGCCGCCGCCGGGGTGCTGTCATCACCGGCCGCGCCGTGCTGCCACACGCCCTGGCGCTTCAGCGCATCCGCGACTTCCTTCGGCATGTAGTTTTCGTCGTGCCGCGCGAGCACGGTGTCAGCCTTGAACACGCCGGTTTCGTCGAGCCGCCCCTCCGTCACGACGCCCTGCCCTTCCCGGAACAAGTCCGGGACGATGCCGGTGTAGGTGACATCGACCGACCGCGCGGTGTCGGTTACTGAGAAGCGGATGGTCGTTCCCTCGCCGCGGACGACGCTACCCTCTTCGACGAGACCGCCAAGGCGGAAGCGTTCACCGGGACCGACGGACTTCTCTGCGACGTCGCTTGGGCTGTAGAAGAACGTGATTTTGCTCTGCAACGCGGTGAGCACCATACCGGTCGCGACACCGAGCGTCACCAATCCGACTATAATGAGCACGCTCCGACGTTGTTTCCGTGTCATCTCTCGTAAACCGTTTTCGCGTTCGCCGTCATGAGCGCAGCCCCAGCTGGCGCGCGGCGGCGTTGATGCGCTCCAAAGCCGCAGGATCATCAAGGAAGTTTTGCCGGGCCGATGCCGCCGCCTGCTTTGCTTCGCCCGATTTGCCCAATACCGTGTAAGCGCGCATCAGGCGCAGCCACCCATCAAGATCGCTGCCGTCAGCTTGCAGCCGTTCCGCGAGGCCCGCCACCATGTTCTCGATCATTTCGGCGCGCTCTTCCTGGCTCATGGCTTCTGCAGAGCGCATCATCTCTGGCGATAGCGCAGGGGCGCGTGCACTTGCCGGGTCAAGCTGTTGCTGGATCATCGCCAGCCGCGTACCGACCATCGCACGCCACGGCGCGCCCTCCGGGCTAGCGTTCAAGATCTCCTGATAGGCCTCCGCAGCGTCCTCCAGCTCGCCATTCTGCTCATCGTTCATGGCCAGCCAGAACCGCGCTTTCAGGCTTTCGGGGTTGCGTTCCAGCGCCCGACTGAAGGCCATCCGCGCCGTCTCGCTCACCTGGCCATTATCGCGGAGCACCAACGCTTCGCCCAGCCCTTCCAGCCGGGCCGCGCTTTCGCCGTTGAGACGCAGCGCCTGTTGAAAGGCGAAAACCGCGTCATGGTATTGTTGCTGGCGCAGATACACAGGCGCGATCACATCCCAGCCCGCGCCGTCGTCGGGATGCTCTTTTAGCCGTGTTTCAACCCGATCGACGAGTTCGGCCACGCGTTTGGCTTCTGGGGAGGTGTTTGTTGCGGAAGCGTGTGGTTGCTGCGGCAGCGTTGGCGAGCCATACACCAGATAGCCGCCCATCGCCAGCGCCGGGATCACGATAGAGATCACCGCAAGCCAGCGATCGTTCGCCTTATGCGCGGCGCTTGACGTTTGTCCTAGACTGGTCTTACCGGCGCTGCGCAACAACCGGCGGCTCACCTCGATGCGCGCGGCGTCCGCCTCGTTCTCAGTCAGTACACCGCGCTCGCGCTCGGTATCGATCTCGGCGAGCTGGGCCTTGTAGATTTCCGCGTCGGATTGCGCGGCGTGCGTCTGTTGCGCTTTCGGGCGCACGAGCGGCAAACATACCGCTGTAATCACGGCTGCCGTCAGGACTGCCAAAACTGCCCAGAGCACCATTGCGCTTTGCCCACATTATCAGCACAGTGCCCTACGATATGAGATCGTCACATCGGGGTGCAAGCGCATCTGGACACGGTGAACGATCCCGGCGGCGAAAAGACGCTGCTCATGTCATAGACCAACAGCGTCGGCCACCGAGACCCTGAACTCAGCCGATAGAGCGCCACTTGCCATCTTCTCCGCGGCACGACACTCCGGTGAGCGTGTCGGGCTCGCCCTCGATGATAATCGTATGCTCGTATTCGCGGCACAGCCGGCCGTTGCGGCGGAACTCGCGGTTCACCACAACCTTGCCGCGGTGTCCGGATTCAGGGTTGCGCCAGGTTCTGGAGCCGCCAACCTGTTCTTCTTCCAGCGCGTAGTATTCCGCCGCTGCCGCGCGTTGCTTGTCGGCCTCATCCATGCTTCGGCCAATTTCGCTGCCGACAATGCCGCCGACAACAGCGCCCGCCGCGGTAGCGAGGACGCGCCCTGCCCCCTGGCCGATCTGATTGCCAAGGATGCCCCCGGCAACAGCGCCAATTACGGCGCCTGAGTCTTGCTTGCTTGAACAGCCGGCCGCGCTCACGCTGAACACGGCAACCAATGTCAATGCGATGACGTTCCGCACGAATGCCCCCAAAATGTTCTGAATGGCAGGACCAACACGCCAGCCACGAGCCGGTCATGATTTGTTCCCGGTTTCAGTCGCAGCGAAATGCGGTATTCTGTCATTTTTGCGGCGTGCTCACCGGCTGTGAACAGCGGGCAGAATGAGCACGGCGCGCAACCCCCCAAGCGGGCCTTGTTCCAGACGCAAATCTCCTGCGTAAAGGCTTGACAAGTCTGCCACGATTGACAGCCCAAGCCCGGAGCCGGGTTGATCCTCGTCCAGACGGCGCCCGCGTTTGACCGCCTTTTCGCGCGCTTCAGCCGGTAGGCCGGGCCCGTCGTCATCGACGTAGATGCGCAGAGTGCGGCCATCCGGGCCCTCCGGAGCAGCGGACACGGCCACTCTGGTCCGCGCCCATTTACAAGCATTATCCATCAGGTTGCCGATCATCTCCTGCAGGTCCTGCGTCTCGCCTTCAAACTGCAGGTTCCCGGGACACTCCGCCGTCAGTTCCAATTGGCGCTCGTTGTAAATCTTGTCGAGCGCGCCGCGCATAGTTTCGATCACCGGTTTGATCGCCGTCGCCCGTCCGACCGCGCCGGCGCGCGCGGCGACTTGCGCCCGGTCGAGGTGATGGGTGACTTGTTGGCGCATAATCTCTGCCTGTTCGCGCACCTTGCGCGCCAACACGTCGTCGCGGTCCCGCGCTTCGTTGGTTATGACGCTGAGCGGGGTCTTCAGCGCATGCGCGAGATTGCCGACATGGGTGCGAGCGCGTTCAATAATGGCTTGGTTCGAGCGAATCAGGCTGTTCAGCTCCTGCTGCAGCGGACGGATTTCAACGGGGGGTTCGCCCTCCAGCGTTTCCGCCTTTCCCGAGCGAATCGCAGCCAGCTTGACACGGATGTCTCCCAGCGGCCGCAGGCCGTAGCGCACCTGGAAGACGGTGGCGATGAGCAGGGCCGCGCCGAGGGCGAGGAACGCTGCCACCAGCATGGTTGTGAAGCTCCAGACGGAGTCATCGATCTCTCCGGCGTCGCCGGCGACGGCAAATGCGTAACGGCGGGCGCCGTTTTCTCCCGGGAAAATGATGTCACGTGCCACAACACGTAACAGTTCGCCGTCTGGACCGGTAATGTAGGCGCGTTGAATGGAGGTGCCGGACGCGCCGTCTGGCAACTGCAGCGATTCGGAGACCAGCGATGCTGATTTTAGGATCGGTTCCGTTTGCTGCTCGGCCGGGGCTATCTGCCAGTACCAGCCTGAAGCGGGCAGTGAGAACAGCGGCTCGCCAAGGGTATTCGGCGCGTCAAGCACGACCCCGTCTTCGGCGCGCGAAGTCGCTCCGACCAGATATTGCAGGTAGTAATTGAGCCGGACGTCGAAGCTGCTCTCGACTGCCCCGCGGTAAACCGAAATCAGGGCCGCCCCCGTTGCCGGCAGAACCAGCAGGATGCAGGCGAAAGCGGCCGCAGACAGACGAAACGCGAGCGAATTACGAGTCATCACCCCTGGCTGCCGCCATTGGCCTCGGCAAGGCGATAACCGAGACCGCGGACGGTTTCGATCAGATGGGCGGGGATCTTCTTGCGCAGGCGGCCCACGAACACTTCGATCGTGTTCGAGTCACGGTCGAAATCCTGTTCATACAGATGCTCGACCAGCTCCATGCGCGGCACCACGCGTCCGCGGTGATGCATCAGGTAGCTCAAAAGCCGGAATTCCAGCGAGGTCAGCTTGACGGGCGCGCCGTCGCAGGTGACGCGGGCCGACCGCGTGTCCAGACGCAACGGGCCGCACTCGATCTCCGAACTGGCGAAGCCGGCCTGGCGCCGGAGCAGAGCGCGGACGCGCGCCAGCAGCTCTTCCATATGGAATGGCTTAGCGACATAGTCGTCGGCGCCTGCATCCATGCCGGCCACTTTGTCACTCCAGCGATCTCGAGCAGTGAGTATGAGCACCGGCATGTTGCGCTGATCGCGCCGCCAGCGCTCCAGACAGCTTAGCCCGTCAAGCGTAGGCAAACCGAGATCAAGGATAACAGCGTCATACGATTCGGTATCGCCGAGGAAGTGGCCTTCTTCCCCGTCGAAGACATGGTCTACAGCATAGCCGGCTTCTGACAGCGCTGCTTTGATTTGCCGGTTCAGGTCCTTATCGTCTTCAACCACAAGTATCCGCATAACCGGATTTTCGCCAGATAATGTTGCTCCAAGCAACTGTTTTCGCGCCAGCGCGCGTTTCGCTCAGTTGCCGCTGATGCGGAGTTCGTGGCGGGTCGCGCCGGCGCCATTCTCTGTCAGGACAACGACGCGAAAGTATGCCGATGCGCCGCTGCCGCACAGCTCCACGCTGAGGACCCGCGCATTGCCGACGCGGCTTCGCACCTCGCTCTGCACCTGAGCATAGGACTTATACTGAGATTTGGACCAGGATGTGGTGCAAGCTTGGGCCACAGCAGGCGCAAACAGGATCGTCAAGCCGATCACCAGAATGATCAGCCGGACGGGAATGCGCAGCAGGGCAATGAATTTGGTCATGCTTTGAACTTCGATGGATTCGTTTTCAGTTAGCGCAAACCTAGCGGAGCGCTTGTGAACTGTACATGAATAGGTGCCTGGATCGGGCGCAACGGCGCTCAGGCCGACTGCAGGTGATGCATCTTGAGCGCGCTGGCGAGATGCTCGACGGCCTGGTCGAGTTCCTCCGAAGCCTGATGCCTGCCTGGTCGCTCTAGGTTGGCTGGCCCCGCAAACTGCCCAAGCTCTGCGCAGGTGATCTCCGAGTATTGAGGCCATGATGCATATTTCCGCAGCACGCGGGCCATGAAGTTGGCGGGGTCGAGTTCGATCCGCCTCGGCAACACCCCCACGACCGGCCGGGCGCTCATGATAGCCTCACTGACCATGGTCAGGCTGTCGCGCGTCACAAAGATGACCTCACCGCTTCCAAGAAATGGCTGGACCACCCGCCTCGGCTGCTTTCCGTAGAGCACCAGTTCTTCGACCGCCTCCGGCGCGATCTCCTGTTCGAGGATCGCTTCCGCGTCTGCGCCCGTGCGCCGGGAGGTCGAGATTAACCAGCGAATACCATGGCGGCGGGCCAGGGTAGTGATGCCGTGCGCGATATCACGCCAATCCTGCACATCGTAAAGATGATTGCGGCTGGGGCCGCCGATCAGCATGGTCCAGAGCTTTGGCGGTGGCGGTCCCCGCCAATACCTATGCGCCTGCTCGGCGCAAAGCTCAGGCGTCACCAGATTGGGGACAATGCCAGTGAGGATGGCCTCGCCTTGCGGGAGTTCTATCGGTGATAGAACTGCGCTAAACCAATCGTGCGGGAACGGCTTTGGGTTGCCCACAAAGACGTTTGGCGCGCCGGTGTAAAGCGCCAGCGCGCGGCTCGCGAAGGCGGTGCGCCCGCCACTTGAGATGATGAAGGATGGCCGCGGGCCGCCGGGGTCGCGGAAGTCGGTGACGCGGCGCGCAAACCGCACGGCGCCGGGGCCATCAAGGCGGGCGAAGATCGCGCGGGCGGCAGGCCGAAGCACGCCCCGGAGCTTCGGTGTGCTATCGATCCGCGCTACGTCAACGCGAAAGCCTGCCCGTTCGATCGCCTGAACAATGCCTTCAGATTGCACGCGATGTCCGGCGTGCCCTTCATCGATCAGCCAAACTTTATGTTCTGCCTTCATGAGAAAATGCCGCGGTTGTCAGGGTCGGCACGGAGCGAATGGCGCTGTCAAGCGCGCTCAGCGTGCTTGGCGATGCAATGCTGTTTGTAGTGGCTGCGCGCCGCGATGCCAAAGCCGAAATGTTTGGCCCTGTAGAGCAGAGCTCAGCGGAAGGCGCGGCGCCAACCCGCACCGCGGGCCTCGGCTTCGGAGCAGAACCAGCGTTCCCCGTCCGCCTCGTCGATTCGCGTACGCGCATAGTAATAGCCGCCTGGCACATGATAGATACGCTCGCCGTCGCCGCCGATATTGCCCTTGATGGCGCAGCGCCGCTGGACCATGCGCTGACCAAGCCGTTTGCCGCGACGCGCCTGCCATGGTTTTACGAAGCGCGTTTGCCAGATGCCTCTTTTCGCCTGCTGCGCGGCGCGTTCGTACTTAACATAAAGCCGGGAATAGCGCCGGTAGGCAAGCGCCCAACCCTTGGCCACCAGCCAGGCGTTCAGATTGACGTTGCCGACGCGGCAAACACCGACGATCCGTCCGTAGCGGTCGCGAGCGCGCTTGTCGCAGACCACATTGCGATCACCGATCTTGTCGGCGAGAGCGAGGGCAGCCCTCTGCGCGCAGCGCTGGCGCTTATCCGCGATCAGACATTTCTGGCTGTCCTCCAAGGCATCAATACCAAAGAGGCGAATCGACCGACCACGTATCTTGATCGTATCAGCGTCGATCACCGTTGCGCGCCCCACGATGGTTCCGGGCGGTTGACGCAAGTTCTGATCGGCGTCGCGGCCGTTGTCCTGGCGCGCTGCTACGCGAGCTTCAAACCAGTCATCTCGCCCACCGACGTTGGGAGTCCAGATAGCGGACCAACCCGCCGTGATGACCAGCCCAGCGATGACGGCGTTCGCGAACGTGTGGCGAATGGCGAGCCTCGTCTGCTTCAAGACGCGGCATGCACCACGCCTGAAGCAGAACTACGCCTGATTCGCGGTTGTTTGTCAGGGCTTTGCTCGCGTTATGCAGGTGCGCGCGCAGTTCCAGCGCCGCCTTGCTGGCGTTAAGCGCCGCGTGCACGCAGGGCCGCTTGCGCCGCCGCCAGACGCGCGACCGGCACGCGATAGGGCGAGCATGAGACGTAGTCCAGCCCAATGCTCTCGCAGAAGGCGATAGAGGCCGGGTCACCGCCGTGCTCGCCGCAAATCCCGAGTTTGAGCCCGGCGCGCGCCGCCCGGCCCCGCTCGCTGGCGATCTTCACGAGCTCGCCGACGCCGTCACAATCGAGCGTGACGAACGGGTCCGCGCTCATTATGCCGTGGGTCATGTAGTCGCCCAGGAAGCTGCCGGCGTCGTCGCGGCTGAGACCATAGGTCATCTGGGTCAGGTCGTTGGTGCCGAACGAGAAGAACTCAGCAGTCTCCGCGATCGCGCCGGCGCGCAGCGCGGCACGCGGGATTTCGATCATTGTGCCGACCTGATAATCAAGCGTGATCCCGGTTTCGCGGGCAACGGCTTCGGCGGTCGCATCGATTCGTTGCTTGATCTGGTTGAATTCGCCAGCCAGCCCGACGAGCGGCACCATCACCTCCGGCACGACCGGCGCGCCAGTGCGCTGACCGGCTTCGGTCGCGGCCTCGAAGATTGCGCGCGCCTGCATCTCGGGGATCTCCGGGTAGCTGATCGCGAGCCGGCATCCGCGATGCCCGAGCATCGGGTTAAACTCCTTGAGCTGGGCCAACCGCGTGCGCAGCTTCGCCTCGTCAACGCCGAGACGCTGTGCGGTTTCGCGGATGTCCGCGTCCTCATGAGGGAGGAACTCATGTAGCGGCGGATCGAGCAGGCGGATCGTCAGCGGCAGCCCGGCCATGATCTCAAACAGGTCGAGGAAATCCTGGCGCTGCATCGGCAGGATCTTGGCGAGCGCCTTGCGCCGGCCGGCCTCGTCGTCCGCGACGATCATCTGCCGCATGGCGTTTGTGCGCTCGCCTTCGAAAAACATGTGCTCGGTGCGGCAAAGCCCGATGCCTTCCGCACCGAATTCGCGCGCCTGCTTGGCGTCGCGCGGCGTTTCTGCGTTGGCGCGGACCTTCATGCGGCGGACCTCATCCGCATGCTCCATGAGCTGCTGGAAGTCCGGGCCAAGCTCGGGCTGCAGCGTCGGAACTTCGCCGGCGATGACTTCGCCGGTGCTGCCGTCGATCGTGACGATGTCGCCGCGTTGGAGCGTGCGCCCTGCGGCGGTCATGGTGTGGCCTTCGTAGTCGATCGACAGCTCTTTGGCGCCGGACACACAGGGCCGGCCCATGCCGCGCGCAACCACGGCTGCGTGCGAGGTCATGCCGCCGCGCGCAGTGAGAATGCCGGAGGCCGCGTGCATTCCGTGGATGTCTTCCGGGCTGGTTTCCACACGCGCGAGGATTACGGATTTGCCCAGATTGCGCAGCGTCTCCGCTTCGTCAGGAGTAAACACAAGCTCGCCGGTCGCCGCGCCCGGCGAAGCCGGAAGACCGGTTGTCAGCACCTCTTTATCCGCGTTCGGATCCAACATCGGGTGCAGCAGCTGATCCAACTGTTCAGGATCGATACGCAAAAGAGCATCTTCTTTAGTTATCAACCCTTCCGCGGTCATGTCGGTGGCGATCTTCAGTGCGGCCTTGGTGGTGCGCTTGCCGCTGCGCGTCTGCAGCATCCAGAGCTTGTTATCCTGGATGGTGAACTCAACGTCTTGCATATCGCGGTAATTGCGCTCCAGTTTCAGGCAGATATCGCGCAATTCGTTGAAGGCGTCCGGCATCACCTGTTCAAGTGATGGCCGCTCATCACCGGAAGTCAGGCGCGCCGCCTCGCTGATATATTGCGGCGTGCGGATGCCGGCCACGACATCCTCGCCCTGGGCATTGACGAGGAACTCACCATAAATCGCGTTTTCGCCCGTCGAAGGGTCGCGGGTGAAGGCCACGCCGGTGGCGCTGCGATCGCCGGTGTTGCCGAAGACCATCGCCTGGACATTCACAGCCGTGCCCCAGTCCTCGGGGATATTATGCAGCCGGCGATAAGTCACCGCGCGGGCCGTGTGCCAGGATTCAAACACTGCACCGATGGCGCCCCAGAGTTGCTCATGAATGTCCTGCGGAAAGGGGCGGCCGAGCTTGTCCTGAACGATTTGCTTGAACTTCTCGACGAGCTTGGCCCAGTCATCGGCGGACAGTTCGGTGTCCAATTCCAGCGCGTTGAGGTTCTTGTACTGCTCAAGCGCCTGCTCAAACAGATGGTGATCCAGACCGAGCACCACGTCGGCATACATTTGAATGAACCTGCGGTAGGAGTCGAAGGCGAACCGTCGGTCGTCAGACCGGCGCGCGAGCCCTTCCACCGTCTCGTCGTTCAGACCCAGATTGAGGACCGTGTCCATCATGCCAGGCATCGAAACCCGCGCGCCCGAGCGCACGGACACGAGCAGCGGGTTGGCGATGTCCCCGAACTGCGCGCCCACAGCATTGCCGATGAAGCGCAGCGCGTCCTCGACCTCCTGCTGAAGTCCCGCGGGAAACTTATGATCGTTATCGAAATATGCCGTGCAGACGTCAGTGGTGATCGTAAACCCTGGCGGTACGGGCAGACCAAGCGCAGCCATTTGAGCGAGGTTGGCCCCCTTGCCACCGAGGAGGTCGCGCAGGTCCGAGCCGCCATCAGCCGTTCCAGCACCGAAACGGTACACATTACGGTGGCCCGTTTGTTTCGCCGCATCCTGGCTGTCGGTCGTGATCGTATCGGTCATTTGCGTTGTCTGCCGTGTGTTGCCTGGCGTAACTTGCCCAAGAGTATCAACAAGATGTTCCTGGATCGCGAACCATCGCCGCTGAAACTCCGTGGCGATGGCGAAAAAGGCTGCAAGGGATTGGAAAGGCATTCATTCAGCCAATGGTCTCACCTAAGCGGTACGCGCATTGCCGTCGGTCCATTGCTGGCCATTCACGGCAGCGTGAGCGCTCAAAACTTCTTATAGGTATATGAAACGCGAGGCGATCTCAACCGCCGGGCTTCGCTGCGCGCTGGTGGGACGATCAAAACGCTCCGCCATTCTGCGCTCTAACGGCGCAGGCATAACACCAGGCCGTGACCCAGAAGCCGCCTTGACCGGCATGCAACCAGACCGGAACGCGCCGACGCTCATACGCCGAAGACGGTTCATGACAGCCCTCATAGGCGTCCAGCGCCCGCCAGATACCGCGCCCGCCCAGCACTTCGAACACGTCGCCCGAGATCCACCCGGCCGTTGCATCGGGACGGAGTGCCGGATACGGCCCAACCGGTCGAATTTTGCCCCGGATTGCGCCGGCTCCGAGCGGCCGGGCATTGTGTCGAAGCGCCAGTGCCATGGGATGCCCTGAGCCTCGCCGAAGCGTTCCGTAAACGAAAAGCTTTTCTCGTCCTGCGCGCGCTGCCTTAAAATTCATCAGAATGCACCAGTTAACGATAGAAAGGGGATTTGTCATAGATCAGGTGCAACGGAGCAGAGTTTCGCGTCAATTTTGTTGCCACAACAGAAGTGGCACGTGATAACACCGGTTTGGTAACATGTTGGCGGTGGCGCGGCGTCCCGCTTGGGGCGTGCCGGGCGGTCGGATGACAGATACGCCGCAGAGCAGAACGCAGCGCCAGCGTGAACGGCCGCGATGCGACGGGGGACAGGGGCACCGTTGTGGCGTGAATGAAAATGCCGGTTGACCGCCTCAACTCTACGACGGGCGAAAAGGCCGGTTTGTGATGTGCGTAAGACGCGGGAGTAGTGATTTATGAGACGCCGAACCTTCCTGACCGCCGGCGCGGCCGCCGCAACCTCCGCCGTGGCCACGCCAGCCGTTGCAACTGGCAAGCGCGAACTCAAGATGGCGCTGGCGTGGCCCTTGAACTATCCCGGTTACGGAACAAGCGCGCAAATCCTGGCCAAGAAGATTACCGAGGCCACGGGCGGCAAACTCACCGTCAAACCCTACAGCGCAGACACACTGGTGCCAGTGCAGGACATGTTCGATGCGGTCGCCAAAGGCCAGATCGACATGTACCACGCCATTGAATACTACTGGGAAGAAAAGGACCCCGCGTTCAACTTCTTCGCTTCCGTGCCTTTCGGCCTCACGCCCATCGAGATGGACACTTGGCTGAATAAGTACGGTGGCCAGGAACTCTGGGACGCCCTGTCGGCGCGCTACAACATCAAGCCCTTGGCCGCAGGAAACACCGGCATCCAGATGGGGTTCTGGTGCAACCGTCCGATCCGAACAGCGTCGGACTTGCGCGGCCTGCGCATGCGCGTGACGGGGCTTGCCGCTGAGGTCTACAGATCGTTCGGCGCTGAGCCTGTCCTCGTGCCTGGCGGCAAGGTGGTTCAGGCGCTGCAATCCGGTGAGATCGACGCGGCTGAATGGGTCGGGCCATGGAACGACATGGCGCTGGGGCTACACCGCGCGGCGGAATACTACTACCATCCCGGGTTCCATGAACCGGGCACCCAGATCAGCGTCGGCATGAATCTCGATCTCTGGATCGGCCTGTCCGAGGGGGAGAAAGAACTCGTCAAGATGGTGTGCCGCACCGAGGCCGTTCGGATGCTGGCCGAATTCAACGCGCGCAACGCCGCGGCCATAACCGAGCTGGTTCAGGCCGGGACCAATGAAATCGCGCCTATTCCGGACAATTTGCTGAATGAACTCGGGAAAGCCTCTAGCGACGTGGCGATCCGGCTGTCCGAGACCAGCGATCATGCCAAGGCGATCTTCGACAATTTCGTCAGTGCGCGCTACCAGTTGTTGCGCTGGACCAAGGTGGCCGAGGATGCCTTCTTGCTGGCCCGCCGTCTGCCGTTCGATTACGACCGCTCGGAGGCGCTCGGCATCGACCGTGACAACCCGCGCGAAGGCGATGACACCGGTCAGCAACTCTTGCGCCAGGGCAAGCGGGATGTGCCCGGCGAGACCCGCAGTTCGGTCGGTGCGGAACCCAGAATTATCGACGTACAGCCGGAATGAAGTGCGGCAGGAAGACCGCATGCTCGTCAGAGTGAATCGCAGTTCTGAGGGATTGGTATGAAGCGTAGAGCATTTATTGGCGGCCTCGCCGCCACGTCGGCTGCAGCGGCAAGCTTCCCGCGTCCGGCTATCTCGCAGGGGCTAAAGCAATTCCGTTTGGCCTGCGCGTTCAGCGCCACGGCACGTGGCTTTTCAACGGGTTTGCGCCGGATCATCGAGCGGGTGCGGCTGGCCACTGACGGGCAAGTGGATATCAAGGTTTTCTGGGCGGGGGAGTTGGTCGAGGCCTTTGATAGCTTCGACGCCGCCTCGCGCGGCGATGTCGACATGTATTACGGGTCTGAGCAGTACTGGTACTCGCGTAAATCGCCCGGATACGCATTTTTCGGCTCATTGCCCTACGGCATGACACTGACCGAGCACGAAGCCTGGATGGAGTATATGGGCGGCAAAGAGCTGTGGCGCGAACTTTCCGCGCGCTACAACATCATGCCGCTCGCCGCGGGTGATACCGGCGTGCAGATGGGTGGTTGGTTCAAGCGCGAACTCAACTCGATGTCCGATTTTCAGGGGCTGCGCTATCGAGTGCCCGGCATCTACAAACCCATCATCGAGGCTGTTGGCGCGAAGCCGGTTAGTTTGTCAGGGAGCAAAATCACGGGTGCCTTCGCGGCCGGAGAACTCGACGCAGCGGAATTTGTCGGTCCATGGGCTGACCGGGAGAAAGAATTTTATAAGTATGCGCGGTACTACTACTGGCCAGGTGTTCACTCTCCGATTTCAATGACCGGACTCGGCGTCAATCTGAGCGTCTGGAAAAACCTCAAACCAGAGCACCAGAAAGTTATGGAGCTAGCTTGCCAGCAGGAGCGGCGTGATATGGCTGAGGATTACTATAGCTTTCACGGTCTCGTGCTGCAGCAGCTGGTAAAGGAAGAGGGCGTTCGCCTGCGTCAGTTTCCGGATGAAGTGCTCACGGGCATCGGCAAAGCGGCAGGCGAGGTGATCGCCGAAAAGGTGCAGGGTGATGAACTGCTGTCGCGCATCTATGCCAGCTTCATGAACGCGCGCAAGCGCCTGCTGCGCTGGGGCTCTTATGGCGATGAAAGCTTCCTGGTGGGGCGCAGGCTTCCGTTCCGCTACGGCCCGCCAGGCGAGGTGTCGCTTATCAAACCGACGCCGATGGATCCGCGCTTCTTGCCCACGGGCGAAGCCGAACAGGTGCCTGAGCCCAGCACCGAGCCGGTCATTACCAACACGATCACGCGCATTTAGCGAAGGTCCGCACGGGACGGCGAGGCCGAATGTTCACTCTCGCCCACCTGTCCGACCCGCATCTGGGGCCAATGCCGCCCGCGCGCATCCATGAGTTGCTGGGAAAGCGTCTGCTCGGCTATCTCAATTGGAAGCGGCGGCAGGGCATGCACCGGCCCGAAGCCCTCAACGCCATCGTGGCCGATATGCGAGACCACGCGCCCGACCACATTGCGGTCACCGGCGATCTGGTGAATCTTGCGCTTCCCGCTGAGTTTCCGCGCGCGCTGACATGGCTCAGGCGCCTCGGCGATCCGTCGCATGTTAGCGTCATTCCCGGTAATCACGATGCCTATGTGCCGCTCGGCGGGGCCGGCGGTATCTGGCTGTGGACGGATTACATGCGGTCGAACGATGCGGGAAAATCCTATGCACATGGCTCGCCCGCGCCATTCCCCTACGTTCGCGTTCTCGGCGATGTTGCCATGATCGGCGCATCCACCGCGCGGCCGACTGCGCCCTTCATGGCGGCCGGTCGGCTGGGGCGCGCGCAGCTTGGCCGGCTGGACGCGGCGCTTGAGGCCTTGGGCGCGGCTGGGCTGATACGTATTCTGCTGATCCATCATCCGCCGCTGCCGGGTATGACGGGGTGGCGCCGCGGGCTGCATGATGCCTCAGCCCTAAAACGGGTTCTCAAGCGGGTCGGCGCCGAGCTGGTTCTGCACGGCCACGAGCATCATTTTACGCTTAACTGGCTGGCATGGGCCGACGGCACGATGCCAATTGTCGGCGCGCCTTCGGCCTCGGCTGCGGCGTCGGCGACACGGACGGGCGACCACGGCAAACCGCCCGCCGCCTATCACCTCTATCGCATCGGCCGTGAGGCGGGGAGCTGGGTGATCGATATGACACGTCGCGGCTTGATCGCCAGCGGCACGGATATCGGCACGCTCGGTGAAACCCGCTTGTGTCCGCCGCCGGAGGCCGCGAATACTCGCGAAATTTTGGATCAGAGCGGCTGATCCCCAGCTTTTCCAGAGGCATGTGTGAGTGCGCCACGCCGTGAGTCGGGCCGCGCACGAATCGGTTTAGAAACGATAGCGGATGGCTGAGCGGGGGTCTGTGAGCCAACACTAGACCTCGCGAAAAACCAGGGGTATGGCTACATATTGTGTTAATGGTTAAGATCATGCACCAAGGCTTGACTTGCAGGCCCGACTCAGATCATGGTCTGTGGGTGTTCGGCAGCGGGGTGCCAACACTCTGAAAGCATACAGGTAGCGACGCTCGTAAGGGCGTTACGCGTCAGTGGATCCTGTCTCAACCGGTTTCCTGGCGCATTTTGTACGCGCGTTCCTTCTAAGTATATCCAGCGTCTATTCGGCCGCAACATTCGTTTCGGCGGATTTATTGTGCGCTGAAGTTGCGTTTGCGTTCTGGTTTTTCGTGTCAATCTCCACAAACACAAATGCAAAATCGCCAGCTTTTCGGCGAACACTTGAGGGATTCTCTAATGCGGATCGAACGGCGCTTCACCCGAGACGGGCAATCACCCTACGCAGATATCGGCTTTCGCAAGGCCAGCAGTGAAATCCGCAATCCCGACGGCTCCGTCGTGTTTCAGCTTGGCAGCTTCGCGGTGCCTGCGCATTTCAGCCAGGTCGCGGCTGACATCCTCGCGCAGAAATACTTTCGCAAGGCTGGCGTGCCGGCGCGGCTGAAGCGCGTCGAGGAGAACACCGTCCCGTCATGGCTATGGCGCTCGGTGCCCGATGAGGAGGCGCTGGCGG
>CAYXPZ010000025.1:0-31268 GCA_964466965.1 uncultured Hyphomicrobiaceae bacterium
CAATGGGAAACAAGATGCTCATCGACGCCGCGCACCCGGAAGAGACCCGGGTTGTGGTTTTGCGCGGCGACCGTGTCGAGGAATTCGACTTTGAGTCCGCCGCGCGCAAGCAGCTGCGCGGCAACATTTACCTGGCCAAGATAACGCGCGTTGAATCATCGCTGCAGGCGGCGTTCGTCGATTACGGCGGCAACCGCCATGGCTTTCTCGCGTTCAACGAAATCCACCCTGACTACTATCAGATCCCCGTCGCTGACCGGCGCGCGCTGCTGGAAGAGGAGGCGCAGCTCTCCCGAGATTCCGCTGATAACGGCAACGGCGCGCATGGCGGCGATGGCGAGAACGGCAATGGCGAGCCGGATGATCTGGATGACGAGACACAGGCGTATGAAAGCGAGCGCGATGATGCCGAGGTGATGGCGCTCGACGCTGTCTTGCCAGCAGAGATTTCCGAGGAGGTCGCGGCTGCCGTATCGCGCGCGGAAGAGGCATCGGACGAAATCCCGGCGCACATGCGCGCCCCAAAACGGCAGCGGTTGACCGACCGGCTTGAGGCGCTGACTCGCGACGCGCTCGATGAGGATGACAGCGCACCCGACGAAGCGCTGGACGCCGAGGCCCTGCGCGAGGCCGATAGCGTCCCCGAAGAGGACACCAACGGGAATGGGCCGGCGGTCAAGGAGAGCGAGGGTGTTGAAGCCGTCGGCTCCGGTGATGCGCTTGAGGAGGTTCAGCAACGCCGTCCGCGGCGGCGCCGGCGCAACTACAAGATCCAGGAGGTGATCCGCCGCCGCCAGATCCTGCTGGTGCAGGTCGTGAAGGAAGAGCGCGGCAACAAGGGCGCAGCGCTGACCACCTACCTCTCGTTGGCTGGCCGCTACACTGTGCTGATGCCAAACACGGCCTCGGGCGGCGGAATTTCGCGCAAGATCGCCTCGCCCGCTGACCGTAAGCGCCTGCGCCAGATTGTCGACGAGCTGGAGGTGCCAGAGGGGATGGGTCTGATCGTTCGCACGGCAGGGGCGAGCCGGACAAAAGCGGAGATCAAGCGCGATTTCGAATATCTGCTGCGGCTGTGGGAGAATGTTCGCGATCTGACGCTGGAATCGACAGCGCCCTCGCTCGTGTATGAAGAAGGCAACCTCATCAAGCGCTCGATCCGCGACTTGTACAGCAAGGAAATCGACGAGGTGCAGGTCGCAGGCGACACGGCTTACCGGGAAGCCAAGGACTTCATGCGCATGATCATGCCGAGTCATGCGAAAAACGTGAAGCCGTACAAGGAACCCGAGCCGATCTTCATCAAGAACAATGTCGAGCGCCAGCTCGACGCCATGTATAGCCCGTATGTCACGCTGAAATCTGGCGGCTATATCGTCATCAACCAGACCGAAGCGCTGGTGGCGATCGACGTCAACTCCGGCAAGGCCACCAAACAGCATTCGATCGAGGATACCGCGCTGCGCACCAACATGGAGGCGGCAGAAGAGATTGCGCGCCAGTTGCGGTTACGCGATATGGCGGGGCTGATTGTCATCGACTTCATCGACATGGAGGAGCGGCGCAACAACCGCTCTGTCGAGCGCAAGCTGAAGGAATCGCTGCGCCACGACCGCGCACGGATTCAGATCGGCCGCATCAGCGCCTTTGGCCTCTTGGAAATGTCGCGCCAGCGGATCCGGACCGGCGTGCTGGAAGGCTCGACCAGCGTCTGTCCGCATTGTCAGGGAACCGGGATTATCCGCTCGACCGAATCGGTTGCGCTTTCGGTGCTGCGGGCGCTGGAAGATTATCTGCGCTCCAACAAAGTTATGGATCTCACCGCCGTCACGTCCGGCGAGGTGGCGCTTTACATTCTCAACAACAAGCGTGAATACCTCAATGACATCGAGCGGCGTTTCGGTGTGCGCCTTGGCGTGGTGACAGATGAGCGCATGCAGGGCAGCAGCTTCGCAATCGAAAAGATGGCTCCGGAGACGGCCGCTGACGGCGAGAGTAATGTCGTCGTACAGATGGACTGGGGTTTTGAGGCGCCCGGCAATGGCAGCGCATCGGGGGACGACGAATCTTCGAAGCGCACGCGGCGCAAGCGCAAGCGCGGCCGTAATGGGCGAAAGGACGGCGACGAGCAGGCGGAGGCCAGCGAAAGCTCCATGCCGACGGCGGAGGAGGGGCGCGCCGAAGAGGCTGAAGGCCGCCGCGACGCGCTGAGCAGCGAAGACGAACAGCGCGCCCGTAAATCGCGGCGTCGCGGCCGGCGGGGCGGCCGGCGTCAGCGTGCACGGCGCGACAGCGGCGGCGACGTAGGCGCTGACAACGGTAGCGCGCAGCAGACGCAGGCCGAGCAGCCATATTCGGTGGGCAGCGAGGCGTCCGCGGGCGAAGGCGACACCGCCGCTGGAAGCCCAGACGAGGTGGCGGCGCGTGCGCCGGACGAAGCCGTTGAGACAGAGTCTGCAGAGGTCGTCATGCATCCCCGCGCGGAAATTGCGATGGAAACGGCGGAACAAACGCAGCCGACAGACTCTCCCAACAGAGACACAGGACAAAGCCAGTGGGGGGCAGAGGCCGCCACATTGGACATGGCGGCGCCGCAACAGGCCACTCAGCCGGCAGACGCGGAAGCGGAATCGCCAACCTCTGGCACCGAAGATCTGACGGCAGACGAAGAGACGCCGGACCAAGGTCGTCCGCGCCGTCGCGGCTGGTGGCAACGGCGCTAATGGCGCTGTTCATGACGTCCGGCTGACGCGGCGGGGCTGCGGCGTGTTGGCTTCAGCCCCGAGCAGCGTCAGCGGTCAACTCCAGTTCATCGAGAGGGCAAGCGCGCCCCTTCTTCCGGCATTTGCGGCGATACTCGTCGGCCCAGAAGTCGTAGATGCCAAGCGATTTTGCCGCTTCTGCGCAGTCGAGGACCAGGGCTTCCCGCTCCGCCTGTGTACCGGCATCTTTCCAGGCTTTCTTCTGTTTTTTGGTGCGCCCGCAGCCGACGCAGATGCCACGCTTATCCTTGCAGATGTCGATGCATGGAGAGGGGAGTTTGTCGCCCTTTTTGCCCAATCTAGCCTCCTGTGCCTGCATGTCGTGGGTACCCGCTGAGCATAGGAGAACCTGACTGGCGCGATCAAGTATTATCCTCGGGCCTACATGAACAGCCGCTCGTCATCCAGCCCCTTGTACAGATCGGCGACGTATTCGCCATAGCCGTTATAAAGCTGCGTGGGGATGCGCTTATCGGTGCCGACGACTTCTTCGGTCTCCTGGCTCCAGCGCGGATGCGGTACCTGCGGGTTCACATTCGCCCAGAAACCGTATTCAGACGGCGCGATTTCCTCCCAGAAGGTGGTCGGGCGCTGATCGGTGAACTCGAACCGCACGATCGATTTGACCGACTTGAACCCATACTTCCACGGAACGGCTAGGCGCAGCGGCGCGCCGTTCTGCTTCGGCACAGGCTTGCCGTACATTCCCGTGACCATGAATGTCAGGTCATTGGCGGCTTCTTTTATGGTCAGTCCTTCGACGTAGGGCCACGGGTACCAGTGCTGGCGCTGTCCGCTGGCGACGTCGGGCATCATGAAGGTTTGCATCTTTACATAGGTCGCCTTACCAAGCGGCTTGGCCAGGTCGAGCAGCGCGCGCATCGGAAAGCCGCTCCAAGGGATCACCATGGACCAGGCCTCGACGCAGCGCAGACGATAGACGCGCTCTTCCAGCGGCATTTTTTTCAGCAACTCGTCGATGCCGATCGTGAACGGCTTTTCGACGTGGCCTTCGATCGCAATGTCCCAGGGGCGTATCGGCAAAGCTTGGGCTGCGGACGAAATACGCTTGTGTGAGCCGAACTCGTAAAAGTTGTTGTAGGTCGTTGCGACGTCTTCGGGCGTGATATCCCGGGCAAACTTGTATGTCTCATTGCGTGGCACGGGATACAGGCCTGCGCTCGGATCTTCAGCAGCGTGCGCCGCGCCGAAACCGCCGCCGATCAAGCCGGCGCCGGCCACTGCGCCTGCGCCCTGCATGAAGCGCCGGCGATTCAGGTATACCGCCTCATCCGTAACGAGCCGCTCCGGCAGCTCCCAGCCCTTTTTGCGAATAAAGTGCATGAACCTCTCCCGCGTTAGACAGCAAGGTTAACATACCCCAAACCGCGGTCGAAGGGATCACACGGCCAATCACAGAGTCGCGATGTCGCGCCTGGGGCTCAGGCCGCTTCCGATTCTCCGGCGATGACCTTTTCGGCCAGCTTGCCGTTGAGCTCCTGCATATGGTCATACCGCGCGGTAAAGGTGCCCACGCCGGCGGTTGCTGAGCGCAGTTCCATAATGAGGTCGCGAGTCTCCGCCTCCGGCATTTCGCCCCATACCACGTCCCAGCCGGGCCAGCCTTGGCGCGCATCAAAGCCATGAATGTGCCCCCGCCGCCCGGAAATGATCTGGTTGATGCGGGGGGTCGCCTCCGACGGCGCAGCGATCTCAATATGGCTAATCGGTTCCAGCAGCACTGGGGTGCAGTTCGGCACGCCTTCGGCCATCGCCAGGCGCCCGGCAGCCCGGAAGGCTTGTTCGGACGAGTCGACGCTGTGATAGGAGCCGTCCTTCAGCGTCACGGCAATATCCACCATCGGGAAGCCGAGCGGGCCTTCGCCGAGATAGTCGCGAATTCCGGCTTCGACGGCGGGAATGTACTGTTTCGGCACCGCGCCGCCGGTGATGGTCTCGGAAAACTCGAAACCGCTGCCGCGCGGCAGCGGCTTGATCTCCAGCACGACGTCGCCAAACTGGCCATGGCCGCCGCTTTGCTTCTTATGGCGCCCGCGAACCTCGGTGCCCGTCTTGATTGTCTCCTTGTACGGGATCTTGCGCGGACGTGTTTCTGCCTTAACGCCGTATCTGGTCTGCAACCGCTCCAGCGCGAGGCGCAAATGCATCTCGCCGTATCCCCAGAGCTCCATGCCGCCAGTTTCAGTATTGTGGATGAAGACGAGGGAAGGGTCTTCGTCGCAAATCCTGGCGAGCGCGGTGGTCAGCCGGACCTCATCTTTGCGTTCGGCGGCGTTGATGGCCAAGCCATAAACTGGCGCGGTCGCTATCGCAACGAAGTGCTTGCGCGGCTCGTCCTTGGCGGTGGAGGCCATGTCGCCGGTCTTGGCGTTGTCGAGGCGGGCGAGCGCAACCGTTTCGCCGAGACCAGCGGGGCCGCGTTTCGTCGTCTCCTGCCCCTTTACACTGAACAGGCCAGCGCAGCGGTCTTCGCCTTCAGGCGCATAAACTGTCGTGCCCTCCGCAACCTCGCCGCGTAGCACGCGCGTGAGCGACAGCTTGCCGCCATGTTGCGTGTGCAGCGTCTTGAAGATCGCCAGCGCGCTGGGCCAAGACGCGACGCCCAACCGCCCGGCGGCCTGATCGACATGAGGGGTCTCGTGACGCAAGGCCTTCAACAACCGGAAGATGCCATTGCCACGTTCCGCCGAGCCAATCAGCACCGGGCAGATCGCGCCCTCGCGTAGCTCCTTCGCCAGATCATCGAAGACCTGGTCGCGCGGCGGCTCGATGTCTTCCAAGAGCTGCTCCATAAGCTGGTCGTCATAATCAGCGAGCTGTTCGAGCATGGAGAAACGCGCCTCGGCCTCCCGGGCGCCGGTGTCGTCGGGGATGTCAATCACTTCGCTCGCGGCGTGTTCGCGGTAAACGAAAGCGCGCTCCAGCGCCAGGTCGATGAACCCGGTAACGATACCGTTCTCCCAGATCGGGATATGGCGAAGCACCAGCGGCCGCTGGCTGGCCGGCTGCAGCATCGGGAGGATGTCGCGGATGCGCATGTCGGCCTTGTCGATCTTGTTAAGGAACAGGAAGTGCGGGATGCCCTGATCTTCCAGATCACGCAGTACGACTTGAAGTGCTGGGACCTTGCGCGCGTCCGCCTCACAGACGACCACAGCGGCGTCGCAAGCCCCGATCGCCGGAATGCTCTCATGATGAAACTCGACGGAGCCGGGGCAATCCAGAAAGGTCAAGGGGTCGCCGAGGAAGGCAGTCTGCCCGACATTCATCTCCACGCTCATGTGATGCGCGCGTGCGGACGGGTCGTTATCGCCCAGCGTATTGCCCTCGGCTATGGTGCCTTGCCGGTTGACCGCGCCCGTGCGCGCCATCAGGGCTTCGAGCAGCGTCGTCTTGCCGCTGGCATACGGACCGACCAGAGCCACGCAACGGGGGCCGTGGGTATCATGCGCGCCGGTATCCGCCATTTTGTCCTCCGCAATTATTGATCAGCGTTGTGTCAAGACGAATATCGTCGCAAGCACATGCGGAGATGGCAAGGGCGCAGGCGGGATTATTTCTGCGTGAGATTTTAGTGACGCTCTGTGTGGATCCAAATCATGCTGAAGCGCGTGGTCGCGGCTCTATAAACGCGACGCGCAGCATGTTGGTCGCGCCGGGCGTCCCCAGCGGCACGCCGGCGGAGATTATGACGCGCTGGCCGGGCGCGGCGAAGCCCCACTCGCGGGCGATGCCACAGGCGCGCTCGACCATGTCGTCGAGGTCGCTCGGATCGTCGGTGAGCACGCAGCGCAGCCCCCAAGCCAGCGCCAGCCGCCGCGCGGTTTCCGGCACGGGCGTGAGCGCGAGCACGGGCGTTGATGGCCGGTGCCGGACAGCACGCAGAGCGGTCGCGCCCGTTGCCGTGTAGCAGACGATCAGGGCCAGGTTGAGTGAGCGGGCGATCGAACAGGCCGCCGCGCTGATGGCGCCGGGGGCGTTGTCATCCGGGCCGAGGTCGGGCGCGTGAATGATGCTGTCGTAAAGCGGATCGCGCTCCACCTGCGCAGCCACGCGCGCCATCGTTTCCACCGCCTCAACCGGATACTTGCCGACCGCCGACTCCGCCGAGAGCATGATCGCATCCGCTCCCTCGAACACCGCCGTGGCGACGTCGGAAACTTCCGCGCGGGTTGGCGCAGGCGCGTCGATCATCGATTCCAGCATCTGCGTGGCGATCACGATGGGCTTGCCCGCCCGTCGCGCCGCACGGGTCAGCGACTTCTGCAAACCCGGCACCTGCTCAAGCGGCATCTCCACGCCCAGATCGCCGCGCGCGACCATCAGCGCGTCGGCCCGCTCCAGGATCGGCGTGATCTGTTCGACCGCGGCGGGTTTCTCGATCTTCGCCATGATCGCAGCGCGCCCGCGCGCCAGCTTGGCGGCCTCTGCGACATCATCAGCGCGCTGCACGAAGGACAGCGCCAGCCAATCCACGCCCAGCCCCAGCATGAAGTCGAGATCGGCCCGGTCCTTTGGCGTGAGCGCGCCAACAGGCAGGACGGTATCGGGCAGACTGATGCCTTTGCGCCCGGACAGAGGTCCGCCGGTGACGACCTGCGCCGCGATCCGGTCTGGGGTGACCTGCGTGACGTCGAGCCGTAGCTTGCCATCATCGAGCAGCAGCCGGTCGCCGGGCGCGACGCTGGCGAAGATTTCCGGATGGGGCAGGTATACGCGCTCATCGCAGCCGGGCGTATCAGCGGTATCAAAACAGAAACTTGCGCCATGCTTCAGATCGACCGAACCTTCATGAAAAGATCCGATCCGCAGTTTCGGTCCCTGCAGATCGGCCAGAATGCCGACGGGCTTTTCACTGCGCGCCGCGGCATCACGGATCGCCGCGACGGCCGCTTTCGCCGCGTCGTGGGCTGTGTGGCTCATATTGATGCGAAAGGTGTCCGCACCGGCGGCAATCAGCCTGTCGATGACCTCCGGACGCGAAGAGGCCGGTCCTAACGTCGCCACGATCTTGACCCGCCGCCGCGTCGTCATCGCTCTCGCGCCTTATTCCGCGTCCGTCATGCGGATGGTCCAGTCGGACTCTTCCTCAGTGTCGACCTCGAAGAACCCGGTGCGTTCGTAGCCGCGCCCCTCACAGTCCTGGACTCCGCGGATGGTGAATTCTTCTTTGTGCGTGCACATGAAGGCTTCACCATTCCATTTGCCGCCGCGGTCATAATCGACCGCGTGCACGTAGTAAAACCGTGCTATCAGGTCGCCTTTCAGCAGCACTTCGCAATCCTGCGCGGCGACGTTCCACCAGCCTTCGCTGACCCAGCCTTCCGGGTCCTTGTAGCCGATCGCCACGCCGATCCGGCTCGACGTCATATTGCACAGTTTGAGATCGGCGCGTACCGCCGGTGAAAACAGACCCAGCGCCAGCAACGAGACCCCAAGAAAAAGGATCGCCCGATAGCAATTGCGATAAAGTCTTCGCTCCGTCATAAACACCTCTTGCTTGCGTTCAGCATCGGCACGTGAGGCCTTGGCCAGCCGAACAAGGCGCGGATCATGCACCAGGCGGCTCGATGAGAATAGCGCGAAAGTCATTTACGTTGGTGTGCGTTGGGCCAGTCATGAACAGGTCGTCCAGAGAGCCGAAAAACGCGCGGGAATCGTTGTTCTGAAGGAATGTGGCTGCTTCGAGATGGGCCGTGCGTGCCCGCTTGAGGGTATCCGGATCAACGATCGCGCCGGCCGGATCATCGGCAGCGCCGCTGCCCCCGTCAACGCCGTCGGTGTCTGCGGCAAGCGCCCAGATGCCCGGCGCGCCCTCCAAGGCGATCGCGAGCGCCAGCGCGTATTCCTGATTTGGGCCGCCCCGTCCCTGGCCGCGCAGCGTGACCGTCACCTCGCCGCCTGACAGCAGCGCCACCCGCTCGCCAACAGTCTGCAGGTCGCGCGCCTGCCTGGCGTGAGCCGCTGCGAGCTCGCGCGCTTCGCCCTCTAGCGCGTCGCCCAGGATGATCGGGCGATAGCCAAGCGTGCGGGCCTTCTCCGCGGCGGCGTCAAGCGATTGCGCGGCAGTGGCGGCAAGCACATACTGAGCATTGGCAAATGCTGGATCGCCAGGCTTGGGCGTTTCGTTGGCGGGTGTGTTGAGCGCTGCCTCCACCGCCGGTCCGGGCGTAATGCCGAAATCACTCAGAACAATGCGCGCATCGGTAAGCGTTGTCGGATCGGGCACTGTCGGTCCGGAGCCGATCGCATCTGGCGCATCGCCCGGCACATCGGAGATCGCTAACGTGACCATCCGCGCCGGGGTTGCGGCCGCAGCGAGCCGTCCACCTTTGAAGCGGGACAGATGTTTGCGCACGCAATTCATTTGGCTGATCGTCGCGCCGGAGCGCAGCATCGCCTGAGTTACCGCGCGCTTGTCTGCCAGTGTCAGCCCTTCGCATGGCGCGGCGCATAGGGCAGAGGCGCCGCCGGAGAGCAGCACCAGCACAAGATCCCGGGGCGCAGCGGATCGGGCCATCGAAAGCGCATCTTGCGCGGCGCGGATGCTGTTGTCATCCGGCACGGGATGGCCAGCCTCGATCATCTGCGTGTGCTCAAGCGGCACGCCATATCCATAACGGGTGATGGCCAGTGCTTGGTAGCGCGATTTCGCGATCAGGCCGGCATAATGCTGCTCGGCGACGCGCGCCATCGCTGCTGCGGCTTTACCGCAGGCAATGACATGCACGCGTCCGTCCGGTGCAGCGGGGAACCGCCCCGGCAGGCAACGCCCGGGCTGCGCCCGCGCCACGGCAGTCTCGAACAGGGCGATCAAATCAGCGCGATGTGGATCCTGAGCCATTGCGCCTGTGATTATCAGCAAACAACTAAAGCACAAGGGTTTGCTTGTGAAAAAAGTTCTGTAAGGGTAGGGCCACTGCTGAAAAATCCATAGCGCCGGCCAACCGGCGCGAAAAATCAACCCCACTCAAAAATGCTGAAGAAAATGGAGATCGAGGTTTCGGACGAGGCGTCCACCCCCAACGCGTTTGAATTCATTCCCGGCGCACCCAATGCCGGTTTGGTCATAACCTGCGACCATGCCAGCAACGCCTTCCCGCCTGGTTATGGCACTCTGGGTTTGCCCCCCGAACAACTGGAACGCCATATCGCCTATGACATCGGCGCAGCCGAGGTCACGCGCCGGTTGGCTGAGCTGCTTGGGGCGCCTGCGGTGCTTTCGCGATTCTCGCGATTATTCATCGATCCGAACCGCGCGCCGGAGGACCCAACGCTCATCATGCGAATTTCCGACGGGGCGGTCGTGCCCGGAAACGCGCAGATTGACGCGCGCGAGATTGAATACCGGCTCAACACCTATTACCGCCCCTACCATGCGGCGATTGACGCTGCCCTCGACGCCGCCATTGCCGCGGGAAAGCCGCCCGCCATTTTCTCGATCCACAGCTTCACAGAAGCCTGGCGCGGCCATCCGCGCCCCTGGCACGCGACCGTCTTGTGGGACAAGGACCCGCGCTTTGCCAAGCCATTGGTTGACGCGCTGCACGCCGAACCTGACATCGTCGCGGGCGAGAATGAGCCTTACACGGGACGCCTGAAGGGCGACAGCATGTATGAGCACGGCACCCGCCGCGGGCTTGCCCATGCACTGATCGAAATTCGCCAGGATTTGATCCGCGATCCGGCGGGGCAGCAGGCGTGGGCTGAGCGGTTGGCGCGGATTATCGGGCGGATCCTGACCGCCCAACGAACGTCTGGCGGTTTGCACCGGATACACTGCTATGGCTCCTATGCCGATGATGGGGCATTATTGCCGCATGTGAGATCGCGACGTGAGGAGGAGCTTATGGGTGAAATCGATCCCAAGACCGCGACAGAGATCGAGGCCGCCGTGTTTCGCCGTTTGGTGAGCCATCTGCGCGAGCGCACGGATGTGCAAAACATTGATATGATGAACCTTGCGGGCTTCTGCCGCAATTGTCTGTCGAACTGGTATCGCGAGGCGGCCGAACAACGCGGCTTTGATCTGTCCAAGGACGAATCACGCGAGCTGGTCTACGGCATGCCTTACGATGAGTGGAAGGCGAAATATCAGACCGAGGCGGCCCCGGAGCAAGCCGCACGGTTTGAAGAGGCTCACCGCGACGGCCATTAAGGTCTGACGGGTCCACAGCCCGCGCGTCATGTTCTGGATAACGGTCAATGGGCGCTTGAGGCTATGCTGGCCGGCGCTTAGCGTATCGGTCTCGGGATAAGGGCTGCTATGGCCCAGTCTCCCGCTTCGAAGCTGCTCCAACCCGAACCCAGGCCGCCTTATGAGCGAACTTCACGAAAGCGCCCGCCAGCAATTGCGCGCCATCATCGAACGCATTGAACGTCTGGAAGAGGAAAAGGCCGCGCTGGCCGCCGATCTGCGCGACGTCTACGCCGAGGCAAAGGGCCACGGCTTTGATACCAAGGCGCTGCGCAAGATCGTGCAGATGCGCAAGAAAGAAGCGCATGAACGCCAGGAGGAAGAGGCTGTTCTAACGACTTATCTCCACGCACTCGGCATGCTTGCAGATTTGCCGGCGTGGCAAGAAAGCGGCAATGAGGCCCAGGCGGCGCGCCAGGAAGATGCGGCGTGAGCTAGCTACGCGCATCACAGGTCCGTTCGCATATCGTCTCACAAGGAATGCCGTCATCGTCCCGGTCCAGCGTCTCGAGCTTGCATTGCTGGTAAAAGCCGCAGGCTTGAGCGCAGGAGTTGAGATCACCGCAGGTGACACGCCGGCTGCAATCGGGCGCGACGCCGGCGGCGGACGGAACCTCTGATTGCTCGGTTTCCGCGGCCAGAGGCTGGATCATGACGACCACCGCAGCAAGAAGACTCAATCCAGTTTTACGCATTACGCACATCTCTCGTTTCGCAAACACGCCAACAGTGATTCTCGCAACGGGCGGCATCGTCAAGTAAAATCGACGGGTCGGCGGCGCGTATCCTGGTAGCGGCGGGCCGTCCGCTTACAGCCCCGCGCTCCCACAGGCGTGTTCCGGCGTTGCGTTGCAACGAAGCTTGGTGTCTAGTCACGATGTAGTGGCGGCTCCGCGAGCGGAAGCGGGGAATCACGCAAGCGCGATGCCGAAGGCGTGCGGAACGGAGACGAGTGGTGTCGATCTGGGGGAAAATTGCAGGCGCTGCGACCGGATTAGCGATCGGCGGGCCGATAGGGGCGCTTTTGGGCGGGCTGGCCGGCCATCTGGCCATCGACCGGGAAAACGATGAGGCCGGTGATCTGCAGGAGCGCGAGGTTGCCTTTTCGATGGGCGTTATCGCCCTCGGCGCCAAAATGGCGAAAGCCGATGGCGTCGTGACGAAAGACGAGGTGTCCGCGTTCAAGGATGTCTTCAAGGTCCCTGACAGCGAGATGAAAAATGTCGCCCGGCTGTTCAATCTCGCCAAGAAAGATGTCGCCGGATACGAATCCTATGCCCGGCAACTCGCCAAGATGTTCCGCGATGACCGGGAGACGCTTAAGGCGGTGCTGGAAGGGTTGTTCCACATTGCGAGCGCCGATGAAGTGCTCCACCCTGATGAGGAGCAGTATCTGGCCTCGGTGGCCCGCATTTTCGGTTTCACCGATACCGAATTCGCCTATATCCGCGCGCGTCATGTTAAGACGAAAGAGCGCAGCCCCTATGATGTCCTCGAAGTTGATCCATCAGTCAGCAACGACGAGCTGAAGAAGCGCTACCGCGAGCTGGTGCGTGAGAACCATCCCGATCGGCTGATGGCGCGCGGTGTTCCGAAAGAGTTTATCGAGATCGCCAACAACAAGATTGCGACGATTAATCAGGCTTACGACGAGATCGCCAAGGAGCGCGGACTTTAGTGTGGTGGCGCGCAGACGGTTGTTACGGACAATCGCAGTCGTGGCGGGTAGCGCAGCGCTCGTGAGCGGGGCCTATCGCTGGCTGTGCCTGGGTAAAGGCGCGCTTCTGCGCGAACCCGAAACGCCACTGGCAACCCGGGTCATCGCCTCGCCCAATTACAGCGCAAGGCGCGGCTGCCGGCAGCCGGATATGATCCTGCTTCATTACACGGGGATGGCTGATGCTGCTGCGGCGTTGCGGTGGCTCGCCAATCCGGCCGCGAAAGTATCGGCGCACTATTTCGTCCACGAAGACGGAGAGATCATCCAGATGGTGTCCGAAGCCCAGCGCGCTTGGCATGCGGGCGCATCGCTCTGGGCGGGAGAGCGTGATATCAACAGCGTCTCCATCGGCATCGAGATTCATAACGCCGGACACGCGGCAGCGGACGGCCTGCCGCCTTATGCGCGCGCGCAAATGAATTCGGTCGCCACGCTGTGCCGGGACATCGCAGCGCGCTGGTCAGTTCCGTCGGCACGCATACTGGCGCATTCCGACGTCGCCCCCGAACGCAAGGTCGATCCGGGAGAGCACTTCGATTGGCGGTGGCTGGCCGCGCAAGGTGTGGGCGTTTGGGTGCCGCCCGCGCCGCTCGGTCCGGACGCGGGATTAGGCCCTGGTTCGCAGATAGATGAGGTCGCCGCGCTCAAGGCGAAGCTGTCGCGCGTTGGATACGGTGTCAGTGACGGGCCGGCGTATGATGAGCGTACCGAAGCAGTTGTTGCGGCGTTTCAGCGGCGGTTCCGGCCCGAGCGCATTGATGGCCGCGCCGATGTCTCAACGCGCGAGACGCTTGACCGGCTTATCGCCGCGCTCGATGCTTTCGAAGTCAGCTAGACAGCCCGACCATCAGGCGAATGTCCTGTGGCGTCGCCCCTTCCGCGCGCAGGGCGGCGAGGCTCAGATCGCCCGCGCTTTTTGAGAGTTTGCGTCCGCTTTCATCGAGAATCAGTCTGTGGTGATGATAAACCGGCGTGGGAAAGCCGAGCAGGCGCTGCAGCAGGACATGAAGATCGGTCGCAGCTTCCAGATCAGCGCCTCGGACCACATGGGTGATGCCCTGCAGCGCGTCGTCGACAACCGTGGCGAGGTGATAGCTTGCCGGCGTGTCCTTGCGCACGATCACCGCATCGCCCCAGCGTTGGGGCTGCGCCGTGCAATTGCGCTCACATCCGTCAAGATTGAATACGCGATAGGTAAGCGTTTGCGCGGCAAGGCTTATGAGTGCGCGTGCAATGTCTAGTCGGAGCGCATACGGCTGCTCCTCGGATATCAGTCGCCCGGTGATTTCAGGGTCTGTTTCCCGGTAAAGGCCCGGATAGAGCGGCGCCCCGTCCGGATCGCGGGCGGTGATGCCGGCCTCCGCTGCGGCTGCGGCAATCTCCTTACGCGTTGCGAAACATGGATAGACAAGCCCGCGATCGCGCAAACGCTGAGCGGCCGCGCGATACGTGGCGAAATGCTCCGACTGCCGGCGCACCGGCGTCTCCCACGCCAACCCGAGCCAGGCCAGATCATTATAAACCGCCTGCTCATAATCGCGCGTGCAGCGCGCGGTGTCGATATCGTCGATGCGCAGCAGGAAGCGCGCGCCTATTGCCTGCGCGATGTCGTAGGCAAACAGCGCGGCATAGGCGTGTCCGAGATGCAGCCGGCCATTCGGGCTGGGTGCGAAACGGATCGCGGGGCAACCCTGGTCGATCGTTGGCATCTGCGGGGTCTCAGGCGCTGGCCGTCTGCCCAGTAGCCTCGTCCAGATACGGGCCGATGACTTCTTCGATCAGCTCTTCAAGTTTGCCCTCAAAGAAGTGGTTGGCCCCATGCACCACCTCATGGGTAATCGAAATTCCCTTCTGGCTCTTGAGCTTGTTGACGAGGCTGCGCACGGCTTCCGGCGGGGCGACGCGATCCATGTCGCCGTTGACAATCAGCCCGGAGGATGGGCAAGGGGCGAGGAAGCTGAAGTCGTAAAGATTGGCTGGCGGAGCGACGGAGATGAAACCGGCGATCTCTGGACGTCGCATGAGAAGCTGCATCGATATCCAAGCGCCGAAAGAGACGCCGGCGATCCAGCAGGACCGGGCGTCCTGGTTGTAGACCTGCAGCCAGTCTAGGGCGGTGGCGGCATCGGACAGCTCGCCGGGACCGTTGTCGAACAGGCCCTGACTTCGGCCGACGCCGCGGAAATTGATACGCAGCACCGAGAATCCGCGCCGGGCGAAGGCATAATAGAGATGATACACAATGGGATTGTTCATCGTGCCGCCGAACTGCGGATGCGGATGCAGGATCAGGGCGACAGGCGATTCGGATGATGCTTCATGGTGGTAGCGGCCTTCTAGCCGGCCGGCTGGACCGTTGATGATGACTTCAGGCATGATGGATTGCTTTATCCAGGTGGTTTTTCGCGGGGACCGGAGGCGACCGGACCTTGATGCTGGTTTGGCGTTGCTGGAATGCGCGCGCCGCGCGCCGTTTGGGCACACGCTGGCCGCCAAGATAGTTGACTCGTACACTCAGATAATCTATCTGTTCCTTTAGAACGTTTCAAAACCGAGTCATTTCCTGTACGTTGGACGTGGTGCGCAGCGTCTTTAACATGAGGGCGTTGAAGATTTGAACGGTTATGTCATAGCGGCTTAGCATTTATTGGAAGAACGCGGTCGGTCGCTGTGCTTTAACGGGAGTATTTAGACCATGCAGCTCAGCACGAAAGGGCGTTACGCCGTGATGGCGATGGTCGATCTCGCATCCCGGTCAACGGATAGCCCCGTCCGGCTGGCCTCGATTGCCGAAAAGCAACAGATTTCGCTGGCCTATCTGGAGCAGTTGTTCACCAAGCTGCGCCGCGCAGGTCTTGTCACCTCTGCGCGCGGGCCAGGTGGCGGCTATCGGTTGTCGCGCCAGCCAGAGGCGATTTTTGTGTCCGAGATCATGAGCGCGGTTGATGAGCCAATAAAGATGACGCGCTGTATTACAGGCAGCGAGATTGCTTGTATCGGCAACAAAGGCCGCTGCTTAACGCACGATCTGTGGCGCGCGCTGGGTGATCACATTCTTTTGTTCCTGCAGACGGTAACGCTGCGGGATGTGATTGACGGAGATCTCGTGCTCAAGGACAGCGTGTTTTCGCCATCCATGGAGGCTTGCGGCCAGTTTCGGGAGGCTACAGCGGAATGATCCGGGTGCGCGGATATCTCGATCATAACGCATCCTCGCCGCTGCGCCCAGAAGCGCGGGACGCGATGATACGTGCGTTCGACAGTATCGGCAATCCATCCTCCGTGCATGCTGAGGGTCGCGCGGCGCGCGCTGTTGTTGAGGATGCACGCGAGCAGGTGGGGCAGCTGTGCGGCGCGACCACTGCGCAGGTGGTGTTCACCAGCGGGGGCACCGAAGCGAATGTGATGGCGCTCGCGCCGGGTTGGCTCAGCAAGCTTCCCGGCTATGACCCGGAGCATGCGCTGCTGTTCACCTCGGCAATTGAGCATGCGTCGGTCTACGAGGGCGGCAGGTTTGCTGCGGATCGCATCACGCGCCTGCCAGTGACCGCAGATGGTGTCGTCGACCTGGAGGCCGCGCGCGCACTGATCGCGGCCGCAGATTCGCCATTCATGGTCTCGGTAATGAGCGCCAACAATGAGACCGGCGCAGTCCAGCCGGTGGCGGCGCTTGGCGAGATTGTGCGCGAGGCGGGCGGCGTCTTGCACTGCGATGCGGTGCAGTCGCTCGGGCGCGTGGAGTTGGATATGAGCGTGCTTGGGGCCGATTTGGTCAGCGTGTCGGCGCACAAGTTCGGCGGGCCGAAAGGAGCCGGGGCACTGATCGTTGTGCGTGACGAGCTGCATACCCCCGAGCCAATGATGCATGGCGGCGGTCAAGAACGCGGTCGGCGCGCTGGCACTGAAAATTTCCCGGCGATTGCAGGCTTTGGCGTGGCGGCGGAAGCTGCCCGGCGCGAGCTTGAGGGTGGCGGCGGCATTGCGGCGGTGAAGCCTCTACGGGACTGGCTGGAGAGCGAACTCAAGCGCATCGCGCCGGATGCGTGGATCGCGGCAGAGGATACGTTGCGCCTGCCGAATACCACCTGTGTGGCCGTGCCGGGACTTCATGGCGAGACGCTGGTCATTGCCATGGACCTGGAAGGTATTGCGGTGAGCGCCGGATCGGCCTGCTCATCGGGAAAGGTCGAGCGCAGTCACGTGCTTGATGCGATGGGGAAGGATAACGAAACCGCATCCGGCGCGATCCGTATAAGCCTAGGATGGAATTCAACCGAAGCGGAAGTGGACCGCTTTCTAAGCGCTTGGCAGGCAATCTACGAACGGCGGAGACACCGTCCGGCCGCAGCCTAGCCGGCTAACACGATAATCAGGGCCGCCACGAGGTGGCCAGTGGCAGACAACGGCAACCGACAGGAGTAGTGACGTGGCCGATCTCGATACCATCGAACGCGTTAAGGATATCGACGTTGACAAGTACAAGTATGGCTTCACGACCGATATCGAGTCCGTCAAGGCGCCAAAGGGGCTGAACGAAGACATCATCCGGTTCATCTCCGACAAGAAGAATGAGCCGGAATGGATGTTGGAGTGGCGGCTCGACGCCTATCAGCGCTGGCTGACAATGAAGGAGCCGACCTGGGCGAAGGTGGAGTATCCGCCGATCGACTTCCAGGATATCTATTACTATTCCGCGCCTAAGTCGATGGACGGGCCGGCGAGCCTCGACGAGGTCGACCCGGAGCTTCTGCGCACCTATGAGAAGCTGGGCATCCCGCTGAAGGAGCAAGAGATTCTTGCCGGCGTGCGCAAGCAGGATGAGCCGAGCCAACTTGAGGAAGATACCGGCTATCAGTCGAGCAATGTTGCGATTGACGCGGTGTTCGACAGCGTGTCCGTCGTCACGACCTTCAAGGAAGAGTTGGCCAAGGCGGGCGTCATCTTTTGTTCGATTTCAGAGGCAATGCGCGATTATCCCGATCTCGTGCAGAAGTATCTGGGCACCGTGGTGCCGAAGTCCGACAACTATTTCGCCTCGCTCAACTCCGCGGTGTTCACGGACGGCTCGTTCGTCTACGTGCCAGAAGGTGTGCGCTGCCCGATGGAGCTGTCCACCTACTTCCGCATTAACGAGAAGGACACCGGCCAGTTCGAGCGCACGCTCATCATCGCCGACAAGGGCGCCTATGTGAGCTACCTCGAAGGCTGCACCGCGCCCATGCGCGACGAAAACCAGCTTCACGCGGCGGTGGTCGAACTGATCGCGCTGGATGACGCGGAGATCAAGTACTCCACGGTCCAGAACTGGTATCCGGGCGATGCCGAGGGCAAGGGCGGCGTCTACAACTTCGTGACCAAGCGCGGCGACTGCCGGGGCAAGAATGCGAAGATTTCGTGGACGCAGGTTGAAACCGGTTCGGCGATCACTTGGAAGTATCCAAGCTGCATCCTGCGCGGCGACAACTCCCGCGGCGAGTTCTACTCGATCGCGATCTCGAACGGCCGCCAGCAGATCGACTCGGGCACCAAGATGATCCATCTGGGCAAGAACACCTCCAGCCGGATCGTGTCGAAGGGCATTGCCGCGGGCAAGTCTGACAACACCTATCGCGGGCTGGTGTCGGCGCATCGCAAGGCGCGCGGCGCGCGTAACTTTACCCAGTGCGACAGCCTGCTGATCGGCGACACCTGCGGCGCGCACACGGTGCCTTACATTGAGTCGAAGAACCCGACCGCACAGTTCGAGCATGAGGCAACGACCTCGAAAATCTCCGATGACCAGCTGTTCTACGCACTCCAGCGCGGCTTGTCGGAGGAAGAAGCAGTGGCGCTGATCGTCAACGGTTTCGTCCGCGACGTCATTCAGCAGCTGCCGATGGAGTTCATGGCCGAGACGCAGCGCCTGATCGGCATCAGCCTGGAAGGGTCGGTCGGCTAACAGTTGGTGGCGCGTAAATTGCGCACGAGGGATGACAACAAGGACAATCGGGAATGCTTGAGATCGAGAATCTGCACGTAAAGATCGCGGAGGACGACACGGAAATCATCCGCGGCCTCAATCTCACGGTGCCGAAGGGGCAAGTGCACGCGATCATGGGGCCAAACGGTTCGGGCAAGTCCACGCTCGCTTATGTGCTGGCTGGCAAAGACGACTACGAGGTCACCGAGGGCGCGATCCGCTGGAATGGCGAAGACCTGTTGGAGATGGAGCCGCACGAGCGCGCCCGCGCCGGCGTGTTCCTGGCCTTCCAGTATCCGCTGGAGATCCCCGGCGTTGGCTCGATGACCTTCCTGCGCACGGCGGTCAACGCCCACCGCAAGGCGCGCGGCGAGGCGGAGATGAGTACGCCCGACTTCATGAAGCTGGTGCGCGAGAAGGCAGGTGATCTCGGCATCTCCGTGGATATGCTCAAGCGCCCGGTCAACTCAGGCTTTTCCGGCGGCGAGAAGAAGCGCTTTGAAATCCTCCAAATGTCTTTGCTGGAGCCGGGCCTGTGCGTGCTGGACGAAACCGACTCCGGCCTCGACATCGACGCGGTGCGCATCGTCGCCGACGGGGTGAACAAGCTGCGCGACCCGAACCGGGCGATCCTCGCGATTACGCACTACCAGCGGCTGCTCGACTACATCGTGCCGGACCACGTGCATGTGCTGATAGGCGGCAAGATCGCACGCTCCGGCGGCAAGGAGCTGGCGCTGGAGCTGGAGCAGTCCGGTTATGCCGCTTACGGCGAACAGGCCGCGTAAATGGAGCCCGCGATGAATATCGAGACGCCCTTGCGCGTGACTGAAAATCATTCGCCGGCCGAGGCCGATCTGTTGCGCGCGTTCGAGCAGCGTATCGGCGAGGAGACCAATGGGCGGCTGCGCGAACTTCGCGAACAGGCGATTGCGGCGTTCGCGCAAAGCGGCCTGCCACACCGGCGGGTGGAGGAGTGGAAATATACCGATCTGCGTGCGCGGCTGCGCGAAGCATTCGCGCCGGCCCCAAAGATTGACAGGATCAGCGAAGAGGCGCTGGCCCGCGCCCTCGGCCACTTCGCGTCGCTCGATGCCCACGTCGTCGTGTTCGTCA
Organism: uncultured Hyphomicrobiaceae bacterium; assembly: GCA_964466965.1. Classification (GTDB taxonomy): domain Bacteria; phylum Pseudomonadota; class Alphaproteobacteria; order Rhizobiales; family Rhodomicrobiaceae; genus Dichotomicrobium. The sequence continues at coordinate 19,776 of CAYXPZ010000025.1, forward strand.
ATGGCTATCACCAGCCGATACCGGCGATCGGCGCGCCAAATCTGCAGATCATGAGTCTGGACCAGGCCTTTGAGGTTGCCCCGGCTTGGTTTGACGAGACGTTTGGCAAAGTCAATCCGAAGGACGGCGAAACGGTCGCCAGTTTGGCGACAGCCTTCATGACCGACGGCGCGGTGATCCGCATCACAGCCCCGGCCAATGGCGCGCCGCCGAAGCCGATCCATCTGGTCAATGTGACCACAGGGGATGAACCAGGCTGGGTGGCGACGCGCAATCTCATTCGCGTGGAGCAGGGCGCTGAGGCGACGATCATCGAGCACTACGTTAGCCTGAGCGAGGCGGCGTTCCATACTTTCACGATGACCGAGCTGTTTGCCGAGGAGGGCGCCCAGATCGAGCATTTGAAGGTCCAGGACGAGAACGCCGCTGCGACCCATCTGGCGAGTTGGAACCTGCGGCTGAAAGCCGGGGTCAACTATCGCGCGACCCATGTGAACGTGGGTGGCGAGTTGACGCGCAACCAGGTGTTTCTGCGCTACGCCGGCGAGGGCGCGTCGGCGGCGGTGAACGGTGTGTGCCTGGGACGCGGCGCACAGCATTTCGACACCACCATGGTGATCGAGCACGCTGTGCCGGAATGCATGAGCCGCGAGCTGGTCAAATCCGTATTAGATGATAAGGCGCGCTCGGTGTTCCAGGCCAAGGTGCATGTGCACCCCGGCGCGCAGAAGACCGACGGTAAGCAGATGGCCAATGCGCTGCTGCTCTCCGACGAGGCGGAGTTCGACTCCAAGCCGGAGCTGGAAATTTACGCTGACGACGTGGTGTGCGGCCACGGCTCGACCTCGGGCCAGCTTGACGAGGAGGCGATGTTTTATCTGCTTGCGCGCGGGATTCCGCACCCGGAGGCCCGGGCGCTGCTGATTGCCGCCTTCATCGACGAGGTGTTCGACGAGATCGAGAACGAGGCGCTGAAAGAGGCGCTCACCGCTCGCACGGCGGACTGGCTCCGCGCATCCGTAGACGCGAGCGCATAACAGTTAGGAAAGCCGATTTGATGGACCAGGCGAATATTCTGCCGAGCGCAGAGGCGACGCTGGAAGCGGCCGGGCCGATTGACCCGTTAAGGGTGCGGGAAGACTTCCCCATTTTAGCGCGGGATGTTTATGGCAAGCCGCTTGTGTACCTGGACAACGCCGCCTCGGCGCAGAAGCCTAAAGCCGTTCTTGATACGCTTGAGCGCGTTTACACCAGGGAATACGCTAACGTTCATCGCGGTTTGCACTATCTGAGCAACGCGGCAACCGACGCCTATGAGAACGCGCGCGCCATCACGGCAAAATTCTTGAACGCGCCGTCGCGCGACGAGGTTGTCTTCACAAGCAACGCCACAGCGGCGATCAACCTGGTAGCGCAGTCTTTCGGCGGTATGCGCATCGGCGAGGGCGACGAGATCGTGCTCACCATCATGGAGCACCACTCCAACATCGTCCCGTGGCATTATCACCGGGAGCGGAACGGCGCAAAGCTGGTCTGGGTTCCCGTTGGAGACGACGGCTCGTTCAACCTGGAGGATTTTGAGAGGGCGCTCAGTCCGCGCACCAAGATGGTGGCGATAACCCATATGTCGAATGTGCTCGGCACCGTGGTGCCGGTGAAGGAGGTCACGCGGGTCGCGCATGAGCGCGGCATTCCGGTGCTGGTCGACGGCAGCCAGGGCGCGGTCCACCTGCCGGTTGACGTGCAGGACATCGGCTGCGATTTTTATGTATTCACGGGCCACAAGACCTACGGTCCGTCTGGCGTCGGCGTGCTCTACGGCAAGCGCGAACACCTGGAGGCAATGCCGCCGTTCCTCGGTGGCGGGGAGATGATCGAGTCGGTCGGTACCGACGAGATCAGCTATGGCGTGCCGCCGCACAAATTCGAGGCAGGCACGCCGCCGATCGCACAGGTCATCGGGCTGGGCGCGGCGCTGGATTACATGATGTCTCTCGGCCGAGGGCGGATTGCGGCGCATGAGGCAAAATTGAGCGATTACGCGCATGAGCGCCTGCGGACGATCAACTCGCTGCGCGTCATCGGCGAGGCGCCGGGCAAGGGCGCGATCCTATCGTTCGATATGGCGGATGCGCATGCCCACGACATGGCAACCATCATGGATCGCTCCGGCGTGGCCGTGCGCGCCGGGCATCACTGCGCGGAGCCGCTGATGAACCGGTTCGGGGTGAACGCCACCTGCCGCGCGTCGTTCGGCGTTTACAACACGCTGGAAGATGTGGACGCCCTCGCTGAGGCGATCGCACGAGCGCAAAGATTTTTCGCGTAAGGGAGTCAGAACATGACCGACGGAATCAGGGACGCAGCGGAAATGGACGCCAACAAACCCAGCGCAGCGGATGTGCCGGCCGAAGCTGCTGCTCCGGCGGGGCAGTCGGCGGCGGAAACGCAAGAGCAACAGTCCGCGATCCCGCAGGACGAGTTGGAGCGCATGAGTGCGGATATTATTGCCGCGCTGAAGAGCGTTTATGATCCTGAGATTCCGGTCGACATCTATGAACTGGGCCTGATCTATCGCGTCGAGATCGAGGATGACCGCATGGTCAAGGTGCTGATGACGCTGACCGCGCCGGGGTGTCCGGTTGCTGGTGAGATGCCCGTCTGGGTTGAAAACGCGGTGAGCGCGGTGCCGGGCGTCAGCGGGGCCAAGGTGGACCTGACTTTCGACCCGCCCTGGGACATGACCCGCATGTCCGAAGAAGCGCAGATGACGCTTGGGGTATTCTGAACGCACAGGCGTTGCCTGGAATACATCTGTATAGCGTGATCATCGGCCGATTTACGTTGGTCCCGGCAACGATGTGACACTGAAATGGGATGTCGAGGTGGAATTCTGATCCCGGGGCGCTGGAGCGGCTGCGATTTCACAATCGCGCCGCGTTCAGCGGCGACGGGTTGGCATCGCCTTGAAGTTATCCCATAATGCCGATCAGACACGGCAAACTTAATGGATGCAGACCTATGCCAACCGCAAGCCCTCTTAAAGTCATGAGCCTCACCGATGCGGCGGCCGAGCGCCTTTCGCGGATCGTCGAAGCGAGCGACCAGCCGGTGGCTGGTGTGCGCGTGGGCCTGAAGAAAGGCGGCTGTGCCGGCATGGAATACACTATGGAATACGCCACCGAAATTGGCCCGATGGACGAGGTCATCGAAGAAAAAGGCGTCAAACTCCTGGTTGAGCCCCAGGCGGTACTCTTCCTGCTCGGCACCCAGATGGATTATCAGGAGGGCAGGCTGTCTTCCGGATTTGTGTTCAATAATCCGAACCAGACCAGCGCCTGCGGCTGTGGCGAATCCGTGGAGATCCGACCCGCCGAAAACGAGCCGGCTGAAGGCGCGTGACGCTCGCAAACCGCCACGATTTTGGCATGACATCATAAGGTACGAGCCGGTCGGGCTTGGACGGGGACATGGTTGTGTGCGTCAGTTCGGCTTGCGGAGTTTGCGGATATGAAAAAGGCGGAGACTGGGAGTCTCCGCCCGTGTTTTCGCGTTGTACCGCAGTCTGGCCTAATTGACCTGGCGCGCCTGCGATTCGATCGCCTGCGGCTGCCCGTTGGTCTTGGCGATCTCGATCTTGCGCGGCTTCATTGCGTCGGGTAGCTCGCGCCGGAGATCGATGTGCAGCAGGCCGTTTTCCAGCTTTGCACCGCTCACCTCGACATATTCGGCCAGCCGAAACCGGCGCTCGAAATTGCGCGAGGCGATGCCGCGATGCAGGTACACCGTCTCGGTCTCGTCCTGCTCTTTCTCGGTCGGCTTGGTGCCGGCAACGCGTAGCGTGCCTTCACGGACTTCAATCTCAAGATCGCTCTCCGAGAAACCGGCCACCGCCATGGTGATGCGGTAGTTATTCTCGTCGACGCGCTCTATGTTATAGGGCGGATAACCATTGTCGGTTTCTGCTGCCGCGAGTTGTTCGAGAATGGACGCGACATGGTCAAAGCCGACGGTTGACTTGTAGAGGGGGGTAAGATCAAAGCGTCTCATGACATATCCTCCTTTTGAGCGACATGTTTCTCCACTGCCTTATGGCCTTGTGGTAACGCATACCCGATTTCGGCGTATGCATCTTGGAGATAAGTCAGAAGCGTACGGCGTCAAGACCTTTTGCGATCCTGAACAAAAGCTGACAATCTTGTTCTCCGCCGGTTCAAGGCTGAGCCGGCACACTCCGCTCAAGATGATCCGGAACCTTTATCCAAGCAGGCAGCAAACGGCGCGCCGCAGCCCTCAGGGTGCGGGACTGGCGCTGCTTTGCGTGTTGCTGGGGCTCTTCGCGGGCGCCAGCGCCAACGCGCAGACTTTCCCCGAGAGCCTTCGGCCCAACCATCTCCTGCGCGGTGAGGAGGTGTTCTCAGAGCGCTGGGTAGAACGATACGCCCCCCAGCAGGCGCAGCCGCGACATGGTTCTTCGTGGCCCGCAAACCGCGCGCCTCGCGCATTTCACGGCGTCACAGAAGAACCGGAGGTTTTCTCGCAGAATTGTGTGCCGGAGGGCGTGATCCGCCAACGCTTGAGGCAGCAAGGTTGGTGGGACCTGCAAGGCCTGCGTAGATCCGGCGAGAACTTCATGGTGCGCGCGCGCCGGCCGAACGGAAGCTCTTATCAACTCACAATTGACGGTTGCTCTGGCGGTTTGCTGGAGGCTATGCGTCTGAATGAAGCGCAACCCGGTTCCCGGCTCTGGCCGCGTTGAGCCGATCCGGCGCGCTCGTCAAGGGAACCGAATATGCTGACACTTGCCGGTCCGCCGCGCGGCGACGCGAAGATTTCTCAGGATGTGCTGGTGTCCACGGCGCGCAATCCTGTGCCAGGCGGCGCGACGGCGGGCCATTTTCTGGCCAGTGACGGCGCGGAGCTGCGGTTCGCCTGGTGGGGGCCAACGGGCCTGAACAAGCTGGGCACGGTCTGCATTCTCATGGGCCGCGGCGAGTTCATCGAGAAATACTTCGAAGCGATATCCGATCTGCGCCGGCGCGGTTTTGCGGTGGCGATCATGGATTATCGGGGGCAGGGCGGCTCGACCCGTCCGCTGGCCAATCCGCGCAAGGGCCATGTTGACGATTTCGCCCAATATGATGCGGACCTTGAGCGGTTCATGGCCGAGATCGTCTTGCCGGACTGCCCCGCCCCTTACTACGCTCTGGCGCATTCGATGGGCGGCAACATCCTGTTGCGGGCAACGCGCTCGCGGATGTGTTGGTTCGACCGTATCGTCCTCACAGCGCCGATGATCGAGCTGCAGCCAACGCAGAGCCAGATCCCGGCCTCTGCGCAGTTAGCCGAGATTCTGACCCTATGTGGCCTGGGGACCGCGTTTGTACCGCGCGGTGATCCCGAATCCTGGGACGAGCGCCCGTTCGAGGGCAACCCGCTGACCAGCGATCCGCAGCGATACGCGCGCACGCAGGAAGTGTTGCGCGCGGCCCCTGCTTTGGCGGTCGGCTCGCCGACTATTGGATGGTATCATGCCGCATGCCAGTCGATGGCTCTGCTGAACAGCGCGGATTTCGCCCGCTCGGTCAAGGTGCCATCGCTCATCATCGCTTCGGGCAATGACCCGATCGTCTCGTTGCGCGCGATCGAGGATTTCGCCAGCCGGCTGCGGCTCGGCACCCATGTGCTGATCCCGGGCGCGCGCCATGAAGTCTTGCAGGAGCGCAATGCCCTGCGCGAGCAATTCTGGGCGGCGTTCGACGCCTACATTCCTGGTTCGCGGCCGAGCCGGGCAGAGCAGCTATTGGGAAGCTAGGGCAGGGCGCTAGAGCAGCATTCGTTCTGATTGAACCGCAATGTTGCTCTCATGACGTGATTTGAAGCGCAATTTTCCCAATCTTCGCTCCGATCGGATCGCGCTCCAAGCCGGACTGTTCTGATTGAGCCGACGTGCGGCCCTGCGACTGTGATGTGCAGCACAGTCTATCAAACAACCGGTTCCGATCCCGGCTCTCGGGCCGGGACAGGCTTTTCGGGTTGCGCTCTAATCCAGGTCCATCTCCAAGATGGCCATCTGGAACTGGTAAGACAAGTCGTCATCGTCATCGTCGCGGTAAACCACGCCGATGAATTCGCCGCCAATATAGACTTCAGCGGAGTCGTCTTGCTTGGCGCGCTGGCGCACTTCCAGTTCGGGCAACTCAAATTTACGCTGCAAATAGCCCTGCAGGCGCGTGATTTCATCGCGCTTCATGTCGTGATCCCTGAGTTATTGCAGTGCCGCCGGCACCGGGCAGCCGCCGCTTACGCCGCGTTCATCGGTACAGACGCCGCGCACCAGGGTCAAGCCGCCCGGCGGCACTTTATTCTGCCGGCTCGTCGCTATCCGATCCGATGGAGCCGAAGAGCTGGTTCATCGCCCGGGCGGGTTCCGGGCAGCCGGCGAGGCCGACTACCTTGGCCGGAACGCCGGCGACGGTGGTTCGCGCGGGCACGTCCCGCAGCACGGCGCTGCCAGCGGCAATCCGGGCGCAATCGCCCACGGTTATGTTGCCGAGGATCTTGGCGCCCGCCCCAATCATCACACCGCAGCCGATCTTTGGGTGCCGGTCGCCGGTTTCCTTCCCGCTGCCTCCAAGCGTGACGGCGTGCAGAATGGAGGTCTGGTCGCCGACGACGGCGGTCTCACCGACAACCAGGCCGGTCGCGTGGTCAAGCATGATGCCGCGGCCGATTTGCGCGGCCGGGTGAATGTCTGTGCCGAACACGCCGGATGACTGGCTCTGCAGATAGAGCGCAAAGTCCCGCCGTCCCGCTTGCCACAAGGCATGTGCAAAGCGATGTGTCTGCAGCGCATGGAAGCCTTTGAAGTAGAGAATCGGATCCAGCGCTCGCTGACAGGCCGGATCACGGTCAACGACCGCCGCAAGATCAGCGCGAAACATTTCCCCCAGTTCAGGCTGCTCCGCCAGGATTTGCCGGAAGGTCTGGCGCAGCAGATCGCTAGGCAGGTCGACGCGATCCAGCCGCTGCGCCAGCCGGAAACATATGGCGTCTTCCAACCGCGCCTGGTTCAGGATTGTCGTTGACAAAAAACCGGCAAGCGCGGGTTCGTTTGCCACAGCTGCCTCGGCTTGGGCGCGGACTTCGCTCCAGATCGGATCGCAGGGTTTGACGGATGTTGACCGCTGACCGGGTTGGATTTGGCTCATGAGACGCCCCTTGGTTGCGCACACTGCCGATAAGATAGCCATTTCCGACCCGCCACGAAAGGTGCCTGCAGCGTGGCAGGCATGAAGAAGCCGGCTCGCGGGAGCCGGCTTCCATCATTCCGTCAATCGCTTGGATTGGAAAAACGCTTTACAATCAGAAGCTCAACTCGGTGGGTGAAGATATTTCGCCTTCCGAATGAGATCGATATCGTGGAGAGTGTCCAGCCGACGCCGAATGACGTGATCCTCAAGATGCTCTGAAATACGCCCGTCCCGTGATTTCAGCAGATTGTTTCGCATCGGTCTCTCCATCTCTGCGACGCCGCACCATGCCGTTAGGCTGGAGAGTGCGGCAGATAAGCGAAATGCCGAAGCATTCCGTCCCCTCGAGGTTGTCAGACCGCCGCGGCTGGACCGGACGATTGGCCTTTATCGGCGCAACGCCCCCCTTGTGCCGGACCGCGACCCTGCAACCTCCATTCCCGGAGCTGGCAGGCCCCGGAACTCTGATGGAGTGGAAAACGCGACGTCGCAACCATTGGCGATGGCCACGCCACGCTTTCGTCATGTTTGAGAGTGTAGCGCGATTCGGCGTTGCTGTGGATAGACGTGGAAATCTGCGGCGAATTCAGGCTGCGGCCTGCGCCGGGGCTGCGAGAGCGGCTTCGCCGCCGCGGGAGGGCGTCAGGATATGAACCGTCATGTTGTCTTCGCGCACGGTCAACGGGAGCGCCCCGAAACTCTCGCCGTCGACCTGTACGCGCACGCCTCTGTCGGCGCTGATCCGTGCTCGGCGGAATGGGACAAAGCGGATATGCGGAGCGCGTGTGGCCTGCGCAGCACCGATCATGAGAATGTCGAGGATCAGCCCAAGCCGTGTGCGCGCTGTGCACATCATCGCAATCAGGCCCGACTCGAATAGCCGGCTATCCGGCGAGAGTGTGAAGCCGCCGGCGTAGCTTGCCGCGTTGCAAACCACGATCCAACGGGCCTGACAAGGCGTGCCGTCGAGCACGGCCCGGAGCGCGGGGGCGGGTTGGAAAATGGCGCGGACCACCGGCCAAACGTAGGCCAGCTTGCCGATCCGGCATTTGAGCCGCATGTTGAGTGCAGCCACGGCTTCGGCATCGAGCCCGACACCCGCCATGAGAAAGAACGGCGTATTGTTTGCGATCGCGCCGACAGCCGGGACCGCCGCGCCTTGCAGAAGGGCTTGGGCAATGGACTCTGCGTTTCGCGCCACGCCGATCTCGTGCGCCATCACGTTTCCGGTGCCAAGCGGCAGGATGCCCACTGGAACCTCTGTACCGCGCAGGCCGGCGGCCACGCTACGGATGGTGCCGTCTCCGCCGGCCGCAACAATCGCGTCGTATCGCCCTGTTGCCGCCGCCTCGCTCGCAATCATGCGTCCGGTGTCTTCGCAGACAGCGTCCCGAACGGCCACCTCGGCGCCCGCATGTTCCAATGCGCCAATCACGTCGTACATCAGCCCGCGCCGGCCGGAGCCCGCTTTCGGGTTATGAACGATTAGAAAGTGCTTGCGCACAAGACTGACCCCTATTCAGCCGCCGCCTCGGTCATCTGAGCGGATTTCTGCACCGCTTTTTGCACCTTCTCAAATGCCCGCACCTCAATCTGCCGGATCCGCTCGCGGCTGACGCCAAACTCGTGCGAGAGTTCTTCCAGCGTCAAAGGATTGTCAGAAAGCCGCCGCGCCATGAAAATCCGGCGCTCGCGCTCGTTGAGAGTTTCCATCGCATCCTGCAGATAGCTGCGCCGCTGGTCGAGTTCTTCCTGGTCGGCCAGCGCGGTTTCCTGGCTGACGTAATCCTCATCCACCAGCCAATCCTGCCACTCGCCGCTCTCGGCGTCCGCACGCAGCGGCGCATTGAGCGAACTGTCGCCCGATAACCGCCGGTTCATCGAGATCACATCCTCTTCAGACACCGACAGCCGATCGGAAATCTGGCGGACATGCTCAGGCCGGAGATCGCCCTCGTCATAGGCTTCGAGCTGCCCTTTCATCTTGCGCAGGTTGAAGAACAGCTTTTTCTGGCTGGCCGTCGTCCCCATTTTCACTAGGGACCAAGACCGCAGGATGTATTCCTGGATCGAGGCGCGAATCCACCACATCGCGTAGGTGGCCAGGCGGAAGCCACGCTCGGGATCGAAGCGCTTAACCGCTTGCATCAGGCCGACATTGCCCTCCGACACCACCTCGCCTATTGGCAGGCCGTAGCCGCGATAGCCCATAGCGATACGTGCGACGAGCCGCAGGTGCGATGTCACGAGTTTGTGCGCGGCTTCGGTGTCCTCATGCTCTTTCCATCGTTTGGCGAGCATGTATTCTTCTTCTGGTTCCAGCATTGGAAACTTGCGGATCTCATCCAGATACCGGCTGAGACCCCCGCTGCCAGAAACGGTTGGGAGATTATTCATGCTGTGTTCCTGTGTCGTTCCTGCGTATACTACGCAAAGTCAGTCATTTTGGATCACGCTGTTCAACGCCGGACGCTGATCAGGTTTATGCTCTCGCCATCGCACGGGATCCACTCGACACCCCAATTCGGAAATCAAACGTCATAAAAGCGGCTCGGCCAAGGCGGCGGGCTTAGCCGGCGCGCCTCATTCATGCACAAGCTGCGCCATCCGCTGTCAAAGCCGCAATAACATCGCGCATATCTTGCGGCAGCTCAGAGGTGAACGATAAATGCTCGCCCGTTGTGGGATGGTCTATACTAAGTCTGGTGGCGTGAAGCGCCTGTCCATTCAGGGAAAGTATTGCAGATTGGAGGTTTTCTGGCAAGGCGACTATGCGGGTGGCAAACCCCGCGGCATAAAGCGGATCTCCGATGACGGGGTGTCCGATATGGGCCATGTGAACGCGGATCTGATGCGTGCGTCCGGTCTCCAGCCGGCAAGAGACCCGGGCTGCCATGACCTTCGGCGCCAGGTCCGGCGCTGGGCCCTGATAGGTTGTCAGCGTGCGATAGTGTGTGACGGCTTCGCGACCGCGCTCCCGCGTCACTGCAAATCTCAGCCGATGCGTTGGATGACGGGCGATGTGTGTGCGGATCGTGCCAACCGCGGGGACGGGACCGCCCCAGACCAGCGCTTCATATTCGCGCAACAGCGGCCCGGTCCGGCCGTGATCTGCGAACTGAGCTTTGAGCCGGCGGTGAGCACGGTCATTCTTAGCGACGACGATCAGTCCACTGGTGTCCTTGTCGAGGCGGTGGACGATGCCAGGCCGGCGCACCCCGCCGATACCCGACAGGCTATCGCCGCAATGGGCAATCACCGCGTTGACCAGCGTGCCGCTCCAGTTGCCGGCTGCGGGATGCACCACCAGGCCGGAGGGCTTGTCGATAACGAGGATGTCGCTGTCCTCATAGACGATGTCGAGCGGAATGGCTTCGGGCTTCGGCGCGGCCGGCTCCGGCGCGGGCAATTCGAGGCGAACGCATTCTCCGGGTTGGATCCGATGGTTGGGCGCGTTCACGATCGCGCCGTTCACCTGAACGTGGCCGGCCTTTATAAGCGTTTGAATACGGGCGCGGCTCAGGTCCGGCGACAGAGCGGTGAGAAACCTGTCGAGGCGCGCGCCGCGGTCTTGATCTTGGGCGGTGAATGTCAAATGGTGCATGAGCCGCTGAATTGCCGGGGCAGGTGCCTTGATCGATCTCAGCTTATTGTGCGTCGTTTTGCATCATGTTTTTGGCATGCCACGCAGGCGACGTCCCAACCAGCAGAAACCTTACCCTAGGGCTTCAAGATGTCCGATCAGGAACCAATTCCCGGCAGCGTATTCAATCCGCGCCAGGTGCGCACTCTCAAGATCGTGGTCATTGTGCTTACGATCCTGTTGGTGTTGGGCTTCGCGCTGCTAATCGCGGGGCTTTATTATCAGGCCAGCAAGATCGGCGAAGAGCGCGACGCGCGCGAGGCCGGGCGTGAGCGCGTTGTTCAGGCCGGGGCGGCGGGCGGCGAACTGCGCATACGCGTGCCAGCCGGGGCGGAGATCGCACGGCTCGCGGCGGATGGCGGTCGCGTGGTCCTGCATCTCACCGGGCCAGAGGGCGACGAAATCGTTATTATCGACACCACCCGCGATAATGTGGTGACGCGCGTGCGGTTGTCGCCGCGTTGATGGCGGCGCTCTTGACGTAATCGCTGGGGATGCCATTTCACGTAACGACGTGACCATCGCACAACCTGCGGCGCCACGCTCCCTTCGTCTAGTGGCCCAGGACGCCGGCCTCTCACGCCGGAAACAGGGGTT
>CAYXPZ010000026.1:0-30793 GCA_964466965.1 uncultured Hyphomicrobiaceae bacterium
TCGCAGCGCAGGGCGATTGCCTTGCCGTTCTCGTCGAACGCCATCTCGGCGTGGGTGATGTGATCGCGCCCCTGCGCGTCGGACATGAAACTCTCAGTGCGCTCCGCGGTCCACTTCACCGGGCGGCGGATCTTCTTCGCCGCGAAGGTGACGAGCGCTTCCTCGGCATAGTGGTAGATCTTCGAGCCGAAGCCGCCGCCAACATCCGGCGCGTAGACGCGCAGCTTGTGCTCCGGGATGCCGAGCACGAACGCGCCCATCAGCAGGCGGATGACATGTGGGTTCTGGCTGGTCGTGATGAGCGTGTGCTCGTCGCGTCCGGCGTCATAAATGCCGATCGCCGCGCGCGGCTCGATGGCGTTGGCGATCTGGCGGTTGTTGACGAGGTCGATCTTGGTGACGTGGCTGGCGCGGGCGAAGGCTTCGTCGACGGCGGCCTTGTCGCCCAGCTCCCAGTCAAAACAGAGATTGTCCTCGGCTTCCGTGTGCACCGGCTCAGCCCCGCCTTGCAGCGCCCCTCGCATATCCACGACCGCCGGCAACTCGGTGAGTTCGAGGTCGATCAGCTCCGCCGCGTCCTTGGCTTCGCGCAGGCTCTCCGCGATCACCGCCGCGATTGGGTCGCCGACATGGCGCACCTTGCCTTCCGCGAGAATCGGGTGCTTCGGCTCCTTCATGGGGCCGTCCTTGCCGGTGACCTGCCAGCCGCAGGGAACGCCGCCGACCTCCTTGAAATCCTCCGCCGTCAGGACCGCGACGACCCCCGGCGCGCTCACCGCGCGGCTTGTGTCCAACTTGTCGATACGCGCGTGCGCCACGCTGGAGCGCAGAAAGTAGCAATAGGTCTGGTTGCGCTCGTTGATGTCGTCGGTGTACTTGCCGATGCCCTTGAGGAACCGGTCGTCCTCGCGACGCTTCATCGCCGCGCCGATGCCGTCAGCCATGGTTTCCGCCCTTGTCCTGGTTTTCCACGCCTTGCCTCACGCCGCCGCGTCGCGCGCCTCGCCCTGCGCGGCGACCGACTGAATGGCCTTGACGATGTTGTGATAGCCGGTGCACCGGCAGATATTACCCTTCAGCCAGCCGCGGATTTCGTCCTCAGAAGGGTTCGGGTTCTTCTGCAGGAGGTCCACTGCCGACATCACCATGCCCGGCGTGCAGAAGCCGCATTGCAGCCCATGCGCGTCGCGGAAGGCCGCCTGCATCGGGTGGAGACGATCGCCCTGCGCCAGCCCCTCGATCGTGGTGACGTTCGCGCCGTCGGCCTGCGTCGCCAGCAGCGTGCAGGCTTTCATGGAATCGCCGTTAACATGCACAACGCAAGCGCCGCACTGGCTGGTGTCACAGCCAACATGCGTCCCGGTAAGGCCGAGGTTCTGGCGGATGAAGTCGACGAGAAGGGTATGGGCGGGAACGTCGTGAGATACGGTCTTCCCGTTCACCGTCATGGTGATCTGCGCCATGGTTTCCTCCCTGAGTGTTCGGCTGAGCTGTATCTTGAGCCCAACTCAATTATTGTTGTGAGCGTAAAACAAATGCGCCCATCAGCCAATCGCCAAATACGCGATCAGGACAGCAACCGCCAGCGCCGCCACAATCCACACCCAGCGCGGGATGCTAACCGCGGAGGTATGAACCGGCGCAGCGCCCGGCTGCGAAATCTCATTGGCGAAGTTCTCAAAGAATTTTTCCGCCAGGTTGCGGGCCGTCGCGTCGATCAGACGGCTGCCGAGCTGGGCGATCTTGCCGCTGACGCGTGCATCAACATCATAACTCAGCTCCGTCTCGCTCCCCTTGTCCGCCAGCCGCACATTCGCCCCGCCAGAGGCCGATCCGGCCTGTCCGCCTGAGCCGCTGCCCTCGATGCGGTAGGACGCCGGCGGGTCCAGGTCCTTCAACTCCACCTCGCCGTTAAACCGCGTGTTCATCGGACCGATCTTGACGTTTACCATCGCGGCCAGCTTGTCCTCGCCGCGCTTCTCTAGGCTTTCACAGCCGGGAATGCACCGCTGCAGCACTTCTGGATCGTTGAGTTTTTCCCAAACCATCTGGCGCGGGGCGGGCAGAGTGTGGGAGCCGGACATCTTCATGGTCGTTCCCTCCTTGGTTCGGCGCACGGCTGCGGCATGGCATGTGCCGTCCCGCATGGCTCATGGCGCGGCGCGCCATGACGTTGCGTCCGCATGTTCCAAGGTGAAACCGTCGCCCATGTCAATAACGCGTGTGGCGCGCGGCACATGCGATCGTGATGGAGGCCGGACGCTGACCGAGACCCGGCCTCCGCAAGGTTTAGATGTCGCGGCGCGACAGCATGCCTTCGATCGCCTCAGCCTGACGGATCGCCAGCGCGACGATCGTCAGGGTTGGGTTCTCAGCGGCAGATGTGGTGAACACCGAGCCGTCCGATACAAACAGGTTGGGCACGTCGTGCGCCTGTCCATACTTGTTCACCACGCCATCCCGCGGCTTTTCCGACATGCGGTTGGTGCCGAGGTTGTGCGTCGACGGGTAGGGCGGCGTCGGCATTGTCCGCGTCGCTCCGACGGCATCATAGATGGCCTTGCCGCGCTCATAGGCGTGGTTGCGCATGGCGATGTCGTTCGGGTGATCGCTGTAGTGCACGTTCGGCACGGGCATCCCGTACTGATCCTTTTCAGTCGGGTGCAGCGTCACCCGGTTGCTCTCCTGCGGCAGATCCTCGCCGACCAGCCACATGCCGGCCATATGCTCATAAGCATCCAGCGCAGTGGTGAACTCACGGCCCCATGCGCCAGGGTCCAGGAACGCCGCCATGAACGGGATGCCGAGCGCCAAGGTCTCCATTTCGTAGCCGCCGACAAACCCCCGCGATGGATCGTTGATCGCCTCGTCCATCACAATCCCGGCCATGGTGGTGCCGCGATACATGCGCACCGGTTTGTCGAAGATGGCGTAGACCGACCCGGTCATGTGGCGCATGTAGTTTCGCCCGACTTGTCCTGAACTGTTCGCCAACCCGTCCGGGAACATGCTGGATTCTGAGTTGAGCAGAAGGCGCGGGCTTTCGATGGAGTTGCCGGCTACGCAGACCGCACGGGCGGTCTGCCGCTGGGTATTGCCGTCCTTGTCCGCATAGACGACGGCGTTGACCCGTCCATCATCGCCGTGCTCGATGCGCAGCGTGTGAGCATATTCCCGCACCTCCAGATTGCCGGTTGCTTCGCCCTTGGGGATTTCGGTGTAGGCGGTTGACCACTTCGCACCCATTTTGCAACCTTGGAAGCAGAATCCGAGCTGCGCGCAAGCGGATCGACCGTCCCGCGGCTGGCTGTTGATCGCCATACGGCCGGTATGCACCTTCTGATAACCGAGCTTCTTGGCGCCAGCCTCCAACACCTTGTAATTATTGTTGCCAGGCAGGCCCGGGATACCGTTCGTGCGTGTTACGCCCATGCGGTTTTCGGCGTTGGCGTAGTAAGGCGCCATTTCTTCGCCGGTGATTGGCCAGTCCAGCATGTTGGCGCCGCGGATGTCGCCGTACTCTGTCGCGACGCGCCACTCATGGTCCTGGAACCGCAAGCTGGCCCCTGCCCAGTGAACTGTCGAGCCGCCGACGGCCTTGACGATCCACGCCGGCAGGTTGGCGAAGTCCCGCGACACCCGCCAGTCGCCGGACGTCGTGCGCAAATCCGTCCAGGCGAGCTGATTGAAGCTGGCCCACTCATCGTTGAGGTAGTCTTCAGGCAAGTGCCGGCCGCCGGCCTCCAGTGCCACGACCTTAACGCCTCTTTGCGCGAGCTCATTCGCGAGCGTGCCGCCGCCAGCGCCGGTGCCGACGATCACCACAACGCCGTCGTCTGTCAGGTCAAATTTCGCTGCCATGGTCTCGTCCTCCCTTTACAGCCAGTTCACGTCGTCAAAGCCGCGGTTTACATAACCGCCCTTGGAGAACGACTCGCCTTCGTAGCCGAAGACTGGCCAGATATCTTTCTGATTATAGAGACCAACAACGAGACCGCCGCGGATCGTCTGGAAGAACGTACCGTCTTCCAGCTCTCTGAGGATATCGACCCGCTCAGCTTCCCAGCCAGTCGCCAGGTAGCTTTGATGCCCTCGCGCGGCTGCGATCGCGTTCAAGCTGGCGACCCCATCTTCGATCATGGTGCGGTGATCGTCATCCTCGGCCGCCTTGGTGTCGTGCGCCTTGACGGCGATCGCGTAGTATTTGTCGGCGATCGTATCGTGCGGGTAAATATCACGGGCCATTTGGACCAGTGTCGCCAGCGTGTCCGGCTTCAGGGCGTTTGTCTCGAGCGCCCAACTGTCAGTGGTATGCGCGATAAAGCTGCTTCCGATGACAAGGACAGCGCCGGCCTTGACACCGGAGGCCAGCAATTCCCTGCGGGTCAGCCCCCGCGGGTTTTGCGGTTTCTGCATGGTTTCCTCCCTGGTTCATTCTAGCGCGCCAAGCGCTGCAACGATGTTTGGCCCCTTATTTTCAGGATAGTCGGGCTTTTACATCAGCTGCGAAGTCTTCGTAGCGGCGAAGCGCCTTCACTTCGACTTCAACATATTGACCATGTTTTTTCATGATCGGCAGATCGAACAGTATACGATCGAGCGTATCCGGCCCATCCACATTAACGACAGCAACCACACGCCGTTCACCGACGATTTTCCACAAATCGACTACCGCGCCCTCAGACTTCGCACCCAGAGCAGCGTCGGCTTCTTCTGACCAGATCTTAAATAAGTCCTGCTGGGATTGATGGCCATCGTAGCTGATCTTGAAAGACAACAGATAAAGCATAGCTTCCTCTCCTCTGGCGCTATTGGTAGCGTCCACCGCGCTGAAGCACCTCGATTTTGTATCCGTCTGGATCGGTGACGAAGAAGAACTTGGCGATGACGTCGCCAGCCGGGGCAAATTCCACGATGTCGCGCGGCTCTAAGCCTAGCTCTTGAAATCGGGCATGTTCGGCTTCGAGGTCATCAACGGCGAAGGCGACGTGCCCATAGCCATTGCCGAGGTCATAAGGCTCGGTCTGCCCTTTATTGATCGTGAGTTCGATCTCGAAATCGTTTTCGGGGTTTCTGAGGTAAACGAGAGTGAAGTTCTCGAAGTCGAGCCGATCGGCCACCTTGAGGCCGAAGCCTTTTTCGTAGAAGTCCACGGACCGCGTCTCGTCGAGCGCGCGGATCATCATGTGAATCGCTTTCGCCATGCCATCCCCTTTTCAGGTTAACCACCTGTTAAAAAGGTAGCACCGCGGCGGCGGGGATGGTGGTACGCCGCTACTACGCGGCGTGGCGGGCGTTATCGCCTGTTCGCGCCACTTCTGTCAGGCAGGCGCACCGCAACAGCGAGGCGAAGTTGCCAACCTCGCCGCGGAGCTGCAAAACCTCGTCATGCAGCTTTGACAGAAACTGCGGCGTCGATAGGCCTTCGCGTTCGGCGATGCTTTCCAGCACACGCCAGTACACCGCTTCCAGCCGTATCGACGTGCTGTGCCCGTTTAACCGGATCGAACGAGTCTCGCAGCAATAGTCGGCCGGGTTTTGGTCGGCAAAGATTTGACACATCCGGACGTTCCTCCAGCAACCGTTTTTATTTCGTGCATGGTCACCGTTGAGGATACGTCAAAGCCCTCCGCTCTGCCAAGCAGCGGAAAGCTTGGCATGGAAGCGCGCACAACCCTCGGTCGCGGCGCATTCGTCCGAACAAGCGCGATAGCTAAATGCGGGGATCAGCCGCTAGCCGGCGGCGTCGGAAACATGTCACGGACGTGTTCCGGCAGCATATGCTTAACATCATCCAGCTCGCCCTGGGGAATATGCCGTTCAAGGACGTGGAACACGGCACGGGTGGCCTCCTCAGCGTTCATTGGGGCGATCTGGCTAAGTTCATGATTGACCTTTTCCAGGAATTCGTCCCGCGAACGGAAACGCTCCGGCTTGTCGGCGGCGTGGTAAGACTCCCAAAAAATGCCGCGAATGAGCATCGGCAGTTCGGCGCTCAGATGGAAGGCTTCTTCCACCGTCAGCCGATCGCGCAGGGCGAACAGCACGCCCCGCAGAGCATGGTAGCAGCGCTGCTTGTCCGGACCTATATGCTCGCCGATCTCGTTGAGCCATATATGTGTGGTTTGCAGCGTCTTGTCGAAGACTTCAAGGCCCGTTGTCGCCATGGTCAGCTCCAGATTTGCGAACGTGCGCCTGACATCGCGCCGCTTGAAAGTCCCTGCACCAGAGCACAACGCCTGATCGCCGCGTTGGTTCCGCTTGAGCGGCGTTGCGGGTAAGCTTATTGCCGGAAGCGCCGGGCGGACCGGCGCAGGCAAATCCGTGGGTGACGTTGCAACAGCTGGATGCATATGGCGCAGTCATTCTGGCGGCAGGTTTTTCCCGCCGGCTGCCGGGGGAGGATAAGCTGCTTAAGCCATACCGGGGGCGGCCGCTTCTGGAACATGCGCTCATGACGATCGCCCGGCTCGGGCTCGGCGACGCTGTCGTCGTCACTCGGCGCGGATCGGCAGGCGTGTACGAGCTGGGGCGCGAGGCGGGGCTGCGCTGCGTCTTCAATGCTGACGCCGAGGCCGGTATGGGAGGCTCGATCGCGGTCGGCGCCAAAGCTTTGCGCGGCGGGTTGGCAGGTCTCTTCGTGGTTCTCGGGGACATGCCTGACGTTTCCGAGGCCGACTATCGGCGGCTCGCCGCGGCGCATGAGGCGCGGTCGGCGCGGATCTGCGTGCCGGTCTGGGCGGGGCGGCGCGGCCATCCGGTCCTGTTCGGCGCGGACCATATCGCAGCGCTTCACGCGCTCACGGGCGATGTCGGAGCGCGCGTCGTACTGTCCGAACAGTGGAGTCAGGTTTTGAAGGTGCCGGCCGCATCAGCGGGCGTATTGGCCGACCTTGACACCCTGGCCGATTTCGCCAATGCCAGCGGCCGCAGATCTGAGTCAGATCCGGCTTAGACAGTAACCTTGCGGCAGCCCAAGCATCGGAGGCTTGGTTCATACGAAGATGATCAACCTGTTGGCTGGGCTATGGTATGGTCCGGGCGAGCGCGAAACCGAATGAGGTGGTCGGCCCATGAATACGAGACATGTCGATATCGCCATCATCGGCGCTGGCACAGCAGGTATGGGCGCCTACCGCACCGCGACAGCGCATACAGACAATGTTGTGCTCATCGAGGGCGAACAATATGGCACCACCTGCGCGCGGGTGGGGTGCATGCCGTCAAAGCTTCTGATCGCCGCGGCGGATGCTGTCCACGAGATTGGCAAAGCGCCTGGTTTCGGCGTGCATGTCGACGGCAATGTCCGCATTGAAGGCCGCGAAGTGATGCAGCGCGTGCGCAGCGAGCGCGACCGCTTCGTTGGCTTTGTGATCGAGGCGGTCGAGGGCTGGCCCGAGGAAAACCGGATCATGGGCGCGGTCAAATTTATTGATGACCATACCCTCGCGCTGGAAAACGGGGACCGCATCGTCGCCGACCGCGTTGTCATCGCGACCGGGTCGCGCCCGTCCTATCCGGGCTTCTTTGAAACAGCGGGCGACCGGCTGATCGTCAATGATGACGTGTTCGACTGGGAGGACCTTCCGGCCTCGGCCGCTGTATTCGGTGGCGGGATCATCGGGCTGGAGCTCGGTCAGGCGCTGCACCGGCTGGGCGTGCGGGTGCGAGTGTTCGGCAAGTTCGGCGATTTGGGCCCGCTGTCGGACCCCGAGGTCAAGCAGGCGGCGCTCACGGCGTTTCAGGCGGAGCTGCCATTCGACCCCGACTCGAATGTGACCGCCATCGACCGCGCGGGCGATGCTGTCTCGATCACCTTCACCGACGTCGACGGGCGCGAGACCAACGAACACTTCGATTATCTGCTGGCCGCAACGGGCCGGCGTCCGAACGTGGACACGCTGGGTCTGGACAACACCTCCGTAGCGCTTGATGACAAGGGCATCCCCGTATTCGACCGCTACACCATGCAGGCCGGCAACAGCCACATTTTTATTGCCGGCGATGTCACGGGCGACGTGCCACTCTTGCATGAAGCGGCGGATGGGGGGCGCATCGCTGGCGATAACGCCGGGCGCTATCCGGATGTACGCACCGGTTTGCGGCGTACGCCGATCGGTATCATGTTCACCGATCCCAATATTGCCACCATCGGCTTCTCCTACGGCGAGCTCGACGAGCTGCCATGTGACTACGCGATTGGCTCGGTCGATTTTCAGGGCCAAGGTCGAAGCCGCGTGATGCTCAAGAACCAGGGGCTGTTGCGCGTTTATGGCGAGTACGGCACCGGCCTGTTCCTTGGCGCGGAGATGGTCGGGCCACGGATGGAGCACATCGCGCACCTGCTGGCCTGGGCGCAGCAGCAGCGCATGACGGTATCGCAGATGCTGGACATGCCGTTCTATCACCCGGTCATCGAAGAGGGGCTGCGCACGGCGCTGCGCGATCTGAACGCCAAGCTCCACATGGGCCCGGAGAGCCCGCGGCGCTGCCTTGACTGCGGCCCCGGCGGTTGATCCACCTTAGCGAATGCGCGTGACCGCGAAGCGCGTGGCGCACTGATTGCTGGCGAGGTTGGTCCTGCCGCTGATCGCATCGGCGCAGGCGTCGCGCAGCCGACCCTGTGTCGATCGGCGTAGCCGGGCGGGTCCGCGGGCTGGCGGGCCAGACGCCGCTAATGGCGGTCAGTAGATTTTCGGAACGTACAGATTATCCGGAAGGGTTTTCCGGTCGTAATCGGGGTTATAGACCCGCTGCGGCAGTTCGACCGGCTCGTAAGGCACGTCCTCATACGGAATTTTCGTGAGGATGTGCTCGATGCAGTTGAGGCGCTCACGCTTCTTGTCATTGCCCTCGACGATGTACCATGGCGCTTCCGGGATGTTGGTGCGCTCGAACATGTCTTCTTTGGCCTTGGTGTAGTCCTCCCAGCGTACCCGCGACTGCAGGTCCATCGGCGACAGCTTCCATTGTTTCATCGGGTCGTGGATACGCATCAGGAAGCGTAGTTGCTGCTCTTCGTCGGTGATGGACAGCCAATATTTCAATAGGATGATGCCAGAGCGGACCAGCATCCGCTCGAATTCGGGCACGTCCTTGAAGAACTGCTCCACCTGCGCTTCGCTCGCGAAGCCCATCACGCGCTCGACCCCGCAGCGGTTGTACCAGGAGCGGTCAAACAACACGATCTCGCCGCCTGCTGGCAGATGCGGGACGTAGCGCTGGAAATACCATTGTGTCTGTTCGCGTTCGGTCGGCTTGGGCAGGGCAACGACGCGGGCCACACGTGGATTGAGCCGCTGGGTGATGCGCTTAATCACGCCGCCCTTCCCGGCGGTGTCGCGGCCCTCGAAAATGATGAGGATTTTCGCGCCTGTGTGCTCGACCCAGCTTTGCAGCTTGATCAGCTCGCTCTGCAAGCGCAGCAGATTACGGAAATATACGCGGCGGTCCAGCTCATGGGGGTGGTGCCGCTTGTACAGACGCCGCATTTCCTCCGAGAGCAGGGGCTCTTCGATTTCGCCTTCCAGCAGTTCTTCGATCGTCTCGACGAACTCGGCCTCAAGCCAATCGGAGCCGTGTTTATTCACAGGAGTGTCAGACATTGTGGTGCGCCCATGCCATGATATTTGAAACAGGGTTGCAAATCTCTGCGAAGCTTTTGTGTCAGTGAGCTTAGGCGCGGTTGGCGATCGTCGAGGCTATGCGGGACACCCAATGATAGCAGTGGTGTCCCATGACGCGCCGCTGCACGGGCGCAATCTCGACAAAATGTGCAGGCATTCCCAGCCATGATATGGTTTCGTGCATTGGCCAACGCCGCGCCTCTGGGGGACGAATGAAAAGACGTCGGGTCTATTGCGCCATGACAATCGCAGTCTTCATGATGGTTGCATCGGCAGTGCCGGCGCTGGCACATCCGCATGTCTGGGTCACGGTGCAAACCAAGTTGTTGTTTGACGAGTCGGGTGCGGTCACCGGCTTCCGCCACCAATGGATCTTTGACGAATACTATACTGCCTTTGCGCTCCAAGGCATGGATAGTAACGGCGACGGTGAATACAGCGCAGCCGAGCTGCAGCCGCTGGCGCGCACTAACGTCGAAAGCTTGCGTGATTTCGACTATTTCACGTTCGCCGAGTTGGGTGGCGACACCGTGCCGCGTGATGATCCGGTCGATTACGAATTGGTCTATGACGGCTCGCTGCTGACGTTGCACTTCACGTTGCCGCTTGCCGAGCCAGTGCCGGCGAAGAAGGCCGGACAATTCAGCTTCTCGGTTTACGATCCGACATTTTTCGTGTCGTTCACTTTGGCTGAGCGGGAGCCGGTCAAGCTGGTCGGCGGCGCGCCGAGCGGCTGTGCGCCCCAAATCGCCGATGCGCCGGCGGCGTCGGCCACGACGCAGACACTTGGCGAAGCATTCTTCGATTCGTTGGATGCGACACAGGATTGGGGGGCGCAGTTCGCGCAGGATGTGTCGCTGCGCTGTGAGCGGGCGTCCTGACCCACCCCATCTTGGACGATCAAACCATGAGCTATGCCGCCTGGATAAGCCGGTATTTTGCACTCGCGTTGATGGTTGTTGCGTTCGTTCTAGCCATCATGTCTGAGGCCAATGCCGCGGAGCCTGTCGTGGCTCAGACCACTGCGCAGCAAAGCCCGTTCGGCGCAGGTCCGTCGCCGGAGTCTGGGCCTGCCGCCGCGCCGCGAGGCGACCCCGGCCCGCTCATGCGTTTCTGGCGATGGGTCGAGCAAACCCAGCAGCAGCTCTACCGTGAGCTTGCCAGCGGCGTCCGCCGGGTCAAACAGGAGCGTGCCTTCTCAGCCGGTCTTGCGCTCGTGCTGCTCAGTTTCTTCTACGGCGTCGTGCACGCCATCGGCCCCGGCCACGGCAAGGCGGTGATCTCGTCGTATGCGCTGGCGAATGAGCGCACCGCGCGGCGCGGTGTTCTCCTCGCCTTTGGCTCGTCATTCGTGCAAGCGCTTTCAGCGATCGTTCTGGTCGGCGTTATGGCGGTCGCGCTTAACGCGGCGGGGCTGCGCATTCGTGAGCGGGTTGGGGAGCTCGAAACCCTAAGTTATGCGCTTGTGGCTGTTATTGGCGGCGTTATGCTGGTCGCCGCGGTTCGGCGTTTGTGGGGGCGTCGCGCCTCTGCGCACAACCAATCGGATGGCGATGCCTGCGGCTGCGGTCACGCGCACATGCCGGAGCCGCAGGCGCTTCAGGGCAGGTGGTCCTGGCGCAGCGCCGCGGCGATCATGCTTGCTGTCGGCATCCGGCCGTGCACGGGCGCGATCGTGGTGCTCGTATTTGCGCTGACCCAAGGCATGTTATGGGCCGGCATTCTCTCCACCTTCGCCATGTCGCTGGGCACGGCGCTGACCGTTTCGATTTTGGCGGCTGCCGCCGTAGGCTCGCGAGAGTTGGCCGCACGCGCGGGCGGGGTCGGATCGCTCTGGGCAGAGCGGGTCCAGACCGTCGCCGGCCTCGGTGGCGGTTTCGTCGTGATGCTGTTGGGCATCATACTGTTTGCCGCTTCGCTAGGTCCGGCCCGCCCGTTTTAATCGCTTGCGCGCTTGCACAGGCGCCTGTTGACCAGGCAAGATGCAGCCTAGTGGAGTGAATTTGACATCTGAGCCTCGCTTACGGCGAGGCTCTCGCGCAAATGTCAAATTCGAAAGCTTTACGAGACTCATAAACTTGCGAGTGGTCCTTTGATTCAGACATTTGCTACGACGGATGCTGCGCGCGGGAGGCAAATGTCTGAATCGCACCACGAGAACCAGCTTGTGGCGCATTGATATGAGCCAACTGTCCCAATCGCTGTCCGGTCTCAAGGCGGTGGCCTTTGACGCCTACGGCACGCTTTTCGACATTCACGCGCCGATGGCGCGGCTCGCCGGCGAGATCGGCCCAAACGCGGCGCTCGTGTCCGACCTGTGGCGGCAGAAGCAGATCCAGTATACCTGGCTGCGCAGCCTCATGGGCGCCTATGCCGATTTCTGGCAGGTCACGGAAGATGCGCTCGACTACGCGCTTGAGGCCCACGGCCTGACAGATGAAGAGCTGCGCCCGAAATTGCTCGCCCTCTACCGTGAACTCGATGCGTACGACGACTCGGCTTTGGCGCTATCACTTCTTCGCGAGCGGGATATCCGCTGTGCAATCCTGTCGAATGGCGCACCCGATATGCTGCAGCAGGCGGTTGTCCATGCCGGGCTTACCGACCTGCTCGATCATGTACTGTCCGTTGATACGGTGGAGATTTATAAGCCCGATCCCCGCACGTACCAGCTGGCGGTTGAGGCTTTCGGATTGACGCCGGGCGAGATCGGGTTTGTTTCGGCGAACGCCTGGGACGTTGCCGGCGCTGCGCATTTCGGCTTGTCGGTGTGCTACCTTAACCGCTCTTCGCAACCCCTGGAGCACTTGCCTGCAAAGCCCTTAACTGTCATTAACACTCTGTCCGAATTGCCGGACCTACTGGGCCCAGACAAATGAGGGCCACGCCGATCGCCGGCCCCGCGGCCGGATCTTTGGAGGAAATGAGGAGAGCTTTATGGATCGTCGTTCGTTTCTAAAGTCGACAGGCGTTGCCGCAGGCGCAACGGCCGCCGCTGCGGTTTCTGCGCCTGCCATCGCCCAAGGGGTTAAGGAACTGAAACTGGTCATGGCCTGGCCAAAGGGCTTTCCCGGCCTCGGGACCGCGCCTGAGCGGTTCGCCCGCCGTTTCGAGGCCGCAACGGATGGCCGCTACAAGGTCCGGATCTATGGCGGCGGTGAACTCGTGCCGGCGCTGAAGGGTCTGGATGCCGTGCAGGAAGGCACGGCGGATATGTATCATTCCGCGGAATACTATTACCAAGGCAAGACGCCGGCGTTCTCGTTCTTCGCCGCGGTGCCGTTCGGCTTCCGCCCGGATGAAATGGATGCCTGGATCCACCACGGCGGCGGTCAGGAACTGTGGGACGAGCTGGCGGCCGACTTCAATGTGAAGCCGTTCCTGTGCGGCAACACCGGCTCGCAGATGGCCGGCTGGTTCAAGAAAGACATCACGTCGGTCGAGGACTTCAAAGGTCTAAAAATGCGCATCCCGGGTCTCGGTGGCGATGTGATCCGCGCGCTCGGCGGCTCCCCGGTGACGCTTTCCGGCGCTGAGGTTATGCCGGCGCTTCAGGCCGGGACCATCGACGCGACCGAGTGGGTTGGCCCCTACAATGATTTGGCCTTCGGCTTCTACAAGATCATCAAGAACTACTACTATCCGGGCTTCCACGAGCCGGGGACCGCGCTGGGTCTCGGCGTCAATCGGGAACTCTACGAGAGCATGTCGAAAGCCGACCAGGCGGCGCTGCAGGCCTGCGCGGTTGCGGAGAACAACATAGACCTGGCTGAATTCAACGCGAAGAATTCGACGGCCTTGAACACCCTCGTGACCGAGCACGGCGTCAATGTGAAGGAGATGCCAGACGACGTCTTCATCGATGCCGGCAAGGCGGCGAAGGACGTTGTGGCCGATGCCGCGAACGCTGACGCGATCACGAAGAAGGTCTATGACAGCTACACGGCCTTCCGGAAGATCGCCCTGGACTGGTCCAAGCTGTCGGACCAGTCCTACATGCGCAAGCGCGCACTCGCAGAAGGCTGAGTGTTCTGAATGCATAGAGCGGTGCGCTGCGGCGCGCCGCTCTCTCTCGCCCTCTTTTCTGCCCTATGAAGCGGCCCGCGGACCGGTTCGGTCCTCGTCAGGGTCCTGCGAGAAGGCGCGCACCGATGCAAAACCTGTATCGCATCGCCAACGCGATAGATGCGCTCAACAAACGCGTCGGCAATGCCATCGCCTGGACGGCCTTCATCATGGTGCTGGTGCAGTTCGCCGTGGTGATCCTGCGATATGTGTTCGCGTTCTCGAACACGGCTTTATCCGAATCGATCTGGTATTTGCACGGCCTGCTCTTCATGATCGGAGCTGGCTACACGTTGCTTTATGACGGTCACGTCCGGGTCGACGTGATCTATCGCGAAGCCAGCCAGCGCTATAAGGCCTGGATCGATTTGCTTGGTTCGGTTCTGTTCATTATCCCGCTTTGTATCCTCACCGTCTGGTTATCGTGGGGATATGTGATCAATTCCTGGATTGTTCTGGAGGGCTCGACCGAGCTGTCCGGGCTCCAGCTCATCTTTCTCTATAAAACAGTGATTTGGGTGTTCGCGGCGTTTGTCGGGCTTCAGGCGCTGTCAACGGCGATCAAGGCGTTGCTGTTTCTTATGGGCCGATGGCCACGCTACTCCCAGGGTCCGTTGACTTGGGAACAGCCCGGCGCGGCGGAACAGTCGTGACAGTTAAGGAGGCCCCGGCGACATGAGCTTCCTGTTGGACCCCGAAGTCCTCTGTGTCGTGATGTTTTTGACCACGGTGGCCTTGCTGCTCACCGGCTTCCCGGTTGCGTTCGTGCTTGCGGGAACTTCCGCCGCCTTCGCCTTTATCGGCTATGGCCTGGGTGTTTTCGACCTTGGCTTTCTGAGTGCCTTTCCCCAACGCATCTTCCAGACCATGAGCAGCGAGGTGCTGGTCGCCGTGCCGCTGTTTGTGTTCATGGGCGTGATGCTGGAGCGCTCCAAGGTCGCAGAGGAACTGCTCGACAACATGGGCCGGATGTTCGGGACGATGCCCGGCGGCTTGGCGTTTTCGGTGTGCGTCGTGGGGGCCCTTCTCGCCGCCTCGACCGGTATCGTCGGCGCGACTGTGGTCACGATGGGCCTGATCTCGCTGCCGACCATGCTCCGTCGGGGCTATAGCCGGTCGTTCGCCTGCGGGACGATCGCCGCATCGGGCACGCTCGGGCAGGTTATTCCGCCTTCGATCGTCCTGGTGCTTCTGGGCGATCAGCTCTCCTCGGCCTACCAACAGGCGCAATTCGATATGGGCATTTTCGCGCCCGACACCGTCTCGGTGAACGACCTGTTCGCGGGCGCGCTGCTCCCCGGGCTGCTACTGGTGGGCATGTATATTCTTTATCAGCTCATGATGACCTGGTTCCGCCCGGGCATGGCGCCGGCGGTGCAGATCGAGGACAGCGGGCGAAACCGGCGTCAGCAACTCGTCCATCTTGCGGGGGTGCTATTTGCGCCGATCATTCTGATTGTGGCCGTCCTGGGCTCGATTCTCGGGGGCTTGGCGTCTCCGACCGAAGCCGCAGGCGTCGGCGCGGTTGGCGCGATGATGCTCGCGGGCCATAAGCTGCTGCCTGGGCGCTCCGGGTTATTGATTCTTGCGGGGCTGAGCCTGGTCGCGCTCTTGTTCATGAGCGCATCATTCGATCTTCGCTTACAGCGTAATGTGATCCCCCAGCACGAAATGATCGCCATCGTTGTCGCGATGCTGCTGACCGTCATCCTGTTCGCAGGCGTTGCGCTGGCCGCCTGGCGGACGTATCAGAGCCGTGATACGAATGGCGAGCGCGTGCTGCTGCTGGTCATGCGCTCGACCCTGACCATCTCCTCAATGGTGTTCATCATTCTGGTCGGCGCGGGGATGTTCTCACTCGTGTTCCGTGGCTTCGGGGGCGATGAGTGGATCGAAGAATTCCTGGCCAATCTCCCGGGCGGTACCGTCAGCGCGATCCTGCTGGTCATGCTGACCATGTTCATCATGGGGTTTTTCCTAGATTTCCTGGAGATCATCTTCATCGTCGTGCCGATCGTGGCGCCGATCCTGTTACAGATGGAAATCGCGCCGGGCCAGCCGATCAATCCCGTCTGGCTGGGCGTGATGATGGCTATCAACCTGCAGACGTCCTTCCTGACGCCGCCGTTTGGTTTCGCGCTGTTCTATTTGCGCGGCGTTGCGCCGCCGGAGGTGCGCACGATGGAGATCTACAAGGGCATCATTCCATTCGTGATTATTCAACTTCTGGCGCTGATTGTGTTGTGGTACACACCTGAAGTGGCGACTTGGTTGCCGCGCGCGCTATATGGCTCATAGAGCCGCATGGCAGCAGGCTAAGGTGGCGTTTCACAAATCACGCGTGCAGGCAAACAGCATTCCTCCAGGGTTCGCGGGAACGATCCAGTGTTCGTTGACGCTAGGGGAGGGAATTCTCATTTTTGAGATAACTTGAGCGGAGAACGTTCAAGCGTGCACGAAGTCGTCGCAGCTTACACTTCTTCAGAGGAATGGGAGAGCATCATGACCCTGCAACTCGGCGATACGGCCCCGGACTTTGAAGCCGAAACAACCGAAGGCCGCATCCGTTTTCACGACTGGCTCGGCGATTCCTGGGGCATCCTGTTTTCGCACCCCAAGGATTTCACACCGGTTTGCACCACCGAATTGGGCACCATGGCGGGCCTCAAGCCGGAATTTGACAAGCGTAACACCAAGCTCATCGGTCTGAGCGTTGACCCGGTCGATCGGCACAAGGAGTGGGATCAGGATATCAAGAAGGTGACCGGCCATTCGGTGAACTATCCGATGATCGGCGACACCGACCTGTCGATCTCCAAGGCGTATGGCATGTTGCCGGCCGGCGCGGGCGAAACCTCGGAAGGCCGCACGCCGGTTGACAACCAGACCGTGCGAAATGTCTTCATTGTTGGGCCGGACAAGAAGATCAAGCTGATCCTCGTTTATCCGATGAGCACCGGCCGCAACTTCCAGGAAATTTTGCGCATTCTGGACTCTCTGCAGCTCACCGCGCAGCACCAGGTCTCCACCCCGGCCGACTGGCATCAGGGTGACGAGGTGATCATTGCACCGTCTGTGCCGGATGAAGAGGCGAAGCAGAAGTATCCTGATGGCTGGAAGACCGAGACACCTTATCTGCGCATTGTGCCGCAGCCTAAGTAACGGTTTTTCGCCGCCGCAAGCATGAAGACCGCCCGTTTGCACGGGCGGTTTTTTTTGAGCCCGACCCGAAGGGTGGGAACCGGTATTTCGGATTGCTCTCTGTTACTACAGTTGCGTTTTGTATCGTCGTCGGTGGCATATAGCGGCGGTGAACTGATGCGCGCGCCGCCAGTGGGACCAGTCCGGTGACGGCGCGCGAGATGATTGCGCGTCATCACCCGCTTGGTGCGAAACGCGATCTCGTCTGGTACGTGCGCACGCGCGCGGCGCTCGGGATCATCTACCCAGTCCTTGGGCAGGTAAAGCTGCCGGCCGCTTCAATCGCCTGGCCCCAGCGGCTGGCATAACAGGCGAACACGCCGATCTGGCAGTTCTCGATCCGACCGGCCGCGCCCGAATATTGCCGGGCTACACCGACCGAGCACGTGCCTTTCTTCAAAAACCCCGTCTCATCGACCACCAGCACGCCCAACGGATCGCCCAGCGCATCAACGACATAATCGTGCACCTTGTCAGGCAGTGCATCCGCAGATCAACTGCTGCGCCCCAGAAGCGACTGTATACGATAGGGCCGCGCAGGCCCGGCCTGTTCCGCCAGCATCCAGCCGGTCTTGCGCTCCGCCGAGGATAGAACGCCGTCGATGAAGGCCGCGACCGAGGCCCGCGTCTTAAGCACGACCGAGCGCCGGACCGATCCATGCCTTCAGCCCATCAAGCGCATCGCGCCAATCCACAAGCGTGCCCGACCATGCCGCAACCGTTATCGCGCCCACCCGCTTCGCCCACCAGGTAAAGGGACTCAGATGACGATGTAAAACGCAACTGTAGCACTAGGCCAATTTCAGCAAGAGCGGGATCTGGTTTGCGTCAAAACGTCCGACAAAACGAGACGTTGGAGCCTGTGCAATGACTACCGACCTGAGCGAGCTCTAGCGCGTCGGCACCGGCGGATCGCTGCGGTAGTCGTAGAAACCGCGTCCCGCCTTGCGGCCCAGCCAGCCCGCCTCGACATATTTGACCATGAGCGGACAAGGCCGGTACTTGGAATCCGCGAGCCCTTCATAAAGCACCTGCATCACCGAAAGGCAGGTATCCAGGCCAATGAAATCGGCAAGTTGCAGCGGCCCCATCGGATGATGCGCCCCGAGGCGCATGGCAGTGTCGATAGCCTCGACGTTTCCGACGCCTTCGTAAAGCGTGTAGACCGCCTCGTTTATCATCGGCAGCAGAATGCGGTTGACGATGAAAGCCGGGAAGTCCTCGGCGACAGCCACCGTCTTGCCCATCGACTCCACGAAGGCGCGCGAGGTACGGAAGGTGTCGTTTGCCGTTGCGATGCCGCGAATCAGCTCCACTAATTTCATCACCGGCACCGGATTCATGAAGTGCATGCCGATGAATTGCTCCGGCCGATCAGTGGTCGCAGCGAGGCGGGTAATCGAGATTGAGGAGGTGTTTGACGCAAGGATCGTATTGTCGCGGACATGCGGGCATAGATCGGTCAGGATCTTACGCTTGACGTCCTCATCTTCGGTGACCGCCTCAATAATCAGATCGGCGTCGCCCAAGGCTTCGAGGCCGTCCGCGAAATTAATGCGCTGCAGCGCCTCATCGCGCTCCCCCTCGGTAATTTTACCTTTGGCGAGCTGTCGGCCCATGTTGCCGGCGATGATGTCCATTGCCGCATCGTATTGGGCGCGAGAGAGGTCGTTCAGCGCGACATCGTAGCCGGCCAGTGCCGCGACATGAGCAATACCGTTGCCCATTTGCCCGGCGCCGATCACGCCGATCTTGCGGATCGACAGGTCGGCACCGCGTTCCCTTCCGGAAGAGCTTTCAGGATTGCGTTCCAGCGCGTCCTCAGCCATGCGATACCGTCGTCCTTTCCCCTAAAAGGATCGTTGGGCGATACCAACTCCCGCTCAGCACTTACTCACCCGGGGCCAGTTCACGCTCCAACTCCCGCTCGATTTCCGGGACCGCCTCGAACAGGTCGGCCACCAAACCATAATCGGCAACCTGAAAGATTGGCGCCTCCGGATCCTTGTTGATCGCCACGATCACCTTGGATTCTTTCATGCCTGCCAGATGCTGGATGGCGCCGGAGATACCAACGGCGATGTACAGATCAGGCGCGATGACCTTGCCTGTCTGGCCCACCTGATAATCGTTTGGCACATAGCCAGCGTCCACAGCTGCGCGGCTCGCGCCAATCGCCGCGCCCAGCTTGTCGGCAAGGCGTTCCAGCATCTTGAAGTTATCGCCTGACTGCATGCCACGCCCGCCCGAAACGACGATCTTTGCGCTTGAGAGGTCCGGCCGGTCGGACGCAGTCAGCTGCTGATCCACGAAGCTTGTCAGGCCCACCGGGTCTGGGGGCGTCACAGCCTCGATCGGCGCCGGGTCCGTACGTTTGCCGCTGTCCGGAAAGGCCGTGCTGCGGACCGTGACGATTTTCTTCGCGTCAGTGGCCTGGACGGTCTGCAAGGCATTACCAGCGTAAATCGGCCGCTCGAACGTATCGGGCGACTTAACAGCGGTGATATCGGAGACCTGCCCGACATCCAGGAGCGCGGCGACGCGCGGCATAATGTTCTTGCCAGAACTTGTCGCCGCGGCGATGGCGGTGTCATAACTGTCCATCAGCGGTACGATGAGCGCCGACATCTCTTCCGCGATCTGGTGCTCCAGGTGCGGCGCGTCGGCATGCAGAACCTTCGCAACGCCGTCCAGCTTGGCCGCCTGTTCGGCGATCCCTTCGCAGTCGTAGCCTGCCACTAGTACATGCACGTCATCCTCGATAAGACGCGCAGCGCTAAGAACCTTGCTCGTTGCCGCGTCAAGGCCGTCAGTCGTTATTTCGGCGATCACCAGTA
The DNA here is from genome assembly GCA_964466965.1 of uncultured Hyphomicrobiaceae bacterium. Classification (GTDB taxonomy): domain Bacteria; phylum Pseudomonadota; class Alphaproteobacteria; order Rhizobiales; family Rhodomicrobiaceae; genus Dichotomicrobium. Next base: position 19,730 of record CAYXPZ010000026.1, read on the forward strand.
CGCTCATGATTACAGCACCCGCGCTTCGTTTCTGAGCTTGTCGATAAGTTCCTGCACGCTTTCAACCTTCACACCGCCCTGGCGCTCCGGAGGCTCGGCTGTATCCAGCACCTTAAGCCGCGGCGCAATGTCAATGCCGAAGTCGGCCGGCGAGGTTTCTTCAAGGGGCTTCTTCTTCGCCTTCATGATGTTGGGCAAAGAGGCGTAGCGCGGCTCGTTCAGCCTGAGATCGGTGGTGATGATCGCTGGCAGCTTCAGAGCAACCGTCTGCAGCCCGCCATCAACCTCGCGCGTGACATTCAGCCCGCCGTCGACCACGTCTAGTTTTGATGCGAAGGTTGCCTGTGGCCAACCGAGCAAGGCAGCGAGCATCTGGCCGGTCTGATTGCAGTCGTCGTCAATCGCCTGCTTGCCCAGAATGACCAGCTCAGGCTCCTCTTTCTCGATCACGGCCTTGAGCGTCTTGGCGACACCGAGCGGCTCGACCAGTTCATCGGTCTTGATGAGGATCGCCCGATCCGCGCCCATAGCAAGTGCTGTGCGTAGCGTCTCCTGGGCTTTCTGCGGGCCGATAGATACCGCGACGATTTCTTCGACGCCATTGTCGCCCGCCTCGCGAAGGCGGATGGCCTCTTCCATGGCGATCTCGTCAAACGGGTTCATCGACATCTTGACGTTATTGGTCTCGACGCCGCTGCCGTCCGGTTTGACCCTGATCTTCACGTTGTAATCAACGACCCGTTTGACCGGGACGAGGATCTTCTTCATGCGTTTCTCCCGTGCCGCGCGTGTTCAGCTAAGAGCCCATACCGTAGGCTATCAACTTTCCACATTAGCGGAACAGTTCCGGAGCAACAATGACCAGCGCGACGTTGCGACACCGTTCACGGACAATCCCTTGCTGCGACCTGTTGACACCGACGGCGGGGCGCAGCACTCGGTTTGACGCTCCCACAGATTGCATCCGTTTTTTGCAACTGCGAAGACCTGTGACGCTAGTCCCGAGCTCGAAACAAGTCAATGATGCGCTAACCACACCGACAGAGCGCCGCATTGGGGCCGCTCGCGTCAGGTTGTGGGCACCCGGTCGAAAAGCGGGACGCCCGGCCGGCGCATGAACAATACCAGCACGGCACCCGCGGCAAGTCCGCCGATATGCGCCCACCAGGCCGTGTGGCTGTCAGCGGAGAACAGCAGACTGTAGACCTGAAACGCAACCCAGATACCAAGTGCGACGCCTGCGCTGATCCGCAGCGGAATGAACGGCAGGGCCAGCACCCATAGGCGGACCTTGGGGTGCAGCATCAGATAGGCTGCGATCACTCCGGAAGTGGCGCCGCTCGCCCCGATCAAAGGCTGCGGCGACCCGGGCGCGGCCAGCGTGTGCGCCAACCCGGCGAAAACCCCGCACATGAGGTAAAACAGCAGGAACCGGACATGCCCCATGGCGTCCTCGACATTGTCGCCGAACACCCACAAGAACGCCATGTTGCCCACCAAGTGCATGATGCCGCCGTGCAGGAACATGTAACTGACAAGGGTCAACCGCTCCGGCACTGGAGCCTGGCCACCGAAGATCTGGTAAGTGGCGTCGCCAAAGAACCCGGCATTCAGCAGTTCCGCGGGGATCAACGCAAAGCCAAGGATGCTTTCCAGACTGGTCGCCGCCACCGCACCAGACTGAAACACCGCATAGATAATAATATTGGCAGCCACCAGCGCGAGCGTTACGGCCTGGAAACGAATCGTTTCGAGCGGGTTGCGATCCCAGACCGGAATAAACAGCACGAGATGGCCTTTCGCGGTTATCGGTTGGCGCCTGGCTTCCAGAGGACGTCGCCACCACCCTTGTCATTCAGATAGCGGCTGGCGACAAACAGATAGTCGGACAGCCGGTTGACGTATTTGAGGGCGGCTTCGCTGACATGCTCCTCGGGGATGGCGGCGAGGGCGACAATGAGCCGTTCGGCGCGCCGGCAGATCGTCCGCGATATGTGCAGCGCAGCCGCCGCGGGCGTGCCGCCGGGCAGCACGAAGGAGGTCAGCGGCTGGAGCTCAGCGTTCATACGGTCGATTTCGCGCTCCAGCCACGACGCTTGCTCATCGCTCATCCGCAGCGGCTCGTACGGCAACTCTTCGCCCGTATCCGGGACGCAGAGGTCAGCCCCCAAATCAAAAAGATCGTTCTGGATGCGGGTCAGGGCGGCGTAGACCTGCGCAAATTCCGGTGGCGTGTCGGGCACTGAAAGAAGCGCCATGCCGAGCGATGCGTTCAACTCATCAACCGTACCGTAAGCGGATATGCGGAGATGATCCTTAGGGACGCGCGCGCCTGTCCCCAGAGCGGTGGTTCCGGCATCGCCGGTCCGCGTATAGATTTTCGTCAGGACGACCATAAGCTACCTGCCGTTAAGGCGGCACGTGGCGGCCGCCCCTTCACCACTGATAGCCTAATTGCACCCCTGCACTGGTCAAGCCCTGGTTTTCACCGCATAGCCCGGCATTCGACATATGCGACACTGTGCCCAGGATGCGCCAGTGCTCAGACAGCGCGACGCCGACAGACGCTGATTCACGGAAATTCACGGCGCATCCGAAGGACGAATTTGAATCATCTGTGGGGCCGTCATGCACGGCGCCACCAAAGCTACCCTCGACAAAAATGTCATCGGTCAGCCAGATGTCCCAAGTCAATCCGGCATATGCGAGGCTGGTATCGCCCGCCAGATTAATGGAGCCGCCAATGTGCGGGCGCGGCGTCAGAAAAAAGTCCAACCAGTCGCTACGGCGGTGGCCAAGCGGATTAAAAAGTAGCTCTGCGTTAACGTCCCAGCCGTCCTCGTCCTCATTGGATTCGAGATCGTGAGCGAGGGCGCCGATACGCAGTTCATTGAAGAAACCGTGGGATCGGGTAAGCGGCTCGGCGAGGGCAACCCCTGGCGTTGCCGACGACACCAAGGTTGCGCAACTCAGGGCAGCGCCCGCTAGAAAGATTGTGCGCGGCAATGCCGCCCCGATCTGAATCATTTCGCCCCCCGGTCGTTAAGTCTTTGGTGACGGGGTTGGGCCGGCAAGTCAAACGCCTCGCGCACGAGCATCACATTTGTGGCGATAGCTGTGGGGCGAGAGCCACAGCCGGGATCGGGTCATTTTGCGAAATACACGGCGGCCATGATGATGACGATGGCGAGGAACTGCAGCCCCACCCGCCAACGCATCAGTTGCTGACTGGTGTTTGATGAGCCGGCGCGGAACATGTTCAAGAGACCAGCGACAAGAACGAGCGCCACAGCGCCGACCGCAAGATAGGTGAGGTTTTGTGTCAGGAATGCCATGATGTGAAAGCCTGTTCTACGGTGAGCCGATGCCCACCTTTTGTTTGGAGCTTGCTGCTCGAAATTCGGCGAAGCGATGAACCTTCGGCGGCACGCGCGCTACGCATTACGCCCAGCCACCAACCAGTAGATCAGCCCGGCCGCGAAACCGGCCGTTGCGTAGATCGTCAGGTACTGAATTGATGGGACCGCTTCGGCCGGCACGTTTTGCATAATGTACGCTAACGGCATCACGATCATCGCAAGCCCGCCGGTTACAACATAATAGAGGACAGCGCGGATTTTCGCCACCTCGCCAGCAATCGCGGCGACGAGCCCGGGAAGTATGCTCAGGGTCGGGGCGACCTGCGCAAAAAACGCGATAAACCCAATGCCATGGAACAAGACCTCTTCGCCCGGCGACGGCATCGCCGAATCGCGCGCTGATTGCGCCGCCAGCTCCCTCGCGGCCCACTCCGCACCGACCAGGAATAGAACAATGATCGCGGTCACGCAGGCCAATAAGAGCGCGAGCAACACTGCGGCAACACGGCGTACGACCGACCAGACCATATTGCCCTCCAGGTGAAAACACGTGTGAAAACGATAACGGAGGCCGAGATAGCCTCCGTATGTCAAGTCACACCTGCCGCGGCCGGGCCAGCGCTACTTGAGCGGCTCCAGTTCATCACGCCCGCCGCCCCAGCGGTGCGTGATCCCGATCGTGACAATGTCGATGTCGCCATCGGCCTCGCCCTCGAACGCATTGACACCTGGCGTCGCACTCGCTTCCGTGATGGGTGAGTCCTCAATGAAGAGGTGCGTGTAGCCGAAGTCCAACTTAGTGTTCTCCGTCAGTCTTGCGGTGAACCCGGCGCTCAACCAGAACCGATCATTGTCTGGCAGAGACACGTTCCGAATGTCGTCGTCAATGGGCGAGAGTTCGTACCCGGCGCCAGAGCGCAACGTCACGTCCTGCGTGTAGGCATATTCGATACCGCCGGAGTAAAACCAGCCGTCCTCATAACCGAGTGGAAACTCATCGACGACATTGCCGTTGCCATCGACGAAATCGACGACAGTGGGCACGCGGCTCCAATTTGCCCATTCGACCGTCCCCAGCAGCCGCCACCGGTCATTGACCTGATGGGAGAAGCTGGCCGTCACAAGGTCCGGAAGTGTCAGCTCAGCCTCGATATCCGGGTTGGTCAGACACCCAGCCGGGTTGCCCGCAGAAATATTGGACAGACCTGCGCCGCGACATGTGCCTTCCGCCTCGACATCAATGCTGGACCGATAGCCAACGCCGATGCGTGTGCCATCCATTGGGCTCCAGATCACGCCTGCGGTGCCGCCGAACGCGACGTCATCGGCATCGATTTCGCGCCCGGACGGAAGCCCGCCTAACCCGCGGGTTGGGTCCGTTGTGGTGAGCCGGACATCGGCGTAAAGCGCCTGAAGGCCAACGCCGACCGTCCACTGTTCGTCAATCTGGTAGGCGAGATTGGGATTGAACGTAAGCGAAAAGATCCGCGAGGAATTTGCAACCGGCGTGCCGGCGAAAGTCTGATTATCCGGCTTGGTGGCGAAGCCATAGGCGCTATTGATGGCGACCCCGGCAAACAAGCTTTCATTGACCTGGTAGTTGGCGTAAGAGGCCGGCACCAACGTGGCGTCGCCGATGTCTCCGCTGTTGTTGTTGGTCAGAGGGGTAAGCAGAGTGCCGCCTGTTGCCGTGATCTCCGAATCGGGCAGGATGACCGCGGCGTGGCTGGACGTGTTCATCCCCGGCGCAGCCGCTGCCGCGGCGGCGTTCCAGAACATAGCGCTGAGGTCATCGCCAGCCGCAGCCCCGGCGAACGACATACCCTGATAATAAGATGATTGCTCGCGCACCGCGAACCCCCCGGCGAATGCAGAGCTGGCGAGCACAACCCCGGCGCAGATCCCTGCTCCGGCGCCCACCCACTGCGCAAACCTGTTATCTCCCGCCATTGTTTTTGGCCCCTTGATGTTTCGCGCCTGTGGAACTGATTTGCGCATGGTTCCGGTTAGCACACGGTTACGCGAGTGAAGCTTTTGAATTTGACATTTGAGCGAGAGCCTGGCCGCAAGCTTGGATCAACTGCCTGTGTCACCGCACTAGCGGCGGACGCCGTTAAGTGCGACTTGGCGCATATCGCGCGGAATACATACTCTCGCGTTGTACCCAGTGAGCCACGCCGCACCAGCTCGGCCCGCACCGGGGCCGAAGCCGAGGTCAAACCAATTAACAGGAACACAAGCGCCTCAACTGCAACCATAGATTGCAGAAATTGTAGGGCCGACACAAGCCGGAGATTGCTTATCGCTACTTCATGTGGCGTTCGCGCAACAGCAAGGCTGCGCAGGGTCTGCCTTGGTCGGCCGGGGTCGGGCTGGCGGAGATGAGCCCTTCAAACTGCCCGCTCATAGGTCCAGATCGCCGCCGGCGGCAAGTTGGCCCAGACCAAGCAGCGCCGCTGAGCCTTCAGCCCTAGCGCCTTGGCCAGCCGGAGCGGAACGGGGCTGCTCTCGCGATAGGTAAACTGCACGAACACGCCGCCCGGAGACAGCACCTGAAAACTGCTCTTCATGATCGAGCGGATCATCGGTTTGGAAAACAGCCGCATCGGCAGCGTCGAGACGATGGCACCGACCGGCGGACCATCACGCTCCACCCAGAATCGGGACAGATGCTGCGCAGGAGCCACGACCACGTCGACCCCGGCGAAGCTACGGCGTAAATGGCCGCCCAGCGCCGGATCAAGCTCAACCAGCGTAAGATCGTAACGCGGAACGCCGTTGCGGATGAGCTGGCGGGTAATTGCGCCCGTGCCGGCTCCCAGCTCGATCACATGCGGGTCCGGCCTGGAGGTGATCGCTTCGGTCATCGCCCGCCCGACGAATGGGCTGGAGGGAAAAAGGCTGCAGATCTGACGTGGATTGCGCAGCGAGCGCCCCCAAAACAAAAGCGGCCCCTGGGCGCGGGTGGCGAGTTGCTCAAGTTGTTCGTTCATACGTGCTCGCTATACCCTTACGACATACCCTCGACGGTCCGCGGGCGGGCCAGGCAGCCCGCTGCAGCCGACGATCCGGCTTTGAAGGCCCCGCGGATCCGCACCTCACTTACGGCCCAGTTCACCACGCCTGTCTGGCGGCCGGTTGCGCCGTGCCTGAAGGTTTAAGACGGAAAGCGCCTGCCGAAACGCTTGGCGTTCTTCCCGAACGCACATCGCACCTGGGTTGATTTCGCCGGGATCGGATGTGTGACATGGACGTGCACTGGTCTGCGTTAACTCAATCTTCCGTAAATACGTCAACCACAACCGTCGGACAAGAGCGCCCTGGCATGATCGCCGTGCGTGCAGTCATGGAAACAGCTTTTCAGTATGCTTATCTCCCATGGAATTGTGCCGGTGGATGTCCCGGGGGCAGCAAAAATGTTACAAGATGATGACGATACAAAAGAGCGCCCGCAGGACGAAAATCTGCCACAGGAAGAGGTCCGCATGACCCAGTTTGTTCTCGGTGAGATTAGACGGTACGTGATGTTGGTAATGGGCATCGTCTTCCTGATCATCGGCGCAATCGTCTTGCCGTTGCCACTGCCCTTCGGCCTCGCGATGATCCTGATCGGCTTGTCCATTCTCATCGTGAACAGCACCTTCATCCGCAGAAAATTTCTGGCGCTGCGCAGCCGATGGACCCGCATGGACGAGTGGTTGAGATCGGTCGAGCATCGTTTGCCCGCGCCGTTGCGCAAGGCGATCACACCTGACGAACAGAACTGACCTGTTCGATCGCCCCAGCCGGAGAAATTAAGCCTCCGACAAATTTCCGCCTTGATCAGAAGCATGCAACCGGCGAGAGGTGTGTGTTCAGGAAGTGCATTCCTATCAGATACACGCTAAGAAGAAGCCGGCGCGGCAGCGCCCGTGCGCTTGGCGCAAGTCAGCGTGCGCGGCGCAGCGCCTCGATGGCGGCCAGGAGCAGCTTATGGCGGAGACAGTGAGAACACCGGAGACCGTGCCCGATGTGGCGCATCGCGACATGGCGAATGCCATTCGCGCGCTCTCGATGGATGCGGTGCAGGCCGCGAATTCGGGTCATCCCGGCATGCCAATGGGCATGGCCGACGCTGCCACGGTGCTGTTTACCCGCTTTCTAAAATTCGATCCCGCCAACCCGGACTGGCCGGACCGCGACCGCTTCGTGCTGTCCGCGGGACATGGTTCGATGCTGCTGTACAGCTTGCTCTACCTGACGGGCTATCCGGGCATGGATATCAAGCAGCTCAAGAATTTCCGCCAGCTTGGCTCGCACACGGCGGGTCACCCTGAATACGGCGATGCGCCGGGCATCGAAACGACCACAGGCCCACTAGGCCAGGGGCTTGGCAATAGCGTGGGCATGGCGCTCGCTGAGCGTCTGCTGAATGCGCGCTACGGCAACGACCTCGTAGACCATTTCACCTACGTGCTGGCCAGCGACGGCTGCCTGATGGAAGGTATAAGCCACGAGGCGATCTCGCTGGCCGGCCATCTCAAGCTGGGCAAGCTTGTCGTACTTTTCGACGACAACCACATCTCGATCGATGGTCCGACGGACCTCGCCGTATCGGACGACCAACTCGGACGTTTCGCCGCCTGTGGTTGGCATGTCACGCGCGTTGACGGACACGATCCAGAAGCTGTCGCAACGGCGATCGAAGCGGCGCGCGACGAAACCGGCCGCCCCTCGCTGATCGCTTGCCGCACGGTGATTGGCTATGGCGCCCCCAACAAGCAGGGCACGGCCGACACGCATGGCGCGCCTTTGGGCGAGGATGAAGTGGCAGCCACCCGTGAGGCAATCGGCTGGGCCTATGCGCCGTTCGAAGTGCCGGAGCACATCCTCAGCGCCTGGCGCGAGACCGGCGCGCGCGGCAGCACGGCTTTCGCAGCGTGGCAGGAGGCCGCGAGCCGCCTAAGCGTGCAAGACCGCGGACGCCTGCATGACCCGATCGACGCTGCGGCGCGTGAAGAGATCGCGGCGGTAATCCGCAAGGTGAAGGCTGATTTCAGGGCCGGCGGCGATAAGCTTGCGACGCGGAAGTCCTCGCAGCAGGTGCTAGAGTCGCTCGTGCCGGCCCTCCCCGCGCTGATCGGCGGGTCGGCAGACCTGACCGGGTCGAACGGTACCAAGACCAAACAGCACCGCGACGTTTCCGCAGCCGATTTCACCGCGAACTACATCCACTACGGCGTGCGCGAGCACGGCATGGCCGCTGCGATGAACGGCATGGCGCTGCATGGCGGCCTCGTGCCTTATGGCGGCAGCTTCCTTGTCTTTACCGACTATTGCCGGCCGTCGATCCGCCTGTCGGCGCTTATGGGGCAGCGCGTTATCTATGTGATGACGCATGACTCCGTTGGGCTGGGCGAGGATGGGCCGACTCACCAGCCGGTTGAACATCTGGCGGCGCTGCGGGCGATGCCGAACCTGCATGTCTATCGCCCGGCGGATTCAGTTGAATGCGCGGAAGTCTGGGAGCTGGCGCTGAACAGCGCCGACACGCCGTCCATTCTCGCATTGACGCGCCAAGGTTTGCCGCTCCTGCGCACAGAGGATGACGACGCCAATCTCAGCGCGCGCGGCGCTTACGTGCTCCGAGAGGCCGCAGGCGGGCGCGACGTCACGCTTCTGGCCACCGGTTCGGAGGTCGGGCTGGCTGTCGACGCGGCGGATCTGCTGGCGCGGCAGGGTGTCCAAGCAGCAGTTGTCTCCATGCCGTGCTGGGAGCTGTTCCGGGCGCAGCCGGCGGATTATCGCGAGAGCGTGCTTGGGTCTGCGCCGCGCATCGGTGTTGAGGCGGCGGCCGCGCTCGGCTGGCATGAATGGTTGGGCGCGTCGGGCCGTTCCGTGGGCATGGACAGCTTCGGCGCATCCGCACCGGCTGGCGATCTTTACAAGCATTTCGGCATCACTGCAGAGCGGGTCGCGGACCAGGCCCGCGCCGCGCTTGAACAGGGTTAGATCACGCGCACTGGGGGCAATGAGCGATGCTTGAGCGGATCAAGCGGATCGACGCAGCGGAAGTGGCGGGTAAGCGCGTGCTGGTCCGCGCCGATCTGAATGTGCCCATGGCTGACGGCGAGGTCACGGACGCCACGCGGATAGAGCAGGCGCTGCCGCTGATCCTCGATCTTTGCCAGCGCGGGGCGAAGGTCGTGGTCATGTCGCATTTCGGCCGGCCCAAGGGAGAGCGCATCGAAGAGATGTCGCTGAAGCCGGTCGCCGACAAGATGGCGGAAATGCTCGCGCCGATCAGCCTGAGCTTCGCGCCGGACTGCGTTGGGGCTGAGGCCAAGGCCGTTGTCGAGGCGCTTGAGCCGGGAGGCGTCTGCGTGCTCGAAAATCTGCGCTTCCACGCGCGCGAGGAAGCGAATGCGCGGGATTTCGCCGCCGCGCTGGCTGAGCTTGGCGACATTTACGTCAACGACGCGTTCTCGTCGTCGCACCGCGCGCACGCCTCGACCGAGGGCATCGCCCATCTGCTGCCCGCCTATGCCGGGCCGGCTATGATGGCCGAGATGGAGGCGCTGACGCTGGCGCTGGAGCAGCCGCGCCGGCCAGTCGCGGCGCTGATCGGCGGGGCCAAGGTCTCCACCAAGATCGACGTGCTCTCCAACCTCGTCGCGAAGGTGAATCTGCTGGTCATCGGCGGCGCGATGGCCAACACCTTCCTGCATGTCGAGGGCCGCAATATCGGCAAATCGCTGCATGAGCCGGACGAGGCGGGCACCGTTGAGCAGATCATCAGCAATGCCAGCGAAAGCGGCTGCCAAATCGTCCTGCCGCGCGACGGGGTGATCGCGGCGGAACTGCGCGAAGGCGTGGCCACAGAGGTGCGCGATGTGACGGACATCCCCGCCAATGCTATGATCCTCGACATAGGCCCGGCGTCGGTCGGGAACATTTGTGCGCGCCTGGCTGAATGCCATACGGCGCTGTGGAACGGGCCGCTCGGCGCTTTCGAGGTGCCGCCATTTGATGAAGGCACCGTCGCAGTCGCCCGCGAGGTGGCGCGCCTGACCCGCGAGGGCGGCCTCACCAGTATCGCTGGCGGTGGCGACACGGTGGCGGCGCTCAATGCTGCCGGAGTCGCGGAGGCGTTTACCTATGTTTCAACCGCGGGCGGCGCGTTTCTGGAATGGCTGGAGGGGCGCAAATTGCCCGGCGTCGCCGCGCTGGCCCGCGCCTGAGCTAATCGGAGGACAATCATGGCACGAGTGACACTGAGACAGCTTCTCGACCACGCCGCCGAACACGGCTACGGCGTGCCCGCTTACAACATCAACAACATGGAGCAAGGCCTGGCGATCATGCAGGCCGCGCAGGATACCCAGTCGCCGGTGATCATCCAGGCGAGCCGCGGCGCGCGCAAATACGCTGGCGACTTCATGCTCGCCAAGCTGATCGACGGGCTGGAGGCGCTTTACCCCGACATTCCGATCTGTCTGCACCAGGACCACGGCAACAACCCGGCGACCTGCCTGTCTGCGATCCAGCACGGCTTCACCTCGGTGATGATGGACGGCTCGCTGGAAGAAGACGCCAAGACGCCAGCCTCGTATGATTACAACGTTGAGGTGACCAAGAAAGTCACCGAAATGGCGCACTGGGTCGGCGCGAGCGTCGAGGGCGAATTGGGCTGCCTCGGCTCGCTGGAAACCGGCGAGGGCGAGGC
>CAYXPZ010000027.1:0-21709 GCA_964466965.1 uncultured Hyphomicrobiaceae bacterium
CTCTAGGCCGTGAAGCCTTCCGATGCGCCATCATCCGTATTGGTGGCGCTGCTGCCGTTGGTTTTGGCGGCTTTCGGGCGGGCGCTGCTGGTCGACTCGACCTTCTGGCGTTTGCGCCGGGCTTGCGCGCCGCGCGACGGTTTCTGGGGCTCGCTGTCGTTTCCCTCAGACTTGCTCTCAGAATTCGCAGATCCGTTAGATGGCTTGCGGCGCCGGCTGGTCTGTGGCTGCTGATGCTGCTCCGCGTCGGCTGAGGCCTGCGCCGCGCTATCGCGAGCCGGCGCAGGCTCTTCGTCCGCGCCGTCCAGATCAAAGTCGTCACCGTGATCGCGGCCGTTGCCGCCAGGCTGCGCGGGGCGGTCAGCGCCATTCTGCCGCTCGGCCTGCGCCGACATGATGATGCGATTGTAGTGTTCAGCGTGCTGAAAATAGCTCTCAGCGACGATGATGTCCCCGGACGACAGCGCGTCCCGCGCCAGCGTCAAATACTTTTCCGCGATATGGGCTGCGGTGCCACGGATTTTCACGTTCGGTCCGTTGGATTCGAAATTGCGCGTCAGCGCACTCTGCGGCTTACGGCCGCCGCTGCGGTTGCGCCCCCTGCGGTTTTGCTGTCCTTGCCTCATGGGCTCCTGTCTTGAGTTGCTTCACCAAATGATCTGATGTCAGACCCGAATGCGCATGCTGCGCCAACCGCCTACGCCAATGACCTCCTAACAGGCCTGCGTTGGCTCGGCGTTGCGGCTACGCGATATGTTCACGCCTTCGGATCATGTCTTGCGCATGTCTGGTCGCCGGAACGTCCTGAAAGCTGGCTCTGTCCTCGCCAAAGAGTGCGCTACGTTCTCACTCTCGCGCTTAACGACTTGTGGCATTTTTCGCCAGCGTCGCTCGATCACCCTTGAGGGGATCCACTCACCTGACGGCCGTTCCACAGCATAATTCGCTGAACACCGGTAACACGTTATCTTGGCGAATTGATTGACCGCTTGGGCAGCGCTCGGGCGGGGCCTTTCAGGACCATGTGCGCATAGTGTCGCCCGCGATGTTTAGAATAGGCTATCGCGAATGTCGCAGTTTTCCAACTCTTTTTTTGCAGTTTGTGGCGCCTCTAATCTCTTCATGAGGACCGCGCGTTCGATGCCGGCGAGGTCGCGCTGCGCAACCTTTTCATGCGGTGATAGCGGCTCGAAACCCTGCACGCGCATGAGCGCCACAACGGCGCCTGCCTGCCCTTTTCCGACCTCCAGCGCCGCGATCCCGCCGGGCCGCAGCACGCGGCATAAGTCGTGAAGAATGGCCCGGTAGGCCTCAAGCCCGTCAACACCGCCTTGGAGCGCGATCGTAGGGTCGTAGCCGCGCACTTCCGGGCTCAACAACGCCAACTCAGCCTGTGGAATATAGGGCGGATTCGACACAACCACGTCAAAACAGCCGCCAATCCCATTCAGCCAGTCCGCCTGAATGAACCGGCAGCGATTCGCCACTCCGGCGCGCCGCGCGTTGTCGCGTGCCGCGATCAGCGCTTGATGGCTGATGTCCGTCGCGACGCCTACCGAATTGGGCAGTTCGCTCAACAGTGCGATCAGGATGCACCCTGTTCCCGTACCCAGATCGAGAATGCATTGCGGAGCATCGCCGTCAGGCAGGGCGGCCAGCACCGCCTCGACCACCGTCTCCGTATCGGGGCGCGGATCAAGCGTCTCCGGCGTGAGTTGGAAATCCAGGCCCCAGAAAGCTCGCTGTCCCAGAATGCGCGAAACCGGTTCGCCCGCCAGCCGCCGGTCCGCCCACGCGCTGAGCCGCTCTTTCTGATCGTCGGTCAGCGGCTGCTCGGCGTCGCGAATCAGGTCGACATGGCTTACGCCACAGGCGGCCATGACCAGCAGGCGCGCGTCCAGCGCCGGGGTCGCCAGTCTACGGGTGCGAAAAATCTGGGTTAGTCGCTTGCGAGCATCCTCTAGGGTATTGATGGGAAGGGGCTCCTGCTGCTCAGGCATAGCTTTCTTGCTCGTCCATCGCTGCGAGCTGACGAGTCTGATGATCGGTGATCAGCGCGTCGATGATCTCGTCGAGACCGTCGCCCGCCAGCACCTGCGGCAGCTTGTGCAGCGTCAGGCCAATGCGATGATCGGTCACGCGGCCCTGCGGAAAATTATAGGTGCGTATGCGCTGCGAGCGGTCGCCTGAGCCGACCTGATCCTTGCGTTCTGCGGCGCGGGCCTGTTCGCTGCGCTGGCGTTCCTCGTCGAACAGCCGGGCGCGCAGCACCTGCATCGCCCGCGCGCGGTTCTGGTGCTGGGATTTCTCCGAGGACGTCACCACGATTCCGGTGGGCAAGTGCGTGATGCGAACCGCGCTGTCGGTCGTGTTGACGTGCTGGCCGCCTGCGCCAGAGGCCCGCATGGTGTCGATGCGCAGGTCTTCGTTGCGGATTTCGATGTCGATGTCTTCGGCTTCTGGCAGTACCGCCACCGTCGCCGCCGAGGTGTGAATGCGCCCGCCTGATTCGGTTTCCGGCACCCGCTGCACGCGATGCACGCCGGACTCATATTTCAGCTTTGCGTAGACGCCTTTGCCGGAGATCGACGCGATGATTTCGCGATAGCCGCCAACTTCGGACTCGCTTGCGGACAAGGCCTGCACCGACCAGCCGTGGAGCTCGGCGTAGCGCTGATACATGCGGAACAGATCGCCCGCGAACAGCGCCGCCTCGTCGCCGCCGGTGCCTGCGCGCACCTCAAGGATGACGTTGCGTTCATCGGCAGCGTCCTTGGGCAGCAGTTTGATCTGAAGGTCGCTCTGCAGCGCGTCGATCCGTTCGCGCAAATCCGCTTGCTCGGCGCGGGCCAGCTCCGCCATCTCCGGGTCGGTGTCGGGCGCTGCGAGCAGGTCGTCGGTCTGCGCCAGTTCTTCTTGGGCGCCGCGGAGATCCCGGATCACCTCCACGATCGGGTCAAGCTCGGCGAATTCGCGCGACAGCGCCACGAAGCGATCCTGCTCCGGCGCCGAGGCAAGCTCAGACTGGATCGCCTCCCAGCGTTCCACGAGCCTATCGAGCTTTTCAGATGAAATCTCTGGCATCTGTTTATGGTGTTGCGCCACGACCGGATCGCGGTCTCAGCTTACCCAAGCGGGATATTGTTGGCTTCGGCGAAGTCCTGCAAACGGGCCCGGATGGCCTGGTTGCCGGTCTCCAGCCATTCCAGCACATAGCTTTCCAGCTTCTGCGCATCAAGCTCCAGCACCATCGCCTTGACCGGCCCGATAGACGCCGCCGACATCGAGATTGAGCGGTAGCCTAGGCCGATTAGCGCCATCGCTTCGATCGGCCGGCCCGCGATCTCGCCGCACAGCGTTAGTGGCACATCGTGCCGGGCGGCGCTGACAGCGATCTCGCGCAGCACACGCAGACCCGCCGGAGACAACGGATCAAACCGCCCAGCGACATGAGCATTGCCACGATCCGCCGCGAACAGGAACTGGAACAGATCGTTACTCCCGACGGACACGAAGTCAACTTCAGGCAGAACTTCGTCGAGCTGCCAGAGCAGCGCGGGTACCTCAATCATCGCGCCCATGTGCACCTGGCGTGGCAAGTCGTAGCCGTGACGCTGGGCGTGCGCCAGTTCCTTGTCCAGATAGGCGCGGGCCTCGCGCAGTTCGGACGCTTCAGTCACGAACGGGATCATCAGCTTGAGGTCGCGTTGTCCGCAGGCGCGGAGTAGCGCCCTGATCTGCGTGCGCAATAAAGCCGGCCGGTCAAGAGCGATCCGCACGGCGCGCCATCCCAGCGCCGGGTTCGGCTCTTGCATATGCCGGATATAGGGCAGCACCTTGTCGCCGCCAATATCCAGCGTGCGGAACACTACCGGCTTGTCGTTCGCCGCTTCGACGATCTCTTGGTAGGTGCGCATTTGCTGGTGCAGCTTTGGCAGCTTCGAAGAAATCATGAATTGCAGTTCGGTGCGGTAAAGCCCGATGCCGTCGGCGCCGCTGCCTGCCAGATGCGGCACATCGATCGGCAGTCCCGCATTCATGCCGAGATAAACGCGTTGACCATCCAGCGTGCGCGCTTCCCGGTCCCGAAGCTGGGCATATCGCGCCTGCCGACGGGCTCGGAAGCGCACCTTGTCGCTGTAAGACTTGATGAGATCGCCGCTCGGCCGCACATGCAACACGCCTTGCTCGGCATCCAGAACGGCGGCGTCGCCGGGCCCGCAGACGCTGAGGACGTTTTGCGTCTCGCCAACTGCAGCAACTCCCAGAGCGCGCGCCACAATCGCGATATGGCTGGTCAGTCCACCTTCTTCCAGCACCAGCCCGCGCAGGCGCTCGCGCTTGTAATCGAGCAGTTCCGAAGCGCCCATGGTTCGCGCAACCAGGATCGTGTCTTTTGGCAGCTCCTCGCTGGCAGCGGTTTCGTTGCGGCCAGCGAGCAGGCGCAAGAGCCGGTTGGCGATATCATCCAGATCATGGAGTCGCTCGCGCCAGAACGGGTCGCGGTGACGCAGCATCTGCTCGCGTTGCGTATTCTGGACACGCTTTACCGCGGCCTCGGCGGTCAGCCCGGCGCTCACCGCCTCGCGCAGTTTGCGCAGCCAGCCTTCGTCATGGGCGAAGACGCGATAAATCTCCAGGATTTCGCGGTGCTCGCCGATCAGCGGCACATCACGGCGCTCCAGCATCTCATCCACGCTTTGACGAAGCTGTTCGATCGCGGTCTCAAGGCGGCTGAGTTCGCTGCTTGCGTCTTCCGAGATCAGCCGCGACACCATGATCTGCGGTTCGTGGAAAACAATGTGCCCGAGCGCAATCCCTTCGGAGAGAACAACGCCCTCCACCGACTGGGTTTGCGTGCGGCGCGGATCCGCCTCACTCGCGCTGACACCCTCGATGGCGCCGGAACTGATGATCTCGGCGAGCACCATTGCAATGATCTGCAGCGCTTCGACTTCCTCATCAGTGTATTTCCGCGGGTTGACGTTCTGGATCGTGAGGACGCCGAGCGCCCGCCCGCCGCGCAGTACGGGTACGCCGAGGAATGATGTGTAGCTCTCCTCGCCGGTTTCCGGGCGCAGCGAAAACGCGGGGTGCGACTGCGCGTCCGGCAGGTTCACCGGGCGCGCGCTGGATGCGATGAGGCCAACCAGACCTTCGTCCGGCTTCAGGCGGGTATTATGGACCGCGTCCTGCTTGAGGCCCTGCGTTGCGTAGAGTTCCAGCACCCCATCCGAGCGTGCGATGTAGATCGAGCAGACCTCGGCGACCAGGTTCGCGGCCACCAGCTCGACGATGACGTTAAGACTGACTTTTCCGCCCGGAGAATTGGCCATGGCCTCGCGCAGCCGCCGCAGCAGAACCCGAGGTGCGCTTAGTCTCCAAGGCATACGCCCGATGTCTCCTTGATCGGGATTCGACACGATCGAGGCGTCCAGTCGTTAAGGCAAAGCATTCGCCCGCACAGCAACCTCTAACGGCAAGCCGTCATAGCGCGAGCAGTGGCCACGTGCGCCTTCCAGAATGATCCATGCCACAACGCATGATATCAGGCAGGCACTCACTAACTTCGGTCAAAGTTCATGCCGTTTCGGCCGCGTCAAGCCCGTAGACGCTGTGCAGCGTACGGATCGCCAGTTCAGCATAATCTGCATCGATCAGAACACTGATCTTAATCTCGGAAGTCGAAATCGCTTCGATGTTGATACCTTTCTCCGCCAGCGCCCGGAACATATCTGCCGCGACGCCGGCGTGGCTGCGCATCCCCACCCCGATGATTGACAGTTTGGCAACATCTTCCGAGCCGCGCAAATCGGAATAACCAATTTCGTCTTTCGCGGTGGCCAAAACGTCAAGCGCACGGCGCAGGTCGCCGGCCGGCACGGTGAAGGTCATGTCGGTGAAACGGCCATCCTCGGAGACATTCTGAACGATCATGTCCACGTTGATATTGGCCGCAGCGAGGGGGCCGAATACGCTAGCCGCCACGCCAGGCTTATCGGCGACGTTGAGCAGAGTAACCTTGGCCTCATCCTTGGCATAGGCGATTGAGCTGACAACCTGCTGTTCCATGATCTGACTTTCATCGCATACGAGGGTTCCCGGCCAGTCCTCGTCGGCAAGCTCGGGAGACGCAAAGCTTGAGCGGACTTGCAACGGCACGCCGTGGACCATGGCAAGCTCGACCGAGCGGGTCTGCAGCACTTTTGCGCCGAGTGACGCCATCTCCAGCATTTCCTCATAGGAAATCTTCGGAATCCGGCGCGCTTTGGGCACGATGCGCGGATCGGTTGTATAGACGCCGTCAACGTCGGTGTAGATGTCGCAGCGATCCGCCCTCAACGCGGCCGCAACCGCCACGGCGCTGGTGTCTGAGCCGCCGCGTCCCAGCGTTGCCACACGCCCGTCATCGGCGATCCCCTGGAAGCCCGCGATCACCGCGACTTCGCCGCGATCGAGGGAGTCGCTCAGCGCCGAAGGCTCGATCTCGGTAATGCGCGCCGCGCCATGGGTCTGACTGGTGCGGATCGGCACCTGCCAGCCGAGCCAGGAGCGGGCCGAAATGCCCATTGACTGCAGCACGATGGCAAGCAGGCCGCTGGTCACCTGCTCTCCCGAAGCGACAACGCTGTCGTATTCTCGCGCATCATGCGTCGCGGCCGCTTCGCGCACGAGCCCGACCAGATAGTCGGTCTGCCCGGCCATCGCCGAGACCACGACCGCCACTTGGTGTCCGGCGCGCACCTCCCGCGCCACGTGCCTGGCCACATTTCGGATGTGCGCCAAATCGCCGACCGACGTGCCGCCGAATTTCAACACCAGAAGCCCCAAACCCGAACGCCCTTTGTGCAACACCGCGCCTGTACCAGACCTTGCTTATAGCTATGCAGTGTGACTGCGGCAAGGCAGCCACACCAGCGGAGATGCGGGCGACTCGGGTATCTGCTAGGCTCGCATGCATGAGCCAATCAGACAGCACCCTTGATGCGCGCGAGGTCGAGCGGTTTCGTGCGCTGGCGGCCAAGTGGTGGGACCCTCAGGGCGAATTCGCGCCGCTGCACGCGATCGGGCCAGAGCGCATGCGCTTTGTGCGGGAGGCGCTGGTCGGCCATTTCGGCCGAGATGCGCGGGCGGCGCAACCGCTTGCGGGGTTGTCTATCGCCGATATCGGCTGCGGCGGGGGGCTGGTGTCGGAGCCGTTGGCGCGGCTGGGCGCGTCCGTCACGGGCATCGACCCGGCGGAGGAAAACGTCGCGGCCGCGCGCGCGCACGCCGCCGACAGCGGGCTGGAGATCAATTATCGCGCCGCGCGGGCGGAGGATTTGGCGGCTGAGGGGGCCCAGTTTGACGCTGTGATCGCGCTGGAGGTGGTCGAGCATGTGCCGGACGTGCCTGCGTTCATCGCCGTTTGCGCCCAGATCCTGCGGCCGGGCGGAGTGATGCTGCTGTCGACGATCAACCGCACGGCGCGGGCGTTCGCGCTGGCCATTGTCGGCGCGGAATATGTGCTGCGCTGGCTGCCGCGGGGGACGCATCAGTGGGAGCGCTTTGTGACGCCGGAGGAGTTGGGCGATGCGCTGCGGGCGAGCGGCTTGCGCGTCGTCGATACGCGCGGGCTGAGCTACAACCCGCTGACGCGCGAATGGCAGCTATCGGACGACACTGGCGTCAACTACTTCATGTCCGCCGCCAAGCCGGAAGCCAACTAGCGCATCGAGGCATTCATTCGTTATCGGACTCGCTGCTCGCTGAAGCGAATGAATGCGTCACTACACTAGTCGCGGCCGCGCTTCTCGAACATCCGGCGCATCTGCTCGCACGGGTCGGGACGCTCGGCGCGCGGGGTCAGCCAGAGGAAATCGGCCAGTGGCGCCCCGTCCGGCCCTGTCTCCGCATAATCGGCCGGCGCGACGCCCGCCTCGTGCAACTCCATTGGCATGACGACCGCCACGCGGCTTTCCGGGGCGCGGCGGCGCAGATACCACGGCACGCCGCGATCGGCCCGGACATGCCCGTTGCCCGCGATCAGCACAGCCTCCTCGCGCGGCGGCGTCAACATCCCGTCGGCCATGAAGGCGTCGCGCAGCCGCTGGATTTTCGCCATCGGCGCGAGCTTCTCCCGCGGAACCATCTGGCAGTGCCCTTCGTACAGCTCGTCGCTGAGCGCCTCCGCCAATGCGGGCGGAAGCGGCTCATCCAGCGTCAACTCGGCCTTGCGCGCCGCCGCAAGGCTGTCAAAGCCGTTCTGCGCTGTCTCGCGCGTCAGATCGCTCGGCGGGTTGCCGGCCTCGATCGTCAGCCCGGCATCGAACGCTGCCTCGGCGATGGGCTGATAAAAACGCCACGCCGGCCAGCCCGACTCAGCCCAGTTCAGCGCCGGGCCAAGCCCTTGGGCCGAAGCATCCGCCTCCGCGAGGTAGTCACGCAGCGTTTGCGCCTGGTCACGCGCGATCATCTCCATGACGACGGCTGGGGAAGCGCCGTTCTCGGCGAGCCGCGATATGATCCAGCCCTGCAGCCGGTGATGATCGGGGTTGTCATGGACCTCGCCGACAAGGACGAACCGCGCCGCCGCCAGCCGATCAATCAGTTCATCGGGCGTAATCGTGGCGCCGGCACGCACATCCCAGACGAGGCCCGCCAATTCGCTGTCAGCATGAAGCGGCGCTTGCCACTCTGTCCAGGGTTCGGCGGCGTGCGCGGGAGCGAGCGTCGCCCATGTCAACGCGAGGGCGGCGAGAAAGGGGCGCAACATGGGCGTCCTCGTCAATCCTGCGGCACGGCGGTCTCGGGGCCGGTGCGATGGTCCCAGACCTCCGGCAGTTGCGGCTCGCCGCGCGCGGCGCGCACCATGTTCATGAACCGCACGAACAGGTAATGACTGTCCTGGGGCCCCGGCGAGCCTTCCGGATGATATTGGACCGAAAAAACCGGCCTGTCGTTAAGCCGAATGCCGCAGTTGCTGCCGTCGAAAAGCGAGACATGGGTTTCGCTGACCTCCGCCGGCAAGCTCTCACGGTCAACGGCAAAGCCGTGGTTCATGGAGGTGATCTCCACCTTGCCTGTGGTATGATCCATCACCGGGTGGTTAGCGCCGTGATGGCCCTGATGCATCTTTCGTGTCCGCCCGCCGAGGGCGAGCCCGAGCAGCTGGTGGCCAAGACAGATGCCAAATACCGGCTTGCCTGAACCGATCAGCTTCTGGATCTCGGGCACAGCGTAGCTGCCGGTGGCCGCCGGGTCGCCCGGACCGTTGGAGAGAAAAATTCCGTCCGGTTCGCGGGCGAGGATGTCCTCTGCTGTCGCTGTCGCCGGCACCACCGTCACGCGGCAGCCGGTCGTCGCCAGGCAGCGCAGGATATTACGCTTGAGCCCGTAGTCCACCGCGACAACATGGGCCGTCGGATGCGTCTGCCGGCCGTAGCCGCCCGGCCAGCGCCAGATCGTCTCGTCCCAGGTGTAGCTCTGGCCGCAGGTGACGCTACGCGCCAGGTCCATCCCCTCGATGCCGGGCCACGCCTCTACCTCCTGTTTGATCGCGTTCATGTCAAACCGGGCGGCCGGCTCATGCGCGATCACCGCGTTCTGCATGCCACGCTCCCGGATCAGGCTGGTCAGCGCGCGCGTGTCAACGCCGGCGATCCCGATAATGCCCCGCTGCGCCAGCCAGGTGTCGAGCGCGCGCGTCGCGCGATAGTTTGACGGATGCGTAATATCCGCTCGAAGGACGCAGCCGCGGACGCCGGAGCTGGCAGCGAGGTTGGAGGTTTCGATGTCTTCAGTGTTTGTGCCGACATTACCGATGTGCGGGAACGTGAACGTGATGATCTGCCCAGCGTAAGACGGGTCTGTAAGGATTTCCTGATAGCCGGTCATGGCCGTATTGAAGCAGACTTCGCCGCAGGCCTGCCCGCTCGCACCGAGGCCAACACCGCGAATGACCGAGCCGTCGGCCAGCATGAGCACCGCGGTTGCCGACTGAGCTGCGCGTAGCCAGGAGCGCGCCTCCGCTGCTCCAGCGACGTCTGGGGTCTCGCCGTGGATATGCGCTTGGGTCGGATGGTCGGTCATTTAGCCTGATCTCAAAAGTATGCGCTGCGATCTGAAGGCGGCATCGGTCCGCAACGGGTTGACCACTCGGGCGAACCTCGCCATGTTCCGGCGGGTCAGCGGGCACTGCAGAGAACGTACGTAGGGGACCGGGCGGGGTCAAGCAGACCCCACCAACGTCGCAGCTACAGGCTGGATATTCCGCCGTCCGCGGCCTTCGCCTTAGGGGCGGTCGTCGAGGCGCGGCGGGCGCAACGCTCACGACCCAAGCCGTTTTGGCTGCCCCACGTTCACGCCACTTCTGCAATGTCCGGCAATGGTAACAAGCGACAGGCCGCATAACTGCGGCCTCTTCGGGCGATATGATAAGAGACGAAATCAATTCCGCTCTCAAGCAGGCCATGGCCGCGGGCGACAAGCGGCGGACTCATATGCTGCGGCTCATCAACGCAGCTATTCAGGACCGCTGCGCCGCGAAGGGCGCCAACGGGGAGTGCAGCCTCGCTGAGAGCGATGTGATCGAGCTGCTGCAGCAGATGGTGGAGCAGCGGCGCAGGGCGGCTCAAGATTATGAACAATCCGGGCGGCTTGAGCTTGCGCAACAAGAGCTTGATGAGATCGAGATCCTTCGATCCTTCCTGCCGCAAGAGTTGGATGAGCCCCAGACGAAGCGCGAGTGCGAGAAGGTCGTCGAAGAGATCGGCGCCTCGAGTCTCAAGGACGTAGGCCGGACCATGAGTGCGCTGAAGGCGCGCTACAAGGACAAGATGAATTTCGCGCGGGCGAGCCGTTATGTGCGGGAAATCCTGAAATAGGATTTAGCGCTGCGCGATGCGAGACGCACCAGTCGCGCTGCTCGCCTTGGCCCTTTTGTCGCTCAACACGCGGCTTACCGCCCGCCCGGAGAACCGCGAAGCCCAATACAATTCGCCATACTGCAGGCCTGGCTCAAACCCGACCAGCAAGCTGCTCCGCGCGTCGGCGAAGAAGCGATGCACGGTTCCCAGGAGGTCCGGCGCGTCATGAGCGAAGTCCATGGCCGCCACGCTGGTATCCGCGATCATCGGCATCAGCGGGAATGGCTGGTAGTAAAGCTCATCGGCATGGTCGTCATCGTAGGCGGGCGCGCCTGTGACGTTGGCGCGGGAGATCATCTTGGGCTGGGGCGGCGTCGGGCCAGCCGCCGGCTGGGTCGGCACGCCCGCAGCGTCAGGCGCTTCTGCGCTTGTCTGCGTGGCGGAGAAATCGAAGCTTGATGACAGCGGTCCCAGGCTGGCGAGGACCGGGCGCGGTGCCTGTTTCAGTTGCTGGCGGGTTGCCCATGGCAGTGACTCGCCTTGTTTCTCAAGCTTGGCAAGCGCAGTCTTGAAGTCATCCTTTTGCAGCGAACGGCCATCTGCGGGCACGTGTTTGGTTTCGCCCGTCGGGAACAGCAGCGCAAGCTCCTGGCGCGGGAGGCGTGGCCAGTGGCGGACCCGGCCGACATCGAGATGCACGAATGGGATCGCCGATGTGGGGTAATAGCCGACGCCGCCGTATTGGCGGATCAGCCCCGCGTTGCGCAGCCGCTTGACCGGCACATCCGGGAAATGGACGTCTGCGGCATTGCCAAGGATATGTTGGCTTTTGCGCGCCTGACCGCCCTTTGTTCGGCGCAGCATCGCGTTCGTCTTGCTGGAGCGGTAGCCTGAGATCAAGTGGATTGGCTCCTGGGAGCCGACCTGCCGGTGCACTTCCCAGAGCAGGTCGATCAACTCGCGCGACATTTCGGTTTTTTCGTCGCGCCGCCAATCGCGCATGATCCAGTCGATTTTGTCGATCGCTTCGGGAATGTATGCGCCGTTGCGCTTGTAAACGACGTCGATGCGCTCTTTGGTATTGACGCTGTAGATGCGTAGCCGGCGCTCCTCGGCGCTCGCGGAAGCTGAGAGGACCACCCACGCCGAAAAAAGGGTGATGGCGGCGAGCGCCAGCAAATCGGGCCGGCAGAACAAGCGGCGCATGCGGAACATTGCTTCCCCGTAACGGTCCCGGATCGGGATGGCAGGACCACCAACTCTTAACAGGTAAATTACCCGTGATCGGTTAATTGAAAGTATTTGGTGAATTACGGGGAAAACATGGCATGGGCCAAGGCTGGCGTGCGGGAGTTGGCGGCGCCGGCCAGGATTGTCGATCTCAGCCGGCGCGCGTCAGTCAGCCCTGAGCGCCAGTTTGTGCGCTTTCCAGCGCCTTCAATGTACGGCCGTCTCGGCCATAAATGTCGACGAAATATTGTATGCCGCCGGCATCTGAGATTGTTGCGGTGAAATAGGAAATGTAGACAGGCATTGGCTCGTCGAGCCGCACGGCGCGGTTGGCGCCACTCGCGATCGCGCTGGCGATCCTCTGCTTGCTCCATCCCTGCACACCGATCAGGGCTTCCGCGAAGGCTTGAGGGTCGCGCACGCGCATGCAGCCGTGCGAGTAGGCGCGGCGCGTCCGGTTGAACAAGTGTTTCGTCGGCGTATCGTGAAGATATACCGCATGCTTGTTTGGAAACAGGAACTTGATCCTACCGAGGGCATTGTCATTTCCGGGGGTCTGGCGCAAGCGCACTTTGCTCAAGTTTACTTCTTGCCAGTCTACGCGGTACGGATCGACCTGTCGGCGGCCGCGCCATAGCACCTGAAGATTGTTTCGCGACAAAAAGCTGGGGTCGCGGCGCGCACGCGGCACGATCTCGTTTTTCATGATGGAATAGGGCACGTTCCAGTACGGGTTGAAAACGACCAGTTCCATCTTGTCCACCAGCGAGGGCGTGGCGTAGCGCGGTTTGCCGACCACGATGCGCTCCTTAAACGCCGTTCGCTCGCCGTCCATCACGCGAACAATGAATTCGGGCACGTTCACCTGGACATAGCGATCGCCCATGTCGTTTGGCAGCCAGCGCCAGCGCTCAATGTTGACGCGGAGGGTGTCGATGCGCTCGGCTGAGCCCCGATTAAGTTCTCTTCGGGTTGCCGGCCCGATCAGCCCGTCAACGTGCAATCCGCTCTTTTGCTGGAAATCTTCGACCGTTGCGACAAGGTCCTCCGTGTAAACGGCAGACCGATCGCTATCGCTCGGGCTTGCGCCGAGCCGCTGGCGCACAAGTGCAACGTGAGGATGCGTATCGCCCGGCTCAATCACCTCGCCGGCCGGTATTGGGACCATCTGCGTCTCAGAGATCCCGCGGAGTTCCCGCAGCCGTTCCAGCAAACCAACAAACTGTCGAGCCGACGGATGGAAGCTCTCCAGGTAGCTGGCCACTTCAACACCGGGCTTCGAGAGGCCGCGAAGAACGGCCAGAGGGTCCGGCGCATCCGGTTCAATATCCATGTTCCGGCTGATCGAGGTTGGGATCACGTGGCCGGACTGCGCATGCCGCGCATAGGCGAGGACCGAGCGCGTAATGCGATATTCCGCGTTGGCGAGCCATTCAGCCTCGCGACCATCGGCATCGCCAAACCCGGCGCGATCGGGCAGCGGGTAGTTTTCCGGACGCAGGTCGAAGCTGTTCGCCCGCGCGATCACAGCCGCTACCGCTTCAACCCGGTCGGTCAAGCCGTCCTCGTCGACCCACAAAAAGGTGTAGCCGTTCTCGGCATAAAACTCCGCCATGCCGCCGCGCTCACGCCGCTCGGCTTCCGAGATGTCTTCGAAGCTTTCGCTCAGGCGAGCCTGCAGCTTGAACGCTACGGCATCCATGCGGTCCGGTAGCTCTTCCGGTGCGCCGGGTTCGACTGCGGAAGCGGTGAGAGAAAACAAGATAACGCCAGCAGCGGCGACGAAAGCAGGCACTCGACCAAGCATACCAACCCTCATATTTATGGACGGTACCAGATTACACGATCTGACACGGCCCAGCCAGCCAAGGCGGCAAAGCCCGATCGCGCTTTCGTTGCATCTGTGGCGCAGATGCAAACGCTACGCGCGTACCGTTTCCATCCAGGAAGCCAGACGTGCTGCGCCTTTCTCCATATCGGGGAAGCTGCCTGCATAGCAAAGCCGCACGTAGCGATGACCGCCATCCGGGTCGAAGTCGATGCCCGGCGTGATCGCGACGCCCGCCTCTTTGAGCGCCCGCGCGGCGAAATCGCGGCTGTCGTTGGTCAGATGGCTCACGTCGGCGTAGATGTAGAAGGCTCCGTCGGCCGGCGCCAATTCGCCGAAACCGGCCTGGTTCAGGGCGTCCAGCAAATGCGTCCGGTTGCGCGCATAGCCGGCCTTGATCTCGTCGAGTTCCTGCGTCGCGTCGAATGCGCTGACGGCGGCGATCTGCGAAAGCGTCGGCGCACAAATGTACAGGTTCTGCTGCAGACGTTCGGCAATCCGGATAAGCCGCTCCGGAACCACCATCCAGCCGATCCGCCACCCGGTCATGCAATAGTATTTCGATAAGCTATTGATCACGATAGCGTTCTCGGAGAAGCGCAGCGCGGTGTGCGCGTCTATCGTGTGTTCCAGACCATGGTAAATTTCATCAGAGATGAACCACAGCCCGCGCGCGCGGCAATAATCGATCAGATCCGCGAGATCGTCAGCGCCGAGCATGGTGCCGGTTGGATTGGCGGGGCTGGCGACGATCAGACCGTCGAGCGCACCGGCCCGCGTGCGCGCGTCCTCCAGGAAGCGCGGTGTGGGCATCCATTGCGCCGCCGGTCCGGCCTCCACTGCAATCGGCCGCAATCCGAGCGCGCTGGCAATATGGCGGTAGCACGGATAGCCCGGCTGTGGGAGGCCGAGTGCTGCGCCGGCATCAAACAGCATGAGGAAGGCGAGGGTGAACCCAGCCGATGAGCCTGTTGTCACAATGATGCGCTCGGGCGCGACGTCTACGGCGTGGCGCTCGGCGTAATATTGCGAGATGCGCGCCCGCAGTCCGGGCAGTCCCGGCGCGTCGGTGTAGCCATGCGCGCCGCTGTCCAGCGCCAGACGGACCGCCTCACGCGCATTGGCCGGGGCCGCATTGGCGGGTTGGCCGATCTCCATGTGAATGATGTCTTCGCCTGCAGCGTCGCGCCGGTTGGCCTCAGCCATAACGTCCATCGCGACGAAGGACTCTATTTGCGCGCGCTTAGCGATATGCGGGTCGGTCATGATTGGGGCATCCCTGTTGAGATCAATCTTCTGTTACCGAAGCGTGGCGTCATGCTTTCGTCAATGTCACCGTGTTCAAATCCGTGCCGCGGTCGATATGAAAGCGGTGCTGCACAGCGCGTTGACCAGGCGTGACCCGTGGCATAGGCTTTCCGCATGCGAGACGTGACCGCTATCCGGACCACTCTCTTTTGAGACGCTTAATGTTTACTTTCCTCAGCCAATTGCGGCGGCCGCTCGGCGGTGGTGCGCCCGACGCCCGGCCTATGACGAATACGGCCTGCTTATCGTGTTGTCGCCCTGTGCAACGTCAGATTGCCATAGCCCTCGTGGTGTTACTGGCGCTGTTGTCGGGTGCGGCGCCGGCATCGGCGCAGGGTCTCATCCGGGACGCTGAGATCGAGCGGCTGATGCAAGATTATTCCGAGCCGATACTGGAAGCTGCCGGCTTGGGGTCGCAGAACATCAACATCCATCTGGTCAATTCCGAAAGTTTCAACGCGTTCGTTGTGGATGGCCGGAATATGTTTATCCATGTCGGCGCGATCATGCAGGCCTCGACGCCCAATCAACTGATCGGCGTCATCGCGCATGAAGCCGGCCACATTGCCGGCGGGCACCTTGCGCGACTGCGCGGGTTGATGCAGCGCGCACGCAGCGCATCGCTCATGCTGCAGCTGTTGAGTATCGCGGCGATGGCTGGCGGTGCGCTCGCTGGTGGCGGCTCTGACGCTGTGCAGGGCGGTCAAGCACTTGCGCTTGGGGGACAAACCGCGTTGATGAACACGATCATGGCGTATCGTCGCGCTGAGGAATACGCGGCCGACCAAGCGGCGGTGACATATCTGAACCGGACGCAACAGTCGGGTCGCGGTATGATCGAAGTGTTCGAGTTCTTCGCGGAGCGCGAACTGGCTTCGGTGGGCGTCATTAACCCATATTCCAGAACGCATCCCATCTCGCGCGATCGCATTCAACAACTGAAGAATCTTGTGCAGAACAGCCCGTATTACGACCGTCGTGACCCGCCCGAGCTGCAGAAGCGGCACGATCTTGCGCGGGCAAAGCTTGAGGGCTTCATAAACAAGCGCGATCCGCAATCGGTGTTTAACAAATACCCGCAATCCGACCAGAGCCTGCCAGCGCGTTATGCCCGTGCCATCGCGCGGAACTTTGCGGCCGGGATCGACGCGGCTTTGCCGGAAATCAATGCGCTGATCGAATCGCGCCCCGGCAATCCGTATTTCCATGAGCTGAAAGGGCAGTTCCTCCTCGAAAGCGGAAAGATCGATCAGGCTATTCCGTCGCTTAGAAAGGCTGTGGAACTGGCGCCGGATGCGGGCTTGATCCGCATCATGCTCGCTCAGGCGCTGCTGGCCGATGGCGATGAAGCCAACCTCAAGCCGGCAGTCAGCCAACTGCGCAAGGCTTTAGTCACCGAAGACAAATCGGCGACCGGGTATCGCCAGCTTGCCATTGCCTACGGCCGGCTGGGCCGGATCCCTGATGCCGAACTCGCCTCCGCTCAAGCCTATTTTTACGAAGGCAAACTGGAGTTGGCCAAAGAGCAGGCCGAGCGCGCCAAGGCCGGCTTCCCGCCGCATTCGGCATCATGGGTGAAGGCCGACGACATCGTGAAATTCGAGCCGCCCCAGCAATAAATCAATTACCTCATCCTGAAAGGTCCCATTATGAGAACGTGCCTGATTGTGGCTGCCATGATCATCGCCTCCGCCGTCTTCACGCTGCAGCCGCGTGCAGCGACCACCGATGTGTTCACCCAAGAGCAGGAGGACGCGATCGGGTCGATCATCCGCTCCTACCTGCTGAAGAACCCGGAACTGTTTGAAGAGGTCATCGAGGAGCTGCAAAAGAAGCGCGAAGCCGAGGCGGCCGTTGCGCGCAGGGAGCATCTCCGCGAACTGTACCGGCCAGACTCGAAATATGCGCGCTTCGCCATGGGCGAGGGCGATATCGTCGTTGTCGAGTTCATGGACTACAACTGCCCGTTCTGCCGCAAGGCCTATTCCGTGATGCGCGACATTTATGAGAGCGCGGATATCGAGGTGCGCTTCGTCGAACTGCCGGTGATCAGCCCGATGTCCGTGCCGGCTTCGCAGGCGGCCATCGCTGCTGAGAAGCAGGGCAAGTATGTCGAGTTTCACGATGCGATGATGAGATTGGAAGACCGGATCACAAACGAGGATACGATCTTCCGAGTCGCCGAAGAGGTCGGGCTGGATATCGACCAGCTCAAGCAGGATATGGATGCGCCGGACACCAAGGCGCTGATTGAGGAGAACCTGGCGCTCGCGGACGCTCTCGGCGTTCAGGGTACCCCGGCGATCTTCGTCGGCGATAACACATACATTGCAGGCGCGCCCGAAGGGCTGCGGGACGAACTGCTGGAAGCGATTGCTGCGGCACGCCGGGACTGTATGACCTGTTGATCGCCGGAGATCAGGCCGTAAGCGGTTTGCAAACCCGCGATTATTTGCTAGGCCAGCGAAGTCATTCAGCTTGGCGCCTTCGGGGTGCCATGCCGCCGTAGGCCTGTATCCTCCATTCGAGACCGAGATGCCCAAGCCCGTTTTTGTTCTCAACGGTCCGAATCTGAATCTTCTCGGTGAACGCGAGCCGGAGATCTACGGCAACGAGACGCTTGACGACATCAGGCAGCGGCTCGACACGTTCGCCAGCGCGCGCGGCCTGACGATCGACTTCCGCCAGTCAAACCACGAAGGCGAGCTTGTCGCCTGGATTCAGGAGGCGCGCAGCGCGGCGTGCGGCGTCGTGATCAATCCGGCTGGCTATGGCCACACATCGATAGCCATTCTCGATGCCTTGTTGGCGGCTACAAACATTCCTTGCATCGAAGTGCATCTGTCGAACATTTATAGGCGGGAGCCATTCCGGCGCAGGTCGCTGGTGTCGCGCGCGACGACAGGCGTGATCTGTGGTCTCGGGTCGCTGGGGTATGACCTGGCGCTTGAGGCTATTGCCAGACAGCACCTTGGCGAACCGGATATGGCGGGGAACACTCGGACAAACCGATCATCATGAATGATAAAAGCAAAACGGCGCTTATTGACGAAGAGGCCATTCGCAGTCTCGCAGACCTGCTCAATGATACGGGCCTCAGCGAGATCGAGGTCGAGCAGAAAGGCTTGCGGATCCGTGTAGCGCGTAACATCAGCACGACAATCAGCGCTCCTGCGCCAGCGTCGGCTCATTCACCAGCCGAAACTGCGCCCGCGCAGAAGCCGGCGGCCGATCCCGATGCCGATCTTGCAACACACCCCGGCGCCGTGACGTCGCCGATGGTTGGGACGGCATATCGCGCGCCGGAGCCTGGATCGCCCCCGTTTGTCGAGGTCGGCACCACCGTCGAGCGCGGCCAGACGCTGATGATCGTCGAGGCCATGAAGACCATGAATCACATCCCCGCGCCACGCGCCGGCACCGTGTCCGCCATCCTTGTTGAAAACGGTCAACCGGTCGAATATGGCGAGCCGCTGATGATCATAGAATGACGGAGCGGAAGCCGGCATGTTCGACAAGGTCCTGATCGCCAATCGCGGCGAGATCGCTCTGCGCATTCAGCGCGCGTGCAAGGAATTGGGCATCGCGACCGTTGCCGTCCATTCAACCGCCGATGCCGACGCAATGCATGTCCGCCTTGCCGACGAAAGCGTGTGCATTGGCCCGCCCTCGGCCACGGAGAGCTATCTTAACATCCCGGCGCTGCTGGCCGCATGTGAGATCACCGGGGCCGATGCAGTTCACCCCGGTTACGGCTTTCTGTCGGAAAACGCGCGGTTCGCTGAAATTTTGGAAGAGCACGAAATCACCTTTATCGGCCCGACCTCGCAACACATCCGGCTGATGGGGGACAAGATCCAGGCGAAAGAGACCGCGAAAAGCCTTGGCATCCCGATTGTGCCCGGCTCCGAAGGCGCCGTCACCACAGACCAGGACGCGCGCAAAATCGCCGAGCAGATCGGTTATCCGGTACTGGTGAAGGCGGCAGCGGGCGGCGGCGGGCGTGGCATGAAGGTGGCTTATTCCGAGGACCGGTTGCCGGTCGCTTTATCAACCGCACGCTCTGAAGCGAAGGCCGCTTTCGGCAACGACGCTTTATATATCGAGAAGTATCTCGCTCAGCCGCGCCATATCGAAATCCAGGTGCTCGGCGACGGTCGCGGCAACGCTATCCATCTCGGCGAGCGCGACTGCTCGCTGCAGCGCCGGCACCAGAAGGTCTGGGAAGAGGCGCCGTCGCCTGCGCTCAACGATGAGCAGCGCCGCGAAATCGGCGAGACGGTGGCCAAGGCCATGCAGGACATGAAATACCGTGGGGCCGGAACGGTCGAGTTCCTGTACGAAAACGGACAGTTCTTTTTCATTGAGATGAACACCCGCATTCAAGTCGAGCATCCGGTCACCGAGATGATCACCGGCATCGACCTGATCATTGAGCAAATCCGCATCGCCTCCGGCGCGCCGCTGACCCT
Organism: uncultured Hyphomicrobiaceae bacterium; assembly: GCA_964466965.1. Taxonomy (GTDB): domain Bacteria; phylum Pseudomonadota; class Alphaproteobacteria; order Rhizobiales; family Rhodomicrobiaceae; genus Dichotomicrobium. Next base: position 19,686 of record CAYXPZ010000027.1, read on the forward strand.
GACCCAGGAAGACATTGAGTTTCACGGCCATGCGATCGAATGCCGCATCAACGCCGAAAATCCCTCAACCTTCGCCCCTTCGCCTGGAACAATCCGCTATTTCCATCCACCCGGCGGCCTTTCGGTGCGGGTCGATTCCGGCGTCTATGCCGGCTATACCATTCCGCCGTACTACGACAGCCTGATCGGCAAACTGATCGTGCACGGCCGACACCGCAACGAATGCCTGATGCGGCTCAAGCGCGCATTGAGCGAATTCGTGATCGATGGCATCGAAACCACCATCCCGCTTTATGCTATGCTGGTCTCGGAGCCGGAGATCGTGGATGGACTTTATGACATCCACTGGCTCGAAAAGTTCCTCGACGAACACTAGATCGGCGAGGACGGGGGGCGACCGGCCCCGAAACAGCTTCGAGCGGTGGAGTTGAATGGGATCGCCATCCGATCTCAATACGGAGATCACCCCCCAGGTTCTGCTCAAGGCCTATGCCTGCGGCATCTTCCCGATGGCCGAGAGCGCCTTGGACCATTCGCTGTTCTGGGTTGAGCCCGAGTTGCGCGGGATCTTGCCGCTCAAAGAGGCGCATGTCCCCCGCCGGCTCGCCAGGACCATCCGGCAGGGCAAGTTCGAGGTTCGTGTGGACAGCGACTATCACGGCGTCATCGACGGCTGCGCCAGTTCGCGCCCCGGCCGACGCACGACCTGGATCAATGCGCAAATCCGGCGGCTTTATGGCCAGCTCTTCAAGATGGGACACTGTCATACCGTCGAGACCTGGATAGACGGGGAACTCGTTGGTGGGCTTTATGGTGTGGAGCTTGGCCGGGCGTTCTTCGGCGAAAGCATGTTTTCTTACGAGCGCGACGCCAGCAAGGTGGCGCTGGTCTACCTGATGGCGCGGCTTATTCGCGGTGGGTTTACTTTGCTCGACACGCAATTCGTCACGGAGCACCTGAAATCCTTCGGCGCCAGGGAAATTGGCCGCGAACAATTCCAAGCGCTCTTGGCGGCGGCGGTCAGGGGCAAGGCCGACTTCTACCGGCTCTCGGACGAAACTTCGCCCTCCGGCATCCTGCAATTGGTCAACCAGACATCGAAGACCGGGTGTTCGACACCGTGAATGCCGGGGCTTTCCGCGAACATCCAGCCGGTAAAAATCCGCTTTTCATCGCCGTCCAGCTGGATCTCGTCGATCTCGACGAACACCGAGGTGCGCGGTCGCTCCGTCGGCGGGCGCGTATAGCAGGCACGCGGTGTGATTTTCAGCGCGCCGAAGATAGTGGTTTCATCCACGGTTATCTTCAGCTCTGAGACCCGCGCGGTGACTTTATCCAAAGCCGCAAAGACGGCGACGTTGTTGGCGATCTTCGCAGCCTGCACAGGCGTTGCGATCATGGCGAGGCAAGCGACGGCGAAGGACACTGCGACCCGTCTCGATTTATATTGTCTCATAGGCTTCAAGCAGTCTGTGTTATTGCGCGCGCACCGCGGCCACCCGCAGGCGCATGTAATCGGCGAACCACTGCCCATCGTCGGTCCGCAGCACTGGCTCCAGCAACGCGGTCACCCATGAGATCACCTCGTCCTTGCGATCGCCAAACTGCGCGAAAAACGGCGGGCGGAATGTCATCAGCCAGCCTTCCATACCCGTTGGCAGCGGCGTCGGCCGCGCGACCAGCTCAATACGCTCGACTGTAAAGCCCGCGTTTTCCAGCCGCCGCTGATAGGCCTCCGGCGTCGGGAAGAACCACGGCCCAGCCAGTGCGGCATTCCCGCCGAACTTATCTGCCGCCGCGCGCATTGCCGTGACGCATGCCGCAACGTTTCCGTGCCCGCCGAATTCGGCGACAAAGCGGCCGCCAGGCTTCAGGGCGCGCTTCACCCCCTCGACGACAGCCCCGGCGTCGCGCATCCAGTGCAGCGCGGCGTTGGAGAAGACCGCGTCAAACTCCTGATCGAACGTCAAGCGTTCCCCGTCGATGTGTCGCGCGTCGATGCCGCGTGCGCGCGCCGCGCGCAG
>CAYXPZ010000027.1:21809-28942 GCA_964466965.1 uncultured Hyphomicrobiaceae bacterium
TTGGGCCGCAGGATACTGCCCGGTGGCCGATATGCCTGGGGCGTGCCGGTCATGTTGGGGAGGTGCCGTTTCTCCCAGCTCTTCGCGCGATAGGCTTCCTCGCTCGGAGGCGTGTCCACTGTGTAGTGTAACCAGGCATGCCATTCTGGCGGCACCTTGGAGGCCTCGGCGACCCCTTCATAGATCACCCACCGCCGCGGCTTGCCAAGCGGACCGGTTCCTGAGCGTTGTTCGTAATATTTGTTGCCCCACTCATCCTCGCCGACAAGCCGGCCGTGGCGGCGGGTGAACAGCTTGGTTCCCAAGGTTGCCCCGTTCCACCAGGTAAATATGTCGGACAATAGACCCATATCGGAGACTCATATCAGAGTTCAGGTTTTTGCGTTTGCGCCGGAATATGGCACCAGCGTAGACTCAAGTCCAGTTGCGCATGGCGGGCGACCCCTGCCCGATTCAGGATTATCGATTTGGCTTCTCCGCGCCGTTCCACAACACCGCTTGTCTGGTTGATCGTCCTGGGCGCGGGCCTCGTGCTCGCCGTCAATATGGGCATCCGGCAGAGCTTCGGCCTTTTCCTCAACCCGATCAGCCTTGATCTGGGCCTCGGGCGGGAGGCTTTCGGCCTGTCGATGGCCCTGCTCAACCTGATGTGGGGTTTGACCGCCCCGGCCGCCGGGGGGCTGGTCGACAAGTACGGGGCAGGCCGCGTGCTGATCGGGGGCGCAGCTTGCTACGTCGCCGGCCTGGTCATTATGGCGAATGCTACCGGCGAAGCGAGCCTGCTCACCGCCGGGGTGTTAATTGGCCTTGGGGTCAGCGGGACGGGTTTCACAGCCGTCCTGGGCGTTGTCGGCCGCGCCGCGCCGGATGAGAGCCGGGCCAAGGCGCTCGGACTCGCGAGTATGGGAAGCGCGATCGGCCAGTTCGCGGCGCTGCCTTATGTGCACGTGCTGATCGACGCTTATGGGTGGTCGTGGAGCCTGATACTCCTCGCTCTCACCGCGGCGATGATGGCGCCAATAGGCTGGGCGCTGGCGTCCGGCGCGCGGCGCGAGGCATCGAGCCGGGCTGGCGCGGTCGCGCAGACGAGCCAACAGACCATGCGCGGGGCCTTGGTTGAAGCATTCCCCGATCGCGATTTCCGGCTCCTGTCCATCGGCTTTTTTGTCTGCGGTTTCCATATCGCTTTCGTCGCCACGCACCTGCCAGCGTTTGTGACGGATCAGGGCTTCAGCGCACAAACGGGTATGCTGGCGCTGATGGTGATCGGCATCGGCAACATCGCGGGCACGTATCTGTTCGGACAACTCGGCGGACGGTTCGACAAGCGGCACCTGCTGGTATTTCTGTACGCAACGCGGGCCTTCATTTTCCTCGGCATTGTACTGCTGCCGATGAGCTATGCGAGCTTGATGGTGTATTCTGCGCTGCTTGGGCTGTTATGGCTGGCCACGGTGCCGCTCACGAGCGGCCTGGTGGCGGACATGTTTGGTCCACGGTGGATGTCCATGCTGTTCGGGATCACATTCTTGTCGCATCAGATCGGCAGCTTCTTGGGCGCTTGGCTCGGCGGCTTTTTCTATGACATCTTCCAATCCTATGAGATTATGTGGTGGATCTCGATCATCCTGGGCCTGCTATCGGCGCTCGTGCATGCGCTGATCCGGGAACGCCGTCCGGCAACAGTCAGCGAGCCCGCTTTATAGGACGTCATCGACATGCCGCGTGCTGTTTCATGGCTGCTGTTGATCGCCGGAACCGCGTTGCTTGCGGGCGCTGCGGCCCTGTGGCTTGAGCGGGGCAACGCCATGCTGCTTGATCTGTCATCAAGCCTGTCCTCCTTCATGTGCCTGTAACGCGCGCGAGGGGCGCCGTGCACGAGGTCCGCTGCGCCCCTTGCCAATGCCGCTTCGCCATTTCAAAATGGCGTGCCGGGAGCAATGCTGGGCTGCTTCCGTCCTTTCTTGCATAAACAAGCAACAAAGCCCGCAGACCTAGGGAGCGAACCTAATGAGCCGGTATTACGACGTGTATCGCGCATGGCAGGACGACCCGGAAGGTTTCTGGGCCGGCGCCGCGGAGGAAATCGATTGGGATAAGCCGGCTGACAAGATCTTCGATCCTGAGATGGGTGTTTACGGCCGGTGGTTCGTTGGGGCGCAGTGCAATACCTGCCACAACTGTCTTGACCGCCATGTGCCGACACGCGGCGACCAGCCCGCCCTGATTTATGACAGCCCGTTAGCCGGCGCGCAGCGGACCTACTCCTACCGTGAACTGCGCGACGAGGTGGCGCTGTTTGCGGCGGTGTTGCGTGACTTGGGCGTCGTGCGGGGCGATCGCGTCATCATCTACATGCCGATGATCCCGGAAGCGGCGATCGCCATGCTGGCCTGCGCGCGGCTCGGCGCGATCCACTCCGTGGTGTTCGGCGGTTTCGCAGCGCATGAACTAACAACCCGGATCAATGATGCCAAACCGAAGCTAATCCTCTCGGCGTCCTGTGGGATCGAGCCGGGGCGGATCGTGAAATATAAGCCGTTGCTCGACGAGGCGATCGCACACGCCGAAACCAAGCCGCAGGCGACGCTGATCTATCAGCGCCCACAAGCCTATGCGCCGTTGTTCGCGCCGCGCGATCATGACTGGACGCAAGCGGTTGAGCGTGCACGCGTGGCCGGGGCGCATACTGAGTGCGTGAGCGTCGCAGCGACCGATCCGCTTTACATCCTCTACACCTCCGGCACGACCGGCGTCCCCAAGGGCGTGGTGCGCGACAATGGCGGGCACATGGTCGCGCTCAAATGGACGATGGCGAACCACTATAACATCGCTCCCGGCGACGTCTGGTGGACGGCTTCCGATGTCGGCTGGGTGGTCGGGCATTCGTACATCATTTATGCGCCGCTGCTGCATGGCGCGACCTCGATCATGTACGAAGGCAAGCCGGTCGGGACGCCTGACGCCGCCGCGTTTTGGCGTGTGATCTCAGAGCACGGCGCGAAGGCGCTGTTTACCGCGCCTACGGCGTTCCGCGCCATCAAGCAGCATGACCCGAGCGGCCAACTCGCCGGCAACCATGATCTGTCAAAGTTTGAGACGCTGTTCCTCGCGGGGGAGCGCGCCGACCCCGACACCATCCGCTGGGCGGAGAAGGTGCTGAACGTGCCGGTGATCGACCACTGGTGGCAGACCGAGACCGCCTGGGCGATTGCGGGCAACCCGGTCGGTTTGGGCATGCTGCCGGTCAAGTATGGCTCTCCGACGGTCCCGATGCCGGGCTATGATCTGCGTGTGCTGGACGAACAGGGTTATGACGTGCCATCCGGCCAGAACGGGTCGATCTGCATCAAGCTGCCGCTTCCTCCGGGATGCCTGCCGACGCTGTGGAACAATGACGGCGGCTTCCGCAAGTCGTATCTTGACGATTATCCAGGCTATTACCGCACGGGCGATGCCGGCTATGTTGATGAGGACGGCTACGTCTTTGTCATGGCGCGCACCGATGACATCATCAATGTCGCTGGCCATCGTCTGTCGACGGGCGGCATTGAGGAAGTTATCGCGAACCATCCCGATGTGGCCGAATGCGCCGTGGTCGGCGTCGCCGATCCAATTAAGGGGCAAGTGCCGGCGGGCTTCGTCGTGCTTAATGCCGGAGTAAATCGCGCAGCGAATGAGATCGAACGTGAGATCATTCAGCTCGTTCGTGACGAGATTGGGCCTGTCGCGGCGTTTAAGCTCGCGCTGACGGTCAATCGGCTGCCAAAGACGCGCTCAGGCAAGATTTTGCGGGGCACCATGCGGAAGATCGCAGATGGCGAGGAATATCGGGTGCCGGCAACGATCGACGACCCTGCGATACTCGATGAAATCCGGGATAGGTTGCGGTCGCACAGTGCCGGCTGACGCCCTCTTTGCGACGCCTTCAGCTTCAGATTGCGCAGTTGAGCAACCAATGAGCGGAGCGTGAATTATTTCTCGGGCGTGACGGGCTAGCGATTGATACTCGCTGAACGCGTGTGATGGCGTTTGCCGAGCGCTCTAGGGCGAGGACTGTTTTGAACTCGCAGGGTTTAAAGACAAACCCACGCGACACGACATAACGGACCGGGTTAGCTCACCGGCTTGAACGAGTTTTTTGTTCAAACCTGAAAGAACTGAAACGCTGCTGATCTTGGGTCCCCCCCAACAACCCAGCGTTCCAGTTCTGATTTCCAGGCGAAGTAACGCACTCCGCGCTGAAGCACTTCACATCAAGTGCCTATTAGCGGACGACGTGAATTTCCACGTCAGCGGCGCCCAGCTTGAGCGGCTCACGATGCACTTCCTTGCGGCAAGCGCTGACAGCCGCAGTGGCGGCGATGACGGTGGCGATGACGATAGCGCCCTTATAACCCTTCATGATAATATCTCCTCTGAATTGACGGCTACTGCCACCTCCAGCAATTACCGACCGCGCCCCCCTAGATCAAGGTTGGGCGGCCATTGCCCCGCCTGAATTCAGCCATCATGATGCGAAAAAGACACGAAGGTGGTAGCCGGCGGCGCGAACATCGCAAAGCGTTAACACTTTGTGGATATTGGACTACGGCTGTGCGGGCTGGGCCTGCGCGAGGGGCGGGGACCACGTCGGCGCGGTCGCGCCGCCGGGCGTTTCGAGAACGGCCTGGCTTCCCCCGTCGATCGTTACTGTCACCAGACGGGGCGCGCCCTGATTTTGAGGCATAATACGGGAAAACACGATGACGCGGCCGTTTGGCGCCCAGGCGAAGCCGTCGATGTCTGCGCCGCGTGTCAGCAGTCGCTCATCGGAGCCATCCGGCTTCATCACCCCCAGGAAGGCTTCCCCTCCAAGCCGTTTCACGAATGCGATCAGGCCTCCGGTCGGTGACCACACCGGGTCGGAGTAGCGGCCGTCGCCGCGGCTGATGCGCTGCTGCGCGCTGCCGTCGGCGGCCATGACGTACAGTTGCGGTGTTCCGCTGCGCTGCGACACGAAAACGATGCGCTGGCCGGACGGCGAAACGCTTGGCTGCGTGTCGATAGCCGCTGTGGAGGTCAACCGGCTCAATTCGCGGGTTCTGAGGTTCATGGCGTAGAGGTTCGCATTCCCCCCGCGCTTCAGGCTCATAACGACACGGTGCCCGTCGGGCGCGAAACGCGGCGCGGCGATCAAGCCGGGAAAATCTCCCACGACTTCGCTCATATCACGTTGCAGGTCGCGCAGAACGAGCCGGGGCGGGCCGCCCGTGTTGGTCACGAACAGGATCTGTTGGGACGTTGGACTGAAGCGCACCGAGAAGATCGGTTTCGCGCCGTTGGTCAGGTATTCCAGGTTGGTGCCGTCCTGGTCCATCACAGCAAGACGTGTGACCGGTGGGCTAACGTCGTCACGCCGCTCGATGAACGCGATGCGTGTATCGAAGTATCCCGGCACGCCCGTTAGCCGCGAGTAGATTGCATCGGCGGCCACATGCGCTAAGCGGCGCCAGTGTTTCCGCGGCGAATAGTATTGCTCGCCGAGAAGCTGCGTGCCGGAAGGCACATGCCACAGACGAAGAGCGAGACGCAGCCTCCCGCCCTGGGCCGGCGTCACGCGGCCGACAAGCAAAACCTCGGCATTGGTGGCGCGCCACGCCTCAAAGCGCGGCTGGGCATGCAAGCTTACGCGATCCTGAGCCAGCGCTGTCTGTGGAAGCGGAATAAACGCCTGCGAGCGGGCCAGATCGGCGCTAAGGACGGTCGCTACACGCTGCGCCCATTCCGCGCTGTCCGCATCCCCATTGGAGAATGTGGGAATCGCAATCCCGATCGGCGTCTCCAGCCGGTCAACCTCGGTCTGCGCCGCAACAACGGACACCTGCGCGAACGGAATGGCCGCAAGCAGCAACAGACCGATCGCGTAATGGAGCGTCTTGGCGCGAGGCGGACGCAGACTTGGCAGTCGGAGCTTCATGAGCAGCCATCGAATGCTGGCGGACAACCATGGAGTTGTCGTGCAAAAGGCGGTATAGGCATACTCGGGAACTATGGATAAGCCATGGCGCGGCTCAAGCCATGTCGATCCAGCGCGTCATGCTGTCGGGCAGCGCCGTGGAGAGACGCTGCGGACGGCCGGCCTCATCCACGAGCACGATCTGCACCCGGGCGTTGACCAGCCGCTCGGCCCCTCGGGTCACGGTCTGCGCCAGATTGAGCGTCGCAGCAGTGCGCTCCGCTGGCTCGGTGATGACCTCCAACACATCGTCGATGCGCGCGGGCCGGCGAAAGTCGATCTCCATGCGCCGCACCACAAACGCCAGCGGAGGCCCCTCGCCCGCCGCGAGCACGCTGTGATGGACGCCCATCAGCCGGATCATGTCGGAGCGGCCGCGCTCCATGAAGCGCAGATAGCTGGCGTGATAGACGAGGCCGGAGAAGTCCGTATCCTCGTAATAGATGCGCACGGGCAGCACGTGACGGCCTGCCTCCAGCCGGCCGGCGAGATGCGGCCAATCTTCCGGCGCGCCCTCACGCATCGCCATCTCCGAACAGCGGCATGGACGGCAGGGTCATCGCCGCCGGCGCCGCCATCCCAAGATGCTTGAACGCCTTCAGCGTGACGATGCGCCCGCGCGGCGTGCGCCCGATGAAGCCCTGCTGCAACAGGAACGGCTCGATCGTCTCTTCCAGCGCGTCCTTGGATTCGCTCAGCGCCGCGGCAATCGTCTCAATCCCGACCGGCCCGCCGCCATAGGTGTCGGCGATGCAGCGCAGATAGCGATGGTCGAGCGCGTCCAGCCCGAGCGGGTCCACCTCAAGCTGGCGCAGCGCCTTGTCGGCCACGCCGTCATCCACCTCGCCGGAGCCGTCCACGGCGGCGAAATCCCGCACCCGGCGCAACAGCCGCCCGGCCACGCGCGGGGTGCCCCGGCTGCGCTTAGCGATCTCGCGCGCGCCCGCAAGCGTCATCGCCATTCCGAGCACGCCCGCGCCGCGCGTGACGATCTGCTCAAGCTCGTCACCGGTGTAGAAGTCCAGCCGGATGGGAATGCCGAAGCGGTCGCGCAGCGGCGTGGTCAGCAGGCCAGTCCGCGTCGTCGCGCCGATCAGCGTGAACTTCGCCAGGTCGATGCGCACCGAGCGCGCCG
>CAYXPZ010000028.1:0-28925 GCA_964466965.1 uncultured Hyphomicrobiaceae bacterium
GAGCGAGTGACTTCTAATCACTAGGTCGGACGTTCGAGTCGTCCCGGGGTCGCCAATAACTGAGGACTAAGCCGGGGTCTTGCATCGCCCCCCGTCGAAATGCGCCCATAACCCCGCGCCGTTAAGCATTCGACCGCATTGAGCGATCCGAACCTTGACGCCGTCACGCAGCCGCTGTCTATCTGATCTCGGGGTATTCTTCGGCCGATGATCGGGGCAGACGGTGCAGACCGACTTTGACGCCATTGCCATTGGCGGCGGACTGGCGGGCAGCGCGTTCGCCGTCACGCTGTCACGCGCTGGCTGCCGCACGGCGGTGGTCGAGCGCACGTCGGAGCCAAAGCTCAAGGTCTGTGGGGATTTTCTCAGCGCCGAAGCGCAAAGCTATCTGACCGGCTTTGGCTTAGACGTCTGGGGCATGGGTGCGCAGCCCGTCAACACGCTATGTGTCGGCGCGGGCGGGCGCACCGCATCAGCCGCCTTGCCGTTCCTGGCGTCCGGCTTGTCGCGGTTAAAGCTGGATGAGGCGCTGCTGACGCATGCAGCCGAGGCGGGGGCGGAGGTCCTTCGCGGCCGGTCCGCCGGGGAATTGCGCTTCGCCAGCGACCGATGCGCAGTGCGCGTCGGCGAGGCCTGGCTGACGGCGCGTTGGATCGCTCTGGCTACCGGCAAGCACAATTTCCGCGGCTGGCCGCGCGCGCACGGCCCAGCATCGGCGCTGAAGATGTCGTTTGCGTTGACCCCGGCAGCGCAGCAGGCGCTCGCGAATATTGTGCAGATCGTGGGCTATCGCGGCGGCTACATTGGCGCATGCAACATCGAAGGCGGTGCGGCAACGCTCTGCTGGCTGGCGGATCAGGCCATGATGCAACGCAGCGGCGGGCGTTGGCGCGCGCAACTCGACGAGGTATCGCGCGGTTCCCCGCTTGTCGGCGACCTGCTGAGTGCCGCGAAGCCGCTGTCGCGCAAACCGGCCGCGACCGCCGCCATTCCCTACGGGTACCGCCGCCAGCAAATCATTCATCGCGATGTCTTCCCGCTTGGCGATCAGCTTGCCGTGATCCCGTCTTTCACCGGCGATGGCACATCTATTGCTTTATCGTCGGGTATCGCAGCGGCTGCGGCCGTCCTGGCCGGACAGGACGCGAAAACCTTTCAGCACGCGTTTCTTGATTCGTTGCGCACCCAGTTCCGCTGGGCCAGCGCCACCAACATGCTGTTCAACACTGCCTTGACCCGCCATCTCAGCGTCGCGGCCATCGCCGCGGCACCGGTCATTGCCACGCATCTGGCGCGCCTGACCCGCATGCCGGCGCAGCCTGTCAGGTCGGCGGCTACGGCTTTGCATTAAATCGCGCTTTCTAGAACGCGTTCAATGGAACCGGAATCACGGAACGCGCTTGTCTTATGCTGATCCCGGCTCTTGTGCGAAGAAAGAGCCAGTGCGCGCCACGCCAATCATGGCGTGCACTGGCGGCGGCTGGATCGGGAACGGCTTGGTCGTGAGGGACCGTTTTAGAGTGTGATCAGCCGCTGTCTTCGCTTGAGGCCTGAACGGATACAGAGCGGCCCGGAAAAGGGCGAGCTACCCCGCCTCATCAAAAAAGGGTTGGTCGCCCTATCCGTATTGCTCATTATCGACGCCGATCGACTGTCATCTCGGACTAGGTGCGTCTACAGTGCGTATGCGGTCAGATCCGGCAGCGACGTGTTGCGACCCAATCCATTGATTTTATTGGTGCCGGCTGCAGGAATCGAACCCGCGACCTACTGATTACAAATCAGCCGCTCTACCAACTGAGCTAAGCCGGCTTACCTCACATGCGACGCGAGGCCCAAAGCTGGGCCGCTTCTGCGCATACCGTGAAGTGCAGCGCCTACTCCGCACGAGGTTCCAGCCGCAAAATCCGCCCGTTCGCCGCGTCTGTCAAGACGTAGAGCATGCCGTCTGGTCCTTGGACCACGTCACGGATGCGCGCGTTCAGGTCGGCCAAGAGCTCCTCCTGTCCGACGACTTCGTCGCCGTCCATCTCAAGCCGGCGCAAATGCCGGTGCGCGAGCGCCCCGAGGAAGATGTCCCCGCGCCACTCCGGAAAAGCATCGCCGTCATAAAACGTCATTCCGCTCGGAGCTATCGACGGGTCCCAATAGACCACCGGCTGCTCCATGCCGGGTGCTTCGGTCTTTTCCGAGATGATCGCGCCAGAATAATCGATGCCGTATGTGATGGCGGGCCAGCCATAATTCGCGCCCGGTTTGAGGATGTTCAACTCGTCACCGCCGCGCGGCCCATGTTCATGCGCCCAGATTGTCGTGGTGCCCGGCCGCAGCGCGATGCCCTGCACATTGCGGTTGCCGTAGGTGTAGATCTCCGGCTTCGCATCGTCACGGCCGACGAACGGGTTGTCGTCCGGCACGCTGCCATCCGGGTTAATGCGCACAATGGTCCCGAGGTGGTTCTCCACGCTCTGCGCTTGATCCAGGTAGCTATAGCGATCGCCAAGCGTTACGAACAGGGTGCCGTCCGGGTGGAACTGCAGCCGCCCGCCATAGTGCGCGCCGCCCGGCGTCTTTGGGTCGACCTTAAAGATGGTCTCGACGTCGTGCAGGGTCATCTCGTCCAGGTCCAGCTGTCCACGGGCCACTTCCGTTCCGACCGAGCCGGGCCGGCCGCCGGCATAAGCGAAGTAAATTAGGCCATTGTCTTGATAGTCGGGATCAAGCGCGACATCGAGCAAGCCACCCTGCCCGCCGACCATCATCCGCGGGAGACCTGAAACCGGCTGTGGATCGAGCTTGCCGTCGCGCACGACGCGCAACCGGCCATCCCGTTCGGTCACGAGCAACTCGCCGCCGGGCAGAAACGTCATGCCCCAGGGATGCGCCAGACCGCTGGCGACAGTAACAACGCGGAAACTGTGTTGCTCCGAGTCCTTGACCTCGGCGGCCGCAGCGATCTGCAGGGACGCAATAACACCGAGGAAAACCCATAGCGCGCCGGCCAGTTGGCGGCGTTGCGCCACAGCTGTGCCTGTGAACCTGTTTCTGAGCCCCGTCACGTTGATCTCCTCGTGCCTGCACACATTACTCGTTAGGAAATAGTCATGCGCGACGCACGGGTCCAGCGTGCAGGCTGAATTCGCCCTTGGCCACGCGGCAAGACGCATTTACACAGACTAGGGCGCAGCCGATTTCCGACAGGCCGAGCGCAAACATACGCCTGTCCATGCGCCGGACGGGCGTCCGAAGACGGACCCGAGCCAAACATGACAACCGATAATGCGCTTGCGCGGGTGCAGGACATCGCGCGCCACCTCACCAGCCAGCCGCATGTCGTATGCCTCGATTATGACGGCACGCTCACGCCGATCCGGCCCTCGCCGCCTGAAGCGGTCCTAGGCGATGAGATGCGCGCGGCGATTGTTGCACTAACAAAGCAAACACCGGTCGCGATCGTCACCGGCCGGCAGTTGAGCGATGCGCGTGCTATGGTGGATATCGATCTGATTTTCGCCGCCAGCCACGGCTTCGAACTCAAGTTTCCGGGTGAGCCGGCGCAGACCTATGGCCCTGCTGACTCCTACCGCCAGGCAATTGCCGACACCGCTGATGCGGCGGAACGCGCAGCCAGCGGGATCGACGGCATTCTTATCGAACGCAAACCATTTTCGACCGCTGTGCACTACCGTAAAACGGCGCTGGCCGATATGCCGAAGGTGGAGAAACTCGTTTCGGACCTGCATGAGCAGCATCCGGGCCTGCGCGTCCTGCAGGGCAAAAAAGTCCATGAGTTTCAACCACATATCGACTGGAACAAGGGCCGCGCGGTCGCCCTGCTAGCGCAGCGCCTTAACGTACCGACGCAGGGCATTCTTTATATCGGCGATGATACCACGGATGAGGATGCGTTCCGCGCCATTGCCGGTAACGGGATTGGCATCCTGGTGAACGAGACCGATCTGGAGACAGCGGCCACCTATCGGCTGGACGACCCCGATGCGGTGCGGCTTTTCTTGCAGCGGCTGGCCGAGGCACTCGCGAGCGTCGCCGAGGGCCGGAAGCATTGAGCGGGGCAATGGGCGAATTTGCGCGCTATGCCATTTTCTGGCTGCCGCCAGCGGAAAGCGCGCTGGCCGCTTTTGGGCGCGAATGGTTTGGCATCTGTCCAGAGCACTGCGATGTGGGCCCGCCCGCGACCTTCGGATTGTCGGCGGATCTGGCCGCAGAAGCGATTGCACGCCCCCGCCGCTACGGCCTGCATGGCACGATCCAGGCGCCATTCCGCCCTGCCGAGGGCGTGACGACGCAGATGATAGCGCAGACGCTGCGCGCATTCTGCGCTCGGCGTACTGCGCATGAAACCGCCGCGTTGCGGATCGAACGGCTCTCGCAGCACCTGGCGCTGATTCCGGAGGGCAGGACGGCCCGGCTTGACTGGCTCGCGGCGGAAACGGTGACGCATTTCAACGCGTTTCGCGCGCCGCTTACGGAGGCCGATCTGGCGCGTTATCCCTCCGAGCATCATTCCGCGCGACAAATCCAACACCTGCACGACTTCGGCTATCCGTATGTGCTCAGCGATTTCCGCTTCCACATCACGCTTGCTGGGCCGCTGCCGCCGGAGAGTCTCGATCAGGTGGAACATGCGCTCGCGCCGCGTGTCGAACCTCTCATCGGCGCGCCACTCAGGATCGACAGCTTAAGCTTGCTCGGCGAACAGGATCAGGCCACTCCGTTTCGGCTCATTGAACGCTGCGCCCTTTGGGCCTGAGTTTCGAGTACTGAGATAAACGCCGTAATCGCCTCAGCGAGCGGACCAGTATTGTCAATGATGGTCGCCCCTTGCGGCGCGTTCGCAGCTACCGACGCGCCCCTTTTAGTCCCCGTCCGCGAAAGCCGCGCCCCAATCTCGCCGGCGGTTTCGCGGCCACGGCTCTGCAGGCGTGCCCTCAGGATGTCCGGCGCGACATGGACAAAGACGGCATGGCTGTGCGGCCACTGCGTAAACGCAGCGTCTACGACGCGACGTGACACATTTGCGACGACAACGCAGCCAGATAAGAGGCGCGCGCGCACCTCAGCCGGTATGCCGTAAGCGAGACCGTGGGCGCGCCATGCGAGGAAGAAGCCACCACGCGTTTCGATCGCATCGAACTCGCTCATCGAGACTTGGCGCACCTGCTCGGTCACATCGCTCGCCCGCGTGACGACGCGCTGCGGAAACACGAATCGGTCGTCTCCGAAAAAGTGCGCGCGCGCCGCGCCGATCAGCGTGTCCTTGCCCGCGCCGGAAGGCCCGGCGACCAGCACCAACACGCCTGGGCCGTTTTCATCCGCCGTCGCGTCCATCAAGCAATCCGCTCTCCGCCGCACCAGACCGCACGCAAGCCGGGCATGCCATCCTGGTCATGAATCCGGATCAGGTCGGCCCGTAGACCTGGTGCGATTGCGCCTCGGTCATCGAGACCAACGGCGCGGGCCGGGTTCCGCGTCGCCATGGCCACCGCCTGAGGCAGCCCGACAACCTCGCACACACGGGGCAACAGCAGCATCGCATGGCCCAGCGCGGCCGGCACGTAATCGCCGGATAGCACGTCTAGCGTGCCCGCCTCGGCGAGGGCGACGGCGTTGACATTGCCGGAATGCGAACCACCACGCACGATGTTGGGGCCGCCCATCAGCACGGCCTGTCCAGCCTCATGCGCAGCGCGGGCCGCTTCCAGCGTCGTCGGGAATTCGGCGACCGCGACGCGGTCGGCTGCGGCTTCGGCCACATGCGCGGGCGTCGCGTCGTCGTGGCTGGCTAACACCAGTCCCCGCTCATGGGCCCAGCGCACCGTCTGGCGGCGATTGGCGGCGCTGTGGCGAGCTTGATCGGCCTTACGCTCTGCAATGAACTCGGCAAGTTCGGCATCCGACATATTGAACTTGCCCTGATAATAGGCGGCATAACGGCTTTCATCCGTGAATTGGCGCTGTCCTGGCGTGTGATCCATCAGCGAGAGGACGCGCAGGCGCGAATGTTGGAGAAGCGGTTCCAACAATGCCAGAAGCCCGCCATAGCTCAGTTCGCAGCGCCAGTGCAGATGGTGGTCCGCTTTTAACGTGCCCGCGGCGATCTGACGGTCCAGCCCACTGGCCATGTCGTCGAGAAGCTGCACGCGCATCGCATGGCTGTGGACCTCGCCGACGCACAGCGCATTGCAGACCGTCGTAACGCCGAAAGCCGTCATTTCGCGATCGTGATTAAGCACGGCGGCATCAACCGGCCACTGGGTCCCGGGCCGCGGCATGACATGGCGCTCAAGATTGTCGCTATGCAGCTCCACCAGGCCGGGCAGCAGAAGATCGCCTTCCAGGTCCTCAGCGCTGGGCAAATGGCTGGGCGAATCATCGACCGCGCTGATCATCCCGCGCCTGATGACGACCGTGCCGTCGATGACCTCATCGGGCAGTACAATGCGCGCATTGGTTAAGATGTGTTCGTGTGCCTGAACTACGTGATGCATCAATTCGCTCAAAACAGGTGGACCTTCAACCCCGACAGCCTAAACGATTGGTTACATCGTGCCAGAGACGTATGGCCGCCGGATGAAAACGCTTGAGGTTCTCCCCAAGGCCGAGCGCGCAGGAGCGCCCCATCGCGCGGAGTGTGGTTGTGTGGTGTTTGCATGTGTCAATATTTTTTCTCGCCTAAGCCTTTTTTCTGTCACATGCGTGGGTGATAAAACACACATCAAGCAACGCGGTCGCTGACGCACAATGAGCAGCGCTCCGAAGCAGCGGAACGGGTGCGGGGAGATGCCTGATTACGGAGAGATTTTGCGGTGCCTGGCGCAAACGCCGCCGCAGAGCCATGCCGAGCGCCAGATGCACGCTTCGCTTCTGGAATTGCTCGCAGAATGTTTGCGCTCAGACGATCCGGAGGCCTTAGCCGAGGCGCGCCAGGTGCGCGACGGGTTCCCGGATCGCTCTATGGCCTTGCGGTTGTCATGACGATGATCGCGATCGGTCGCGTAAGCGTTGCGTACGCGTAAGCGGTGCGTTTGCCTGTTGTGTTGAAGTTGCGTTGGGTTCGAGTCGCGTTAACGGTCTGATCCGAGACGCTGAGTGGATTTGCGGCGCAGGGAGGCAGCGGTGTTGCGCCGTTCTGCTTCCGACTGACCAGCAAACGCAAAGCGTCTCTGGCCGATACCAAGCCAGGCCGGTCTCGGTCATGCGCCGCAGAGCGGCCTGGCGATCGGACCGCGATCTGTCGGCCGCGCGTTTTTGCGGCTCCCGCGTGCCCCTAAGTAGCGCCGCGCGCAAGTTCGCCCCTCGCTTGTGCGCGGCGCACCAGGAATATCGAGTTGAGAGACGGAGCCACCGTGCCCGTCATACCCCGCCCCCCGCTCGGGCTCCGTCTCTCGCCCCTTCTCACCGAGCGCCCAGATCCCGCCTTCCTGGATATTCTAACTGTGCCACAGAGATGGTATCCTGGTTACCCTGCTGTGTTTGCTCGTGTGCTGCGTTGAGGAGGGTGCCATGCCGCGTTGTCTCAAACTGCTTCTTGCTGTCCTGCCGCTGCTGCTGCTTGCTGAACCGGCATCGGCGAGCATCCTGGCGCGCATCGACCTGAGCGCCCAGAAAATGAACGTTTACGTGAACGGGCATCTGCGCCATTCATGGCCCGTTTCGACCGGACGAGGTCGATACCGCACGCCGCGGGGCACCTTCCGCCCGACCGTGATGCGGCAGATGCATTATTCGAGCCGATACAACAATGCGCCGATGCCGCATTCGATCTTCTTCTATCGCGGCTACGCCATTCATGGGACCAACGAGGTGAGCCGTCTCGGCCGACCCGCCTCGCACGGGTGCGTGCGGCTTCATCCGCGCGCGGCGCGCGAACTCTTTTATCTGGTCAGGCGACACGGGCCGGGCCGAACGCGCATTGTGATTCGCAACTAAGTACGAACGGCGCGACAGGCTTCTGAACAGAATTGCTGAGCGGGTTCATACCGGCTCGCTTTGCGCGGCCCGGCGTTCCCGGCGAATCAGATCGGCCAGCAGCGCGCGGAGACGCGGCGGCGGCGCTTCGATATAGGGCAGCGGCCGGCACTGCGACAGCGTTGCAATGCCGATGCGCGCGGTGAACGCGCCGTTGACGATACCCTCCCCCAGCCGGGCCGAAAGCCGCGCCGTGAGCCCGTGCCCGACAACTTGCTGTACGACATCATCCCCGAGCGCGACCCCGCCTGTCACGGCCAGATGCGCGATCACCAGACGGACCAGACGCATCAGCCCGAGAAAGCCTGGGCGCCCTCCATAGAGCGTCGCCAGGCGGCGCATCAGCCGCAGATTTTCGTAGGCCGCAAACCCGACATCGACCAGCGCGGAAGGGCTGATAGCCGTGATCACCGAAACGCGCCGCGCCGAGGCGGCGATCATGGCGCTGGCGCGTCTGTCGAGCGGCTGAAGGAGTTCGCGCTCGGCTAACACCATCATTTCGCGCGGCGCCAGGATGTCACCGCGATGCTCGCGGAAACGCCGGAGCGACCAAGCCATGTCGGGACGCCCATCGAACAGCCGTTCCAGCGCGGTTGCGGCGGTCTTGACGGCTTGGCCGCGCTGCCTCTCCGGCGCGCTGGCATCTTCGGCCTGCGCCAGCGCGCTTTCGGCCTGCGCCCGCAGCCGGGTCACGCGCCCGAGCCGCATCAGACCCGCGATCTCGCTGACGATCAACATCAGTGCGCAAAACCCCGCGAACGCCGCAAGCCCAAGGGCGGCCCAGCCCAGCCAGCCGCCCCCAGCGAACAACGCAGCGACGGTTTGCATGGCCCAGGAGGTGAGCGCCAGTGCGACGAGCCCGCCTAATGCGGACAGCAACAGCGCACCCCAGCGCCAGCCACGCGCCGGCGACGGCTCCGCGGCCTGCGGGGCCGTGTGCTCGGCGGTTTCCGGCTCCTGCGCCGGCGCGTCAAAGCGCATCGCGGCGTCATCGGCGCTGAAGACGGCGGGTTTGCGCGGCTTTGGTCCGGTCATGCGATGCGGTCTCCCAACAGGAAATTCAACGCGCGGTCCAATCGGATATGCGGCAGCGGCGCCAATTGCCCAAGGGCGCTGCGCGCGACTTTCGGCGGGCGGAACCGGGCGAAAGCGAAGCTTCCGCCCGCCGCATCCGTAAGCGAAAAGTCCGACGCGAGCGCTGCTGCCGGGTCTTCCGGCAGGTCGCCCGGGAAGATCGCCGCCTCGCGTATGCCATCAAAAATCTCGCCGCCGATCCGCTCGCCCGCGATCGGACACCCCAGAACCGTCGGCAGCCGATCACCGTTGCTGACGACGTCGCCTTCCCGTGTCGCGCGAACAGCCGCCAGCGCCACCGCCTGGGATTGCGCGCCCGCGCCTTCTGTCCGCGCGGACGCCGTTCGGACCATATACCGCAGAATCGCCTCCAGCCGGTCGTGGCTTGCGCTATGAACATGGTCGGCTTTGGTCGCCGCGAACAGGACGCGATCGATCCGCCGGCCCAGCACCAGCTCCAGCCAGGATTTTGCGCCGGGGTTGAAGCAGGTCAGGATGCGGGCCAGAGCGTTTTCCATCTCCTGAATCGCGTGCGGGCCGTTCGCGAGCGCCGACAGCGCGTCGACGAGCACGATTTGCCTGTCCAGCCGGGCAAAATGGTCGCGAAAAAACGGTCGAATGATCGCGGATTTATAGGATTCAAAGCGGCGTTCCATCATCGCCCAAAGGCTGCCGCGCCCCGGTTTCGGACCGTCAGGTAGAGGCAGAGGGCAGAAGGTCACAGCAGGCGTGCCCGCGAACACGCCCGGCAGAAGAAAACGCCCCGGCGTTGCCACCAGCCCCAGCGCTGCGTCGCGGCTGGCGCGCAGATAAGCCGTGAACAGCCGTGCGCCTTCCTGCGCCAGACGCTCATCCTGGGGCTGGGTGTGGTTGATTTGACCCAAGAACTGCAGGAACGGTGCGGCCGCATCGGCGCGATCCTGGCGCTGTGCCATCTCCAGAGACAGCCTGGACCAGTCCTCAAACCGCATGTCCAGCAGCGCCAGATCGAGCAGCCACTCGCCTGGGTAATCGACGATATCGACATGGAGCCGGCCGGGCCCAAGCTGACGCCGCCAAAGCGCCAGCGGTTCATACTCCAAAGTCAGGCGAAGCTGGCTAATATGCCGGGTGCTTTCCGGCCAGTGACGGTCCGGCCCGGTCATTGCCGCGAGGTGGTCCTCGTAGGCAAAGCGCGGCACATCATCGTCCGGCTGCGGCTCCAGAAACACCGCGGTGATACGGCCCTGCGCCATCGGATCGAAGAATGGCAGCCGTCCGCCATGCAGCAGGTTGTGGACCATCGAGGTAATGAACACGGTCTTACCCGACCGCGCCAGGCCCGTAACGCCCAGTCGGAGGGTCGGACGCAACAGATCGCCGGTCAAAGCGCCCGCATTCCGCAGGGTCTCGGCTGTCTTGTCAGTCAGGTCTGAGAGGCTCATAGCGCCAATCGCTCGCACGCTCAGGATGAATGCGTTGTCAATTCGTTAATCCCTTTCGTGTCAAATTGAAAACTGTGTTCATGGATAATGAGCGCCGTAGACGCATGGGCGCGTGAGAAGCGGTTCGGGAGCGAAGACATGATGGCGTTTCGCGTATTCAGCGCCGCGATGAGCCGGATCGGAAAGCCGATCAGCAGGCTGGAGGATATTGCCAGATATCTGGAGCCGGATGGGCCCGAGCCAGAGTCTGCCACATGGCGGCCATCCCGGAACCTCAGCGCCGCGGAAGATCAGATGCGCCCGGTCTATGCTGGCGAACCGGTCGCGTTCGAGGACGATCAGCTTGTATTCGATGCCGCGCCGCGGGTGACCAGACAAATGGATTTCGCGCCTGACCGTCTTGGCTATCTCGTCAATAGCGAAGGGCTCGTGCTCATGAGCCGCTCGGACGGCATGGCTGACGACTCGCCCGGCCTGCGTCTGACGCCGATCCGCCTGGAAGACGGTCCCGTAATGCCGGCGCGCGCGACCACGGCGATACGCTACAAGGCGAACCTGCCCAAAGCGCCGGTGGCGAAAGCCCTAGATGACAGACTGGCAGATGCCGAGCCGGAGCTGCTGGCGCGGCAGGCTCTTGCGGGTGGCGAGGTCCGTATTTTTGATATGCGGGGGCGAGACATTACGATCCGCTTCAAATGGGCCATGCTGGCTCCCGATCGCTGGCGGCTGCTGTTCCGCGTCACGGGCCAGGCGCTGACCATGCAGGCCGCCGCGCGCGGCTGGCGGGTTGCTGAAGACGATGTCGCGTTCGATGCGCGCGGGCGGCTTGCCGGCCCGACGATGCTCGCGCTTGATCTTGGACGGGGCCTCGATACCGTCAACCTGGAGTTCGGCAAAGGCGGTTTGACCCAGTTTGCCGACAGCACCGGACTCGTGAAGATCGCGGCTTGTGCCCAGAACGGCTGGCCGCGCGCGGCGCTGCGGGAGATCGCGGTGCGTGAGGATGGGCGGGTGCTCGGCGGCTTTGACAATGGCCGCGTCGACCTGCTCGGACTTGCCGCTTTTGCTGATGCCGTACACATGCCGCGCGATGTGCGCGAGGCCGCCTGAGCCCACCACCTTTCCCGCGATGGCGCGCCCGCAGCCAATTGACAGGCCCCCAATCCGCTGGGCTTGACACCCCTTCGCTTAAAGGTACATAGACGTCGGGATTTGTGAGAGATCGGCTCGCAAGAGTGGCGTCGCCGCGCGGGGACGCATGAACAGGATTGGCGCCGGGCGCTGTAAGGGCGCGGCAACTCTGAGGTGCGCCGGGAAAGCTGGCGCAGGCTGGCACCTTACTGGCGAGACCAGCCGGAGACGTGTTCAGACACCGGCCAGTTTCAAAGAGGCATGCATGGGCGTGACGGATCTGCCGGACGACTATCGGCCGTCGGAAGATGAGCCGTTCATGAACGACCGGCAGCGGGAATATTTCCGCAGGAAGCTTCTCGATTGGAAAGACGAGATCCTGCGCTCAAGCCGGGAGACGCTGGACAACCTCCAGGATTCCGAACAGCATCCGGATCTCACCGACCGCGCCTCCTCGGAGACTGACCGCGCACTTGAATTACGTGCGCGCGACCGCCAGCGCAAGCTGATCGCCAAGATCGACGAAGCGCTTGAGCGGATCGAAGACGGCACGTACGGCTACTGCGAGGAGACGGGCGAACCGATCGGGGTCAAGCGGCTGGACGCCCGGCCGATCGCGACTCTCAGCGTGGAGGCGCAGGAGCGGCACGAAAAGCGCGAGAAGATCTATCGCGACGAATAGGCGCTCCAGAATAGTGAGACACTAAAAAAGGGCGCGGGAATGACCGCGCCCTTTTCGTATGGTTCGCGAAGGGCGGGGCGGGTATGACCCCACCCCGCTGTTAGCACCTTACATTGCCGCTTCGCGGGCCTTCTCAAGCCAGCCGTTCACGAGGTCGCTGTTCGCCTCAATCCACTCAGAAGCGTGACGCTGGATATCCTCGGGGGAATCGTCGCCCTCGTTCATCTTTGCGTTTTGAGCAAAAATGTCATCCAGCGGGATGCGGGCGTTCTTCAGAACCGCTCTGACAGCCGGGTTGTTCTTGAGGAACTCCTTGTTGGCCACCGGACGGATGTCGTTGGCCTGCCAGCCGAGCGCGCAGGGATCATTCACGCAGCCCTCGACACCAGCCACGGTCGTTTCCTCGGTCGCGTTCGGCATCTCGATCCAGACGACGTCCTTACCCGGTGCCAGCAGACCAACCGTCCAGTTCGGCGTCCAAGTGTAGAACAGGATCGGGTCACCCTGCTTGTAGCGGCCGAGCGCGTCCGCCATGGAAGACGAATAGCCGGCCTTGATCGGGTTGATGTGATCGCGCAGCTCTAGCTGGTCGAGGTCCTTGGCGATCTTCTCTTCGCAACCCCAGCCTGGTGGGCAGGCAACCAGGTCCGCCTTGCCGTCGCCATTGGCGTCGAAGGCTTCCTTGATCTCGGGCTTCTTGAAGTCGTCGATGCTCGTGATGCCATACTCTTCGGCAGACTTCTTATCGACCAGATAACCCTGCAGCGCGCCGCCCTTTGCAACGTAGCCGATCGTGCGGGCACCTTCCTCGAATGTGTCGCGGTAGGTGTCGTGCAGTGGGAACCAGCCGTTGACCCACAGATCGATGTCGCCCTGGCCAACCGCCTGATAGAACGGCGGGTTATCCAGCGTGCGCACCTGGCTAACGTCGTAGCCCAGCTTCTCGAACATTTGCTTGTAGAGCTCGGCCTGGAACCAGCCGGTGTCCCAGGTCGCACGCGCCATGGAGATCGACTTACCTTCGCCAGGCTCCTGGGCTACCGCATCGCTCGTGACGACGGTCGCCGTCATCGCAAATGCGGTCGCAGCGCCGAGAGCAAGCCGCGACAACACTTTAACAGCGTTCATGCTTATCTCCTCTCCTATTTCAAACCTACTTCTGCAAAACTCACGGCGCGGCAGCCGTTGAGGCCGTCCGCGACGCCGATGAACTCCTGCAGCGGTATCGCTGCAGGTTGCCGCGTTATTCCGCGGCAGACGAGGCCGGCTTCTCTCCCGATTCAGGAGTTGACCGACCCTGACCTGTCAACATGCGCAGGATCCCTTTAAAGGTCCAACCTGGCTGCGCCTCTTCGCCCTGCGTGCCGAGGGCCTGAGTAATACGGTCCAGCACAATCGCCAGAAGCACGATGCCGAGACCACCCAGGAAAGCCTGCCCGACGTCCAGGCGTCCCAGCCCCGTGTACACCGTCAGGCCTAGCCCGCCCGCGCCGATCAGCGCGGCGATAACCGCCATCGACAGCGCCAGCATCAGGGTCTGATTAAGACCCGCCATGATCGTGCGTAGCGCCAACGGAATCTGGATCTCCCAGAGCACCTGTCGGGGCGTTGATCCGAAGGCGTAGCCCGCCTCCACAAGTTCACCCTGGACCTGTCGAATACCAAGGTTGGTAAGGCGGACAATCGGCGGCAGCGCAAAGATGATCGTGGCGATCACGCCGGGCACCAGCCCGACGCCAAACAGCATGACGATCGGCACCAGGTACACAAAGGGCGGGATCGTCTGCATGATATCCAGTACCGGCCGGAGCCCCGAAGCAAACCGGTCGCTCGCAGCGGCGGATATTCCCAACGGGATTCCGATAACCGCGCAGAACACGACCGCTGTCAGAATCATGGCTAACGTTGTCATCGTTTCGCTCCAAACGCCGGTGGCGTCGAGCACCAGGAACGAGACAATCGTGAAGATGGCAACACCACGGCCGGCAACACGCCATGCGAGCAGCGTCACGAGCAGCGCAAAGACTAGGAATGGCGTTGCTTGCAGCAATCCGTCGAGACCGTTCAAAACCTGCTCGACAGGCCATTTAATCGCCTGGAAGGCGGGGCGGAAGTTTGACACCAGCCAGTCAACGCCACTGTCAACCCAATCAGCCAGCGGTATCAACTCGCCGCCTTCAGCATAGGCGGAGGGCCGCAGCTGATTCAGTCCTCCGCTTGTTTGCGCATAAATCGCTGGATTATCTGACATCAGGCTGTCTCCTGAGCCATGCGTTGCGCGCCCGCGGCCTCAAGATCGTCAGGCTTCTCGCCAGGGCGGCCACCCGGTTGCACGGCTTCATCTTCTGCGGGCGGCTCAAGATGCTGGAAGACATTCATCGGATCGACCACACCGCGGAGCTTGCCCTCGCGGTCCACTACGGCGAACAACTTGTGGTCGCCCAGTCGGTCAAAACTCTCGCAGATAAAGGTTGAGCGGCGCACCTTGGCAAAATGCCGATCCATCAAGCTGCGCGCCGTTGCGCTTTGGTCCGCGTCGCCAAGGTGATCGCGCTCCACCAGTCCGAGCGGCTTGTCGGCCGAGTCAACGACGAACATGCCTTTGAGGTCGCCATCTGCCTCGAAACGACGATTAAGTTCTTCAAGCGGCTCATCGCCCGTCAGCGTTTTCGCTTCATCGCGAATACTGCCAAAGGTGAGCACGCGGCTGCGGTCAACATCGCGCGTGAATTCAAAGACGTAGTCGTCAGCCGGGTCCATCACGATCTGCTGCGGCGTGCCAACCTGAACGAAGCGCCCGTCTTTCATGATCGCGATCTGATCGCCGAGCTTCAGCGCTTCTTGCAGATCATGGGTAATAAAGATGATCGTCGTTCCGAGGCGCTCCTGAATCTCGATCAACTCGTCTTGTGTATCGCGGCGGATCAGCGGGTCGAGCGCCGAGAAGGGCTCGTCCATGAGCAAGACTTCCGGAGACACGGCCAGAGCACGAGCCAGACCGACGCGCTGCTGCATACCCCCGCTGAGATTCTTCGGATAAGAATCAGCCCAGGCGTCCAGCCCCACAGATTTAAGCGCGGACAGCGCCTCCTTCCGGCGATCCGCGACATCAACATTGCGCGCCTTGAGACCGTACGCCGCGTTTTCCCAGACGGACATATGCGGGAAGAGCGCGAAGTGCTGGAATACCATCGCCATGCGGCTCAGGCGCACTTTGCGGAGCTCCTCTTCGTTGGCGGCGGTAATGTCGAAATCCTCGACGTAGATCTTGCCGGCGGTTGGCTCGAACAGTCGGTTCAGACAGCGGATCAGGGTTGACTTACCGGACCCCGACAGGCCCATCACCACGAAAATTTGCCCTTCCGGCACCTTGAACGATATGTCGTTCACGGCGACGACGCTCTTGGTTTCGCGGAACACTTCATCCTTGGTTGCCCCCTCGCGCGACATTTCAAGCGCTCTGTCCGGCTCAGGGCCAAAGATTTTAAAGACGTTTTCTACGGTAAGTTTATCGGTCATTCACTCGCTATTCGTTGGTTGTCAATATGACAAATAACAGCATCAAGCTGGACGACCCGGCTAGACCAAATCCGTCGCCTGCCGGTTCCAAAACGCCCTCTCGCGGAAAGTTTGATCTATCTGCCCGCTTTCGTAGCGACAGCAATGCTTGAAAGCTGTGCATGATGAGGAACCGTACACGGCTTCAGACCAACAGTCAAACTGGCAAATTCACGCAGGTGCGGAATTGACGGCAAGTTGAGATCAGGCAAATAATCGTCAGGTAAAAGCAAAGTTGGCGCAGCCACATTGTGCTAAATCGGACCTTTTGCAAAGCCGACCCGTTCTGACTGCCTGTCGGGCCGCCGCTGAGCGCAAAATTGGCCTCGACGTCTATACAAATACTGCGACTCAGGGCTACACGCGCAGCCGCTCTTCGCGGTCCAACGCAGCGCTGAGCGCGGAAGCGTTTTTTCCCCAGCAAGCATAATACGTTCGCTGCGCTTGGCAATTACAAAACGGGGGCGACGCGGCGCTTTCTGGCATGCCGCGCGCTTGCAGCAGACGGTCGGGCGATCGCCAAGCCTCAGGCGACGCGCTCCGCGCCGCGGGCATGACCGGCGGTGCTGTCTGTAACAGGTTCGTTTGCGTCCCCGCGAAGGAGTCGCCGCCTGTGAAACACTACGGTCGCTGTTGTTCCCTGCCCTACGCGCGTCTCTAGCTCCAAACGTCCGCCATGCAGTTCCGCCAAACCTTTGACGATGGGCAGGCCCAAGCCGCTTCCCCCCTCCGCGCTTTCCTGGGCAAACGCGCCTTGCCCGAACGAGCGTAAAACAACCGGGATTTCATGCTCAGGGATACCGGGACCGTTATCCGAAACGCTCAGGAAAGGCTCGCCGACATCGTTAATACTGCAGCGTAGGGTCACCGTGCCGCCGCGAGGCGTAAACTTGATAGCGTTGGAGAGAAGATTTAGACAAATCTGCCGCAGCGCGCGCTCGTCCGCCATGATGGCCTCGGGCATTCCGCGGTAATCTTCTTTGAATGCGACGCCCTTTTCCTCAGCGCGCATGATCATAAGCCGGCGGCAGTCTTCCATGACTTCTTCGAGCGGCACCCGGCCTTCATTCAATTCATAGCGACCAGCTTCGATGCGCGAGAGATCGAGGATTTCGTTGATGAGATGAAGCAGGTGCTGCCCGCTGTCGTAAATATCGGCGGCGTAAGTGCAGTAGGTCGGGGTTGCATGCGGGCCCAGCACCTCGTCCTTCATAACTTCTGAAAAGCCGAGGATAGCGTTCAGGGGCGTGCGCAGCTCATGGCTCATGGTTGCCAGAAAGCGCGACTTCGCCATGCTCGCATTTTCGGCACGCTGGCGCGCGTCTTCGGAAATCGCTCTGGAACGTTCCAACTCGGCAATGAGCGCATCTTTCTGCGCGCGATAGGACAGCATATCCAGAAGCGTTGTATTGAGCCCCCTGGCGAGCAGGATAAAATAGATATGGATGGCTGCTGCGACGAAGGCCAGCGACAGGTAGAACATGTCGCCCTTGAGCGCTGAATGAATGACCAGCGCCGCCGTTAGCGGAACCGTGCCAGGATACAGTAGCGGCATGACCGTGGACGCAAAGATCATGCGGCTCGCTACAACGATCACGAACGCCGCGAAGATCAGAAAATAGGCCGCTTGATGGTGGCTGGTGATGTCGATGAACGCCAGGCCGGCCCAGGTCATGCCGTAGAGGAATTCGGCCGCCCACAGCTTGCCGCGCCAGGTGCGCACGGCACTAGGCCCTTGTGCCGGCTGCCGGCAGAGCGCAAGCACAATTCCCTTGGCGATCAACACAGCCGCAAGCCAGAGCCCGAGTTGCTCGATCGGCGCCCAGTTCACCAGCGCCAACGAGACGACGAACGCCAGAAGCGGCATGGCTGCCCAAGCCGACAACTCATTGGCCGCGAACATGCGCAGCCGCTCATACTCAAACTGTCCCTCTTCGCCGGATTGCTGCGCGGCAACGCCGCGGTCATCCGCTGCACTCTGGAGAGGGGTTGGCGAATTGGGACGTCCGTCGCTCTCGATCTTGGCCTCTGCGGTGTGTTGCACTCTCATGGCGTTGCATTACAAACGTTTCGGGTGCTTGACCCAGCAGCGATGTGATGAAGCTTAGGACGCTAGCGGCAGCCGCTGACCGGATGAAGGCACAGCATCGAATGCGTGTAGTGTTCGGGCAGAATGCCTAACAGACGGTTTACGTCCGCCTCTCAATTGCACACTCTTCCCATGATAAGGTGTTAGTCCGCGAGGGCGCGGGGCTACGGAACATGGCCGGTGGCGAGCATAAAGGCATGCAGGGTATGAAGATTATTGACGCGCGCGGGGCGCCCAACCCGCGCCGGGTCCGGATTTTTGTAGCGGAGAAGCGCCTCAATATCGCTTACGAAAGCGTCGATCTGCTGGCCGGCGAACATAAGCGCGAAGAATTCCTTCGCCTGAACCCATATGCCGGCGTGCCGGTCCTCGTGCTGGATGACGCAGAGGCGTTGAGCGAGACGGTCGCCATCTGCCGCTATCTGGAGGCGCTTTACCCGGAGCCGCCGCTGTTCGGGCGCGATCCTTTGGAGGCCGCGCGTGTTGAAATGTGGAACCGGCGGATGGAGTTTAGCCTGTTCCACCCGGTTGCCCATGTGTTCCGGCATACGCACCCGCGACTGGCGGCGCTGGAATCGCCTCAACTGCCCGAGTGGGCCGAAGTGAACCGGGACCGCGTCGTCAACGGCCTGCGCTTGCTGAACGACCAGCTTGCCGAAAATGCATTTGTTGCAGGTGACGCCTATACCATTGCCGATATCACGGCATTCGTTGCAGTCGGCTTCATGAAACCCGCGCGGATCGACCGGCCGCAGGGCCTCCAGCATGTCGACCGATGGTACGACGCGCTCAAGGCCCGCGAGGGCATTGCCCAAGCAGGAATTTGATGCAATGAAACTCACCATCACAGGGAGCGGGGATGCGTTTGGCTCCGGCGGACGCTTCAACACCTGCTTTCACGTCCAGAGCGGCGAGACCGGCTTTTTGCTCGACTGCGGCGCGACAGCGCTGGTGTCACTCAAGCGCGCTGGCTTCAGCACCGATGATGTCGATACGATCTTCATCTCGCATTTGCACGGCGATCATTTCGGCGGTCTGCCGTTCTTTCTCATCGACGCGGTTTTCATCGCCAGCCGCTCCAAGCCGCTCACGCTGGTCGGCCCGGCGGCACTGGAGGCGCGCTTTCACATTGCCTGCGAGGCGATGTTCCCGCTCATCACCGAACACCAGCGCGAATTCGACATGTCCTTCGTGCCGCTCAGCGCAGGGCAGACGACGCAGGTCCGCGCGGTCAGCGTCACGCCGTTCGAGGTCAAGCATTATTCCGGCGCGCCCTCGTATGCCTTGCGCTTTTCGCTGGAAGATAAGGTGCTGGCGTTTTCCGGCGATAGCGGCTGGGTCGACGCGTTGATCGAAACCGGGCGCGATGCCGATCTCTTCATCATGGAGTGCTTCCAATATGACAAGCCGCTGGAGATGCATCTCGACTACCTGACGATCCTGCGGCATCTGGATTCGATCGGGGCGAAACAAGTGCTGCTTACCCATATGAGCGATGCAATGCTGGCGAAACGCGAAGAGGTGCGCGATCCGCGCGTGGCGCTCGCCGAGGACGGGATGGTGATCGAGCTGTGAGCGTGCCGCTGAGCATGGCCGATCGGCTTGAGGGTCTGCGCGCCCGCATCGCGGCCTGCCGCCTCTGCATCGAAGAACCGATCGGGGAACCGCTGCCCCATGAGCCCCGGCCTGTGTTGAGCGTAAGTTCCACGGCAAGGCTGTGCGTGTGCGGGCAGGCGCCCGGAACCCGCGTTCATGCGAGTGGCCTGCCGTTCAATGACCCATCCGGCGACCGGCTCCGCGACTGGTTGGGCGTGACACGCGACGAATTCTACGATGAAAGCCGTGTGGCTATCGTGCCGATCGGCTTTTGCTTTCCCGGTCTCGACACAAAGGGCGGTGACCTGCCGCCGCGCAAGGAATGCGCACGCACTTGGCGGGACGCAGTGTTCGACGCGCTACCCCGCTTCGATCTGATCCTGCTGATCGGACGGTACGCGCAGAAATGGCACCTTGGACGCGATGCCCGGCCCTCACTAACAGAGACGGTCGCCCATTGGCGCGACTATGCGACATTGGATGAGAGGCCGCGTCATCTGCCGTTGCCGCACCCGTCCTGGCGCAATACCGCCTGGCTTAAGCGCAATCCCTGGTTCGAGGCTGAGGTCGTGCCTTACCTCCGCACCGAGGTCCGCAAGCTGCTTTAGCCGCTGCCATCAAGCGCGTCGTAGATCATCAGCAGGTCGCGCCAAGCCAGCCGCTTACCGAGCGGACTGCGTAATAGATAGGCGGGATGCAACGTGGCGATCGCCCGGCAACTATGGCCGCCCATACTTATATTACGCCATTTTCCGCGCAGCTTCATGATGCCCTCGCTGGTGCCGAGCATATGCTTTGCCGCCGCTCCGCCGAGCAGCACCATAATCTCCGGCGCGACCAACTCGATCTGGCGCATCAGGAACGGACGGCATGCTTCGACCTCCTGGGGGGAGGGATTGCGGTTGCCAGGCGGACGCCAATACACAACATTTGTGATGTAGACATCGGATGGATCGAGCGAGATCGACCGCAGCATCCGGTCGAGAAGTTGACCAGCCCGGCCGACGAATGGCCGGCCTTGGAGATCTTCGTCGCGGCCAGGCGCTTCACCAATCAGCATGACGCGCGCGCTTGGGCTGCCGCGTGCAAAGCATAGCGATTTCGCGGTTCGCTTCAGGCCGCATCCGTCGAACTCGGCGAGTGCGGTTTCGACAGCATCCAGGGTGGCGAGTGCTGCGACGTCGCTCCCCGGCCGTGGCTGGTGTGCTGCCTTGGCCACGCGCTCTGGCTTGGGGGTAGCGGTAACGCTTCGTTTGGGCTGATTTTGAAGCCGGCGCGTCTCGAACGTAGCCGACGCCCAATCAAGCGGTGTCTCGGCAATGACCTCGTCAACGCCCATGGCCTGATACCATTCGAGCATGGCGCGGACCCGTACTGCCTGGGAAATCTCGCTCATGGTCTTTGACTGGCTGATCCGAGGGCTGAGGCGCTGTTGGAAGAAGCGCAAGTCGTATTGCGCATCTCGGCGCGTATGTTCGGATGCTACCTTGACGGTAATCCGCCACTGAGCGCAAGCCGACATGACGCATTGACGCTTACGCACCCCCAAAGTATTTCCGGGCATCGACAAAGGAGTTGTTATGAGCGAGCAGTCCACCCAGTTGCCCGAACGCGAAGCGATGGAGTTCGACGTTGTCATCGTCGGCGCCGGCCCGGCCGGCTTGTCCGCTGCGATCCGGCTGAAACAGCTTGCCGCTGAAAAGGATCACGACATGTCCGTTGTCGTGCTGGAGAAGGGCTCTGAAGTCGGCGCGCATATTGTCTCGGGCGCGGTGGTTGATCCGATCGGACTCGACACACTCATCCCCGACTGGCGCGAAAAGGACGCGCCGCTCGACACGCCGGTGAAAGACGACCGCTTCTTGTATCTCCGCGAAAACAGCGCGATCCGCATTCCGAACTTCATGATGCCGCCGCTGATGAACAATCACGGCAACTACATCGTCAGTCTCGGGAATGTGTGCCGCTGGCTGGGTGAACAAGCCGAGGAGCTGGGTGTCGAAGTTTATCCTGGCTTCGCAGCCACCGAACTGGTGACCGACAGCGAAGGCGCGGTCATCGGCGTTGCAACCGGAGATATGGGGCTCGACCACAATGCCCAGCCCAAACCCGGCTTTGAGCGCGGCATCGAGCTGCACGGCAAATATACGCTGATTGCCGAAGGCGTGCGGGGTTCGCTGGCCAAGCGGCTAATTCGCGCGTTCCACCTGAACGCCGATCGAGAGCCGCAAAAATACGGCATCGGCCTCAAAGAACTCTGGGAACTGCCGCCCGAAAAGCATCAGCCCGGGCTGGTGCAGCATACTTTGGGCTGGCCGCTCGACGACCGCACGGGCGGCGGATCTTTCATATACCACTGGGGCGAGAACTTGGCCTCCGTCGGCTTCGTCGTCCATCTGAACTATGAAAACCCCTACATCGCCCCATTCGAGGAACTGCAGCGGTTCAAGACGCATCCGAGCATTGCGCCCATGTTGGAGGGTGGCAAGCGCGTCGGGTATGGCGCGCGGGCGATCAGCGAAGGCGGCTATCAGTCCGTGCCGCAGCTCACCTTTCCCGGCGGGGCGTTGATTGGCTGTAGCGCCGGTTTTGTCAACGTGCCGCGAATCAAAGGATCGCACAATGCGATGCTGTCGGGACTCCTCGCGGGAGAGGCAGCGTTCGAGGCGCTGAGCGAGGGGCGTGCGGGCGATCGTCTGGAGACATTTGAAAAGGCTTATGCCTCAAGCGCGATCGCCAAAGACCTCAAGAAGGTTCGCAACGTCAAGCCGCTGCTGTCCAAGTTCGGCACGCTGATGGGCACCGTGCTCGGCGGGGCTGATATGTGGCTGAACACGGCTATGCCGTTCCTGAACTACACGCTGAGCCACGGCAAACCGGATCACGAAACGCTCAAGCCGGCCGCGCAGTTCAAACCGATTGAGTATCCCAAACCGGACGGGGTCCTGACATTCGACCGGCTATCCTCGGTGTATCTGTCCGGGACCAACCACGAGGAAGATCAGCCGGTTCACCTGGTGCTGAGCGATCAATCGATCCCGATCGAGGAGAACCTGCCGAAGTTCGACGAACCGGCGCAGCGTTACTGCCCGGCGGCGGTTTATGAGGTGGTCCCTTCGGAGAACGGCATGCGCTTCCAGATCAACGCGCAGAACTGCGTGCACTGCAAGACCTGCGACATCAAGGATCCGGCGCAGAACATCAACTGGGTTCCGCCGGAAGGTGGCGGCGGCCCGAACTATACCGACCTGTAACAACACGGCGTTGCGACGCTATTTTTTGCGGAAGGCGTCGAGGTCAACGACTTCGGCCCCCTTCTTGTCCTTTTCGGATTCGCCGTCGCCGTCTGTTTTCTCGTGGTCGTCGTCTGGTTTGGCCGCAGATGTCTCCGCCGTATCGCCGGCAGTCTCGGGGTCACCCGCGCCAACCATGGCAGGTTCGCTCGGGCTGGGCAGAGCTGGCTCAACCGGTCTGGGAAGCTTTGCTGTGCTCGCCGTTGGCGCCGGCTCCTGAGCGGGTGGCATGTCGGTATCCTGGCCGTCGCCGGCAACCTGATCGCCCGGCGCTTCCATACCCCCGAACTGCAGCATGAAGCCGACGCTCGGATCCTGAAAGCTTTTCATCGCGCGAAACGGGATGACCAGCGTCTCCGGCACATTGTTGAAGGACAGGCCGATCTCAAAGGCGTTCTCGTAGACCTTCAATCCCCAGAACTGGTACTGGATAACGATCGTCATCTCCAACGGATAACGTTCGATCAGCCGTTTGGAGAGCGAAACGCCCGGCGCGGTGGTGTCAAAGGTGATAACAAAATGATGATCGCCGGGAAGCCCCCGTTTTTCGACGCGCCGCAACACTGAACGCACGACGCCGCGGAGAGCCTCCTGCGCGAGAATGTCGTAACGAAATTCGTCGTTTGACATCTTTCCGACCAGGCTGAGATCGACGTACCTTTTCGCCGGCACCTGAGGGATGGAGGGCTTCTGTTGCCCGGTGCCCTCCGTACCGCGCCTGAGCGTGCTTAGGGCTCAGGACTTGAATTTCGGTGCCTAAGCTGCGTTACGCAGCCTGAGCAACCGGAGCATAGTTGTCGTTCGCAACTACTGTTTTGGCCCTATAACGGCGGTACCATGCCGGGCGAAAGTCCGTCCTTTACACCCTCGTCGATCCTAGTTCGCCCCCATCAGAACCCCACGCCGGCCAGGCTTCACACGCTGACCTTGAAATGCGGGGTTGTGGTGGAGGCGCCGGGTACTGCCCCCGGGTCCGATGGGCTTATTCCGACGGCCGTTTATCGCCATAGTCAGCCGAGCTGACAGGCTTAATATAGAGAGATTTGGAGGCGAATAAAAGGATTGTCGTGTGAAACGCACACGGCAAGCCACCGTTTTGCCGGCGGGAGGGCTGCAGGCGCGGGTCTACCAGCAGACAGGCGCTTCAGCGGTGCAGGTGTGTTCGTCGAACAGGATCAGATCGAGGTAGAGTTCGCAGGTGACCTCTTTTTTTCCGACCGTGTAGTTTTCGATGCCACGTTCGGCTGTCCACTTCTTAATGTAGTCGTCAAGCAGCCGCTGTGAGTCACGCTTCGGTATCTCAATGCCATAATCGTTCACCGAGAAGCCCAGGCGCGTGCATTCCCGTGCATTCGCGCCCGTGGCGGTTGCGCCGAGCAGCGTCGCGGCAATCGTTAAAGCAATCGCAGCCAGAGTCACCTTCGATTTGACCGAAACCAGCATGTTTTTATCCATCCAATCAGAAGTCGCATCCATCAGGTTCCGACAGCGTCTTATCCGTCCAGGCCTACAGCAGGCAAGCTTGCACATATCTTGCAACGGTCGTTTGGCAGTTGCGTGGCACGTAAATGCCACGACTTGCTGTTCCGGGCGAACGGCGCGCCCTTGCGCGACGGGCCGTTTGGATATAGGTTCGCTACGGTCAAAGTGGTCCGGCGCTCAGGGCATGCCGAGGCGACTTGCAAAGCTTTTCACACAGATGAAGCGACGCGGTGGGGTCGGTCGCGGCCGACGGCGCAACCGCAATTTTCACAGGCAGACAGGGGTTTACCCCCTTCGACAAAAGTTAAAGGAAAGCAAATGCCCAAACTCAAGACAAAAAGCGGGGCGAAGAAGCGCTTTCGCTTAACAGCGACGGGAAAGGTGCGCGCGCAACACGCCGGCAAGCGCCATGGCATGATCAAGCGCAGCAACAAGTTTATCCGCCAGATGCGCGGCACGCGCATCTTGGAGGATTGCGACGCGCGGATCGTCAAACAGTTTTTGCCCTACGCCAAGCGTTAAAACCGGCGCTCGCAGGTGCGCCGCTCTCTATCCAAGGAGTTTGATCAATGTCTCGTGTGAAACGCGGCGTGACGACACACGCCCGTCACCGCAAGGTCATCAAGGCAGCGAAAGGGTATTATGGCCGGCGCAAGAACACGTTTCGCGTCGCCAACCAGGCTGTCGAGAAAGCCGGCCAATACGCCTATCGTGACCGCAAAACACGCAAGCGCAATTTCCGGGCGCTGTGGATTCAGCGGATCAACGCGGCGGCGCGGGAGCATGGCATGACCTATGGCCGCTTCATCCATGGGCTGTCGAAAGCCGGCATCGAAGTCGATCGCAAAGTTCTCGCCGACCTCGCGGTGCGCGAGCCCGAGGCGTTCGCAACGCTGGTGGGCCAGGCGCGCGAAGCAGCAAGCGCCTGAGCTGACTTACGTTTAGAGCGCGTGGGCGCTGACTACTCCTTTATCTGTCGGAAAGTCTCATGAGCGCGGTCACCTCATCCGGCCAGGATCTCAAGGCGTTGGAGCGATCCGCGCTTAAACGGGTCCGCAACGCCGGCACTCTCTCCGAACTCGATGATATTCGCGTCGAACTGCTTGGCCGCAACGGTGAAATTCAAGCGCTGACCAAGCACATCGGCAGCTTGCCGCAGGAAGAGAAGCAGAAGTTCGGCAAGGTCGCGAATACCCTGAAGCGCAAGGTCAGCGATGCAATCGCCGCGCGGAAGTCCGACCTGAAAGAGCGCGAACTGGCTGACAGGCTGGCGCGGGAGACGGCTGACGTTACCTTGACGGTGCGGCTGGGACCGCAGATCGACGGGCGCATTCATCCGCTCAGCCAGGTTTGGGATGAGATCACCGAGATCTTCGCGGATATGGGCTTTTCCGTTGCCGAAGGCCCTGATATCGAGACCGACGACAATAATTTCACCAAGCTGAATATCCCGGAAGAGCACCCGGCGCGGCAGGAACACGACACCTTCTACTTCCATCCGAAACAGGATGGATCGCGGCTCGTGCTGCGCACGCACACCAGTCCGGTTCAGATCCGCGCGATGCAGCGCGAGACGCCGCCGCTGCGGATAATCGCGCCGGGGCGTGTTTACCGCTCCGACTCTGACCAGACGCACACCCCGCAATTCCACCAGGTCGAGGGCCTGGTGATCGACGAGACCACCCATATGGGCCATTTGCGCTGGGTGCTGGAAGAGTTCTGCCGCGCCTTCTTTGAGGTCGATGATATCAAGATGCGCTACCGCGCTTCGCACTTTCCCTTCACCGAACCGTCGATGGAGGTAGACATCAGCGCCGAAGCAATCGGCAAGCAGGACGACTGGCTGGAGATCCTTGGCTGCGGCATGGTGCACCCCAACGTGCTGCGCAATGTCGGGCTCGATCCGGCGGTCTATCAGGGCTTTGCGTTCGGCATGGGTCTGGACCGCATCACGATGCTGAAATACGGCATCCCGGACTTGCGCACAATGTTCGCCAGCGATCTGCGCTGGCTGCGCCACTACGGTTTTTCCATGCTCGATACGCCGACGCTCGCCGGGGGCCTGAGCCGATGAAATTCACGCTGTCCTGGCTCAAGGACCACCTGCAGACGGAGGCGAGCCTTGAGGACATCCGCCGCACGCTGGATCTGATCGGCCTTGAGGTGGAGGAGATCGTCGATCCGGCCGAGCGTCTGGCGCCGTTCATCGTCGCGCGGGTCACCGAGGCGGAAAAGCATCCCCAAGCGGACAAGCTCAAGGTCTGCCAGGTCGATACGGGCGGCGAGACCGTGCAAGTGGTTTGCGGCGCGCCAAACGCCAAGAGCGGTATGGTCGGCGTGTTCGCGCCTCCCGGCTCCTACATTCCGGGCAGCGATATCACGCTGTCGAAGGCCAGCATCCGCGGCGTCGAGTCATCGGGTATGCTGTGCTCCGAGCGGGAACTGCAGCTGTCTGAAGAGCATGAAGGCATCATCGAACTGCCCAAGAAATTCGCCACGCGCGTGGGCGCATCCTACGCTGAGGCTGCCGGGCTCGACGACCCGATGATTAACATTGCGATAACTCCGAACAGGCCGGACTGCCTGGGCGTGCGCGGCGTCGCCCGGGATCTGGCGGCAGCCGGGCTGGGCAAGCTGAAACGCGCTGAACGCGGCTATGAAGGCGAGGGCGACTTCGAGTGTCCGATTGACATCTTGCTGGAGTTTGACCCCGAGACTGTCGATGCCTGCCCTGTCTTCAGCGGGCGCTTGATCCGCGACGTCAAGAACGGAGCTAGCCCCGAATGGATGCAGAAGCGGTTGCGCGCCATCGGTCTGCGCCCGATCAACGCGCTGGTGGACGTCACCAACTACATCTCTTTCGATCGCGCCCGGCCGCTACATGTCTACGACGCGGACAAGGTGCGCGGGGCTATTCGCGCGCGCATGGGCATCGAGGGTGAGACCTTTCTGGCACTGGACGATGTCGAGTATGAAGTCGACGAGACGATGTGCGTCATCGCCGATGAGCGCAGTGTGCTTGGTCTTGGCGGCGTGATCGGCGGTGCGGATACCGGCTGCACCGAGGAAACCACGAATGTGTTCATCGAGTCGGCCTACTTCGATCCCGTGCGCACGGCCATGACCGGGCGCAAAACGGGCGTGCAATCGGATGCGCGCTATCGCTTCGAACGCGGCATCGATCCGACCTCGCACACGCTAGGGGCCAATCTCGCCACAGCGATGATCCTGAAGGTTTGCGGCGGGGAACCAAGCAAGCTGGTGCAGGCGGGCGCGGCGCCGGCGACAGGGCAGATGATCTCGTTCGACACGCGTGAAGTGAGGCGACTGACCGGCCTGGACTTGAAGCCGGCGCAAATCACCAAAACGCTGACCAAGCTTGGCTTCAACGTGACTGGACGCGATCCCTACCTGGAGGTTCGGGTTCCGGGGTGGCGGCCGGATGTCCGGGCAGACGCTGACCTGGTCGAAGAGGTTATCCGCATTGTCGGCGTGGATCAGCTGCCGGCGGCGCCGTTGCCCCGCACCTCAGGCGTCGCCCGGCCGGTGTTAACCCGTGAGCAGCGGCGTGTATCGCGGGCGCGTCGCATGCTGGCGTCGCGCGGCATGGCGGAAGCGGTGACCTGGGCGTTCATTCCAAAGGCACAGGCTGAGCTGTTCGGCGGCGGGCAGCGCGAACTGGCGCTCGCCAACCCGATCTCCAGCGACATGTCGGACATGCGGCCGAGCCTGTTGCCCGGGCTGCTCACCGCGGCGCGCAACAACAACAATCGCGGTTTTCGCGATATTGCACTGTTCGAAGTCGGGAATGTGTATCACGGCGACGCGCCCGACGATCAGATCATGGCCGTTGCGGGCGTGCGCACGGGCACCGGGCGGCATCAGGGCGCCGGACGCCATTGGGACGAGGCTGGAGCCGCCGTCTCTTGGGCCGATGCGAAGGCGGATGCGTTCGCGTTGCTGGAGGCGCTCGGCCTATCGACCACGACGGTCAAGCTCGCGCGCGACGTGCCGAACTGGTTCCATCCGGGGCAATCCGCGTCGATCCAGCTTGGCCCGCAAAACCGGCTGGGGGTTTTCGGACCGGTGCATCCGTCTGCCGCCGGCGAACTGGATGTCGCGCCTCCTGTTGTCGCCTTTGAAATCCATCTGGATGCCCTGCCAAAATCAAAACGCAAGAGCACGCAGCGCCCGCCGTTAGAGCTGAACGATCTTCAGGCGGTAACCCGGGACTTCGCGTTCATCTTGGATCGCGATGTTGCGGCGGGAGATGTGCTCAACGCCGCCCGCAGCGCGGACAAAAAGCTCATCACCGGTGCGAGCGTGTTCGATGTCTTCGAGAGCGAGGAGGCGCTGGGCGCCGGGAAGAAGTCTTTGGCGGTAGAGGTGACGCTGCAGCCACGCGAAAAGACATTGACTGATGAAGAGATCGACGGCGTAGCCAGACGGGTCATCACAGCCGTCAACAAAGCGACCGGCGGCGTTATCCGGAAATAGTGGGCGCAGACGTTTCCGCACGGCTGCCGCCTCGATTCGCGGCTTCATTTGCCAGCAGAGGCGTCGACTGTAGCGTTTGGATCAGAGGTTGACGCCAGCGTTCCGCTAGA
>CAYXPZ010000029.1:0-28484 GCA_964466965.1 uncultured Hyphomicrobiaceae bacterium
GGCCACAGCACGCCGACGACGATCAGCACGATCCCGAGAATGATGAGCCAGCGAGAGATCATGTGCGTGTCTGTTTGCTTTTCGGGCGACTTCCGTTGCGCTTACAGCCCTGCGGGCGGTGGAGCATTGCGCTACAGTGAGAAATAGGCGGCGGGTTACGCCCTTCAACCGTCGGTGAGCTGCGTGTAAAGCGCCTTCGCCTCCTCGGCGCATGTCGCGATCTTGTTGCCGTGCTTTTTGAAGGTGTCGAACACCTCTTTCTTGTCGGTGCGCTTGTTCTCCCACGCCGCGCGCAACGCTTCCGCGCGCTTGACCTCGTTTTCCAACTCGCCGAGCTTGGCGCGCAGCTTCTTTTTCTTGTCCTTGGTCGCGTCGGAGTCGCCCTTGTTGGGCGCGATCACATCGCCGTAAACATCATAAATCTTGGCGGAGGGAATAACGGGCGGCGCATCGCCCGGAGGGCCATCTCGACTGCCGAGGACAAACACAAGCAGCACGGCCAAGCCAATGATGGCCAGTGCGACGAATCCCATCGCGTCCCCCGTGCTTGCCGAAATCGCCAGAATCTACTTGATTTTTGGCTTTTCAGCAACGCACAGCGCAAATGTTGGGGATGCGCCAGCGGATTTGCGCAAAATTTGCCGTCCAGGACGCTGGCGTCTAATGCGCTTCGTTCAGCTTACGCACCCGGTGCGACAGCCGCGAAATCGTCCGGGCGGCGACGTTTTTGTGCATAATGCCTTTCTGCGCGCCGCGCATGATCTCCGGCTGCGCCTTGCGCAGGGCCTCATGGGCGGCCTCGGCGTCGCCGGCGGCGACGGCGTCGTTCACGCGGCGGATAAAGGTGCGCACGCGGCTCTTGCGGGCCTTGTTGATCTCGGTCCGCCGCGCGATCTCGCGCACGGCGCGTTTTGCTGCTCTCGTGTTGGGCATGAGTTGTCTTCGTCCGTAAACGCGTTGTGCTGCGGGCGTGACTGGCCCGCGCAGAATTTCGGTTGAGAAGCGGTGTATACCGCAGCGGCGCGCCGGGTCAACCGTCAAGCGTCAGTGCGACAGCCGCAGCGAAACCGGTCGCATTGCGCATTGACCACGTTGCGCAAGTTTGGCAATCGACAAAAGCTGATTATTCCGCTAAATCTCAACGCCTGCGGATGGAACCGTAAATTTCAAAGCAATTAACGTAATTCGCCACAATTTCCTCGGGCTTGCCAGTCTAGTGTTGGGTCGTGGGGAGCGGCGGTAATTCTCGAATACAATTAGGAGAAGCCGCCAGACAAGAACCGGGGTGAAACATTCCAGTCTCGTTTGAACTTGAATTACAGGCCATGCGGTCGGAAGAGCAGCAAAGACGGTTCACGACACGCTGTAGAGGAGGTCGCCGTGACAAGTCATCCGCGTATTTGTTGGGTTCACCGCTGTGACATGCCCAAATCGCAGACGTTGCTTCACGCCAACAGCACGCGGCTGTCTCTGACCATGATCGCCGCGCTGGTGGGTTTGTGCGCCACCGAAGGCCTGGCGTCGGCCGAGCCGCCTGCAGAAGCGAGCCGCGCCGCCCGTCTGGTGCAGGAACAGGCCAGAGACGAGCCGGGCCGGCAGTTCGCGCAAAGCGCGCTTGGCCGTTTCAACGTGGCTGAGATCTCCGGCCCCGCCGACACGCCGATCCCGGTGCGCTTTGAACTGCCGGATATTCAGGACGGGGTCTACAACTTCGTCGTCCTGCAAAACCTTCCAGAGGACTTTGAGATCTCGGCGGGCTTTGCGGTGGAGGATCGCTGGGTGGTTCCACTCGATAATCTGCGTGATCTTACAATCTCAGCGCCCAAAGGTTACGCTGGATCGTTTCAGTTACAAGTGAAACTGCGCATCGGCGGCACCGACAAGTCAGAGACGCGCAAGGTCCGCGTCACGATATCCGAGCCCGAGGGCGTAAACACTGCAGCCACGGCAACCAACGCCGACTCTAGCAGTTCGTCAGCGGGTCTGTCGCCAGAAATGGAGGCCAGCATGATGGATCGGGCGCGGGCGCTGCTCGACACGCGCGACATCGCCGGCGCGCGAATGCTTTATCGCTTTCTGGTCAGAAAGGGCAGCCGCAAGGGTGCATTTGGTCTCGCGCAGACTTACGATCCGGCATTCCTGGATCGAATCGGCGTCGCCGGGATGGACGCGGCAGATATCGACGAGGCCAAGAAATGGTATCAAGACGCGGCGAAACGCGGCCATGAAGAAGCGCAAGAGCGTCTGAAACTGCTCGCGGCGGGCATTCAATAGCACCCGCCGCCGCACCGTCAACGCAAATTCAAATTACTGATTCCTCATCCACTCTGAGAACTTGCGGTAAAGCTCTCCGATCTCCTGTTCGCTCATGTCCTCGCCAGCAACGCTCTTGACGAACATGGCGAACAGCTGCCGCTGATCCTCGCCAACGCCTTCACGCCTCTGCGCGAGCATCTGGCGCAGCTTCTCCTCGGCCGGGCCGAAACGCTGCCAGCCAGGCACCTCGGCCGCGAGATTGACTTCTTTCCATTTCTTATGACGAGCGGGGCCGAGGAACTTCTCAAAGTTGTCGAAGAACGCGTTAATGAACCGCTCTAGCTTCGGATAGCGGTCAGAATCCGGCTGCCAATTGTACACAGCCAGCACCTCGCCGACGGCAACCGTTGGCACAACCTCGCCTTCTGAAATGATGTTTGGGTATGACGCGCTCGTGAACTCCGACGGCAAATAGTATTGCGCGAGCTCGGGCGTGAACTCCAGCGGCACCAGATGAAGGTTACCGTCCTCGGGGAGTTTGACCACGGCATCAGCCGGCTTACCGGTGATGATGAACATGGCATCGAATTCGCCATCGCGCAGTTTTTCGAGAGCTCTGTCGCGGTCGCTGAAGACTTCTTCGACCTCGATACCCGCCAGATCGAGGATCGTCCGCCCGGTGATCAACTCGCCCGATCCGCGCTCACCGAAGCTGACCACTTTGCCCTCCAGATCCGCCAGTGTCTTAATCTCCCGGCGCGCGATCAGGTGCACCTCGCTGTTGTGCAACTTGGTGATATAGCGAATGCGTCCGGCGATATCCTGATGCAGGTTATTGCGCTTGATGTAAGCGAGCGCATCGGCCTGGACGATACTCATATCGATGCCGGTCAGATAGAGAACATCGGCCATCCCCTGCAGCGACCCCACACCGAGGATGGGGAGAACGC
Source organism: uncultured Hyphomicrobiaceae bacterium (assembly GCA_964466965.1). Taxonomy (GTDB): domain Bacteria; phylum Pseudomonadota; class Alphaproteobacteria; order Rhizobiales; family Rhodomicrobiaceae; genus Dichotomicrobium. Next base: position 3,207 of record CAYXPZ010000029.1, read on the forward strand.
GTGTCTCGCCAAGTTCATTCAGGACCTTGGCCATGTCGGAAGCCAGGACGGTACACGTACAGCCGGCACCTTTGGTGATAATGCGGACGGTCCCGGCATTCACCTGCTGACGCCATTCCGATGGGCTCAGGCGTTGATCGCCCGTGTCCTGCGCGTGTGACGGGGTAGCAGTCCCCGCGGCCGCGACACCAAGCGCAGCAAGAAACATCAATGCTGTAGCAGCGTTACGCAACCAGTGTGTTTTCATCCCGACCTCCCAATCAAATGTTTGACAATCCGGCGCTCGAGATCTCGCCGATGCGTCAGATCCAATCGCATGAACCGATTTTGCGCATGTTTGAACATCACTTGTCTAAAAAACAAGGAATGAGTGAGGCGGGCTTCTAGATTTTTTGGATTTCGTGTCTTGATATTCTCGACCAGGTGCGCGCATGCCAGCCGCTTGGGCAAAGAAGGCGGCTCGTGATCTTGCGAGGCCGAGGAGATGCACGAAACGGTACTATGCGGCAGCGTATATGGTTTTCACGCCGCAGGCTGCCCTCGACGGGGTGCCACATCCTGAAGTGCACGCGCTGACGGCATAAAAGGACAACGGCGCGGCCAGGCTACCGACACAGGTTATTGGGCAGAGCGGGGCGAGACGGTGCCGTGCACCTCCAGTTCACCGTCCGGCTGTCGGCGCAGCACAACGATCTCACCGGAGCTTGGGAACACGCCGGTCAGGCGCGTGATGTTCACCTGATGCGTGACCAAAACAACCGGTTGCAAGAGGTCCATCTTGGCGATCTGCGCGCGCAGTTGACGCGTTTGGGCTGGTCCACGCTCGCGGTTGCGAAAGAAGGAGTTGAGCGCGGGCAGCGGCTCAACCGGGCCGAGATCAAGAAGCTCAGCCGTGTCCAGGCAGCGGCACCACTGACTGGAGAAAACCCGCGCCTCAGTAATGCCAACGCGACGCAGAAACGCGCCCGTGCGCCGCGCCTGCCGCCGTCCGGCTTCGGACAGGTTGCGCTGCGTGGCGCAATCGCCGAGCGCGAAGTTCGCCGGATCGCCCGTGCCGGGGGCCAGCGCGTGGCGCATGATCGCGATGTGGCCGGGCTCGGCAAGCCGCGCAGCCAGGTCCTCGCCGGCGTTCGCCGGGTCCGCAAGCGCAGTTGCAACAATCAGAGCTGCGACGGCTGTAGCGAACCGGCGGCGCGAAACCTGTAAGCTGCGCAAGCGCATCAGATCTCCTAGGTTTTTGGCTTGAACGCGCTGCGTGTGGTACGCCCGAGCCCTCAATCCGGATCGCCGCTACCGCGCGTGCCACAATCGGGAATGACGAGCCAATGCCAACCGATGTGCCCAAGGCACTAAAACCGGAACTGACTGTGCGGGCAGTTCTCACCGGCATGGTCATCGGGGGGGTATTGACGCCGTGCAATGTCTATAGTGGGCTGAAGATCGGCTGGGCGTTCAACATGTCGGTGGCCTCCGGCCTGATCGCGTACGCGCTGTGGAATGTGCTCGGGCAGGCCGCGGGCGGGCGGTCGCTCAATCTGATCGAGAATAACATCAACCAGACTGCGGCCTCGTCGGCAGCTTCCATCGTATCATCCGGCCTGGCCGCGCCAATCCCCGCGCTCACGCTGTTAACCGGGCAGGAATTGGCCTGGCAGGCGCTGGCAATCTGGCTGTTTGTCGTCAGCCTGCTCGGCGTTGTCGTCGCGGCGGGGCTGCGCAATCAGATGCTGATGCGCGAGAACCTGAGTTTCCCCTCCGGTATCGTGACCGCAGAGGCCATGCAGGAAATCCACGCCGGCGGACGCGAGGCAGTGCAGCGCCTGCGCGTGATGCTCTATGCCGGCGGGGTGGCCGCCGCGCTAAAATTCGTCAACGATTTCGTCATGTCCCTGCCCAAGCTAGCGCTCCCGCTGAACGTTCCGATCGCGCGGATCGCAGAGGGCACGCGCTCGGGCGAAAGCGTCTCGTTTTCCAACCTCGGGCTGGCGCTCGATCCCTCCCTGCTGATGGTCGGTTTCGGTGCGATCGCGGGTCTGCGGGTCGGTATATCCGTTCTCCTGGGCGCGGTGGTGGCATGGGCGGCGCTCGCTCCCGTCGCGCTCAGCCTCGGGTGGGCCCAGGCCGGCGAGGCGGCGGATGCGGCCTGGTTCGCAAGCCTCGTGGAATGGTTGCTTTGGCCAGGCGCGACCTTGATGGCCGTCTCCGCGCTGGTCTCAATTTCCGTCTCGCTGGTGCGGCTGCGCCGTCGGCACGCGGCAAGCACCGAAAACGAAAACGGGCAGACTTTCCCCGCTGAGGCGGTCGAAACGGCAGGCCGGATCTCCCCGAGAGCCGTAATCGCAGGCTTTCTCGTCGTGCTGGTGCTGTCCGTAGGTGCGCAGAGCCAATACTTCGCTATCACTATTGTGGAGGCGCTCGCGGCAATCTTGCTCAGCTATGTGCTCGCCATCGTCGCCGCGCGCGTGTCCGGTGAGACTGGCATTACGCCGATCGGCGCGCTCGGCAAGATCACGCAATTCAGCTTTGCCGTCATCTCGCCGGCTAATGTCACCGCCAACCTGATGGCAGCGAACGTGACCGGCGGCGCTGCCGGGCAGGCGGCCGACATGCTGCATGATCTGCGCACGGGCCAGATCATCGGCGCCACGCCGGGCTTCCAGGTCATCGCCCAAGTGTTCGGCGTACTGAGCGGCAGTCTAGCCGGCGCAGCGGCCTATCTCCTGCTGATCCCGAACCCGCAGGCCCAGCTTCTCACGCCGGAGTGGCCCGCGCCCGCCGTCGCCACGTGGAAGGCGGTCGCCGAGGTGCTCATGGACGGCCTGAGCGCGCTGCCGCCAGCCGCAGCGCCCGCCATGGTCATTGCCGCTGGGAGCGCTGTCGTTCTGGCGCTGGCGGAGCGCTTCACGCCTGAATATGTCGCTCGCTGGCTGCCGAGCGCGCCCGCTATGGGTCTGGCTTTCGTCATTCCGGCGTGGAATTCATTGTCATTGTTCATCGGCGCGGTCGCCGGGACGGTGCTGCTCCGGCTCTTTCCTGAGCTGGCGCGGCGGCGCATCATCGTAATCGCCGCCGGGCTTGTGGTCGGCGAAAGCCTGATGGGCGTTGTCTCCGCCCTGTCGACGATCGCAGAGTGATGACGCAGCACGCTCCACGACATATGCAGCACGCAGCAGTTCGCGGCACAGACTGCCCCTGCGTTGATGAGCGAGCGAAAAATCGTGGCTCGGGCCGGGCAAAGGCGTTTCCCACGCAAACGCCATCACCCGGCGAGGCCCCAAAGCACTCTCAACAAAAACTGGGAACGGGTTTCGCGCCCGAAGCCGCAGGCCGGCAAGAAGCGAGGAACGTTCAACAAAACAAGGGTGAGTGCGTGTTCACCGCTTCAGCTTTCCTTGAACAGCTCCTACGTCGGATACGTATTGTGCCCCGGGCGAAGACGATCAATCACTCCGCCGTATTGAAGGACACGGTTCTGGTCAGCAGCACACCGACCGTGTGGTTCTCGATGTCCTCTTCGACGTGGTACTTATAGCCTGCATCAAACGTCCAGCCGCTGGGCCATTCGACACCGCCAGTAACCTGGAACTGATAATCGTCGAAATCGGTGCCGTCGATCAATTCGCTCGGGCGGGCCGTGTAAGACAGCGAGAGGTTGTACATGCCTTTCGTAAAGGCTGCTCCGAGAGTCTGATACCAGACTTCGTCAGCCGGCACATCGAACAGGTCGGCGGAACTGTCGAGATAGACGACTTCGCCAATCCACTCTACACCGACGCCATTCCAGCTATGCGCGCCGGTCAGCGTCCCGGAATAGCCGTTTTCGTCCTCCGGATCGCCCTCGCCGGCCGCCTGGTGGCGGTAAGCAACCTGATAGCCGATGCCGGGCAGACCAGGCAGCGCAGAGCCGTCGAGCGCCAACGCGAAAGAGTCCAGCGAGCAGGTGTTGCTCGGCCCGCCATCATCACAGTCGGTTTCGCCGCGGTTAGTGAAAGCGGAATTACTCAAACCGGAGGCATCGGCCTGGAAAACCGCACCGCTCAGGGCGAGGGTGCCAAGCGGCGTGTGCTCCTGGGTCACCTCCGCGCCAAAGCCCAGCCGCTCGACCAACTCGTAGTCCTCGGCGAGATCAACGCCATAAATGCCGGGTGCAAGATCCCATGCCTTACCGAAGGCCGGATTGAACTTGCCGCCGAAGGCGCGCACCGGCCCGTAAACGTACTGTGCATAAAACTCTTCCGCGAACAGCCCATGGTCGCCGAAGAAGCGATCGCCGTCCGGGTCAAGCACCGGCTCCAGCACAAAAAGCGACTGCACCGAAAAGCCTGGCGTAAAATACCAGCCCACCGTCGCCTCGGTGGTGTTAAAGGTGTCGCTCAGCTCTGCTGCGGGATCCTGCGACTCAACCGTATTGTCGCTCTGGATCTCAAACAGAACCTCGCCTTCCATGCGAGGCTGAAAACCGGCATTTGATCGCGGCTCCGCTGCTGCGGCTGTTGCGGTGAATGCGCCTGCGCATGATAAACAAACCAACCAAAGTCGCGCGTTGGTCGTGCCCGTTACGTCCCTCATTATTCTCCCCCAGTCTGGCCGTTTTTGAAACCGGGGAGTGTGTACTCGGCTCTAGTGCGCGCGATAAGTGAATTCTCTTCAGGGCAGTGGTTCAGTTCGGCTGAATTCCCTTTGAGATTTGTGAAGCACATCAAGCGCCGACAGCCCGGCCGGGGCGGATTGCCTCGCAGCACGCAGTCTCATAAGCTCGGGGACCGCAGTCAGACCATGCCACTGCCAGCAGGCTCAACCCGTCATGCTTCACCGAACCATCCACGACGCGCATCGTCACTACGCCTGGGACCATGCGATACCGCCGGTGATCACTGCCGCGCCTGGCGATACCTTGACCCTGATCGTGCGGGACGCCTGGGACGGCGTGATTACGCCGGACAGTGGCGCGGACATCCTTGCGACCGATATGAGCGGACGGGTGAATCCGGTCACCGGGCCGGTCTACGTCGATGGCGCGCAGCCCGGCGACACGCTGGTCGTAACGATGCAAAGCTACCGGCCGTCCGGCTGGGGCTGGACCGCGAATATCCCCGGCTTCGGGCTGCTGAGCGCAGATTTTCCGGAGCCTGCGCTGCGGCACTGGCATTATGATCCCACTGGAAAAACGCCGCTCATGTTTGGAGCGCTGGCGCAAATTCCACTGGCGCCGTTCACCGGCACGATCGGCGTCGCGCCCGCCACGCCCGGCCCGCATGACATCATCCCGCCGCGGCGCACGGGCGGCAATATGGATATCCGCGACCTGGTGGCAGGCAGCGTTCTGTATTTGCCGGTCGAGGTGGGCGGCGCGCTGCTGTCGATCGGAGATACCCACGCCGCGCAGGGCGACGGTGAGGTTTGCGGCACCGCAATCGAAACGCCGATGGAAGTGACCGTGCGGCTCGACCTGGAGAAGGGCAATGCGACGGCCTTCCCGCGCATCATCCGGCCGCAGGCCGAGACGCCGCACGGCGGCCCGGTCGATGTCACGATGGGGATCGGGCCTGAGTTGCATAGGGCGGCGCGCGATGCGGTGCGCGGCATGATCGACTTACTCGCTGGGCGACATGGCCTCCCGCCGGTCGATGCCTACATGCTCTGCAGCGTGGCGGGCGGTCTACGGATCAGCCAGATCGTAGATACGCCAAATTGGACCGTGAGCTTTCACATGCCGCGCGGGATTTTCGCTGTTTAGAACCGGCGGTAGAAGGACAACGCCCCATAAGCGCCGGTCTCGTCGGCGTAATCGCTTGAAAAACCCCCCGATACGGTGAGATCGCACCCGCCGCAATGCCAGCGCGCGAAGGCCCCGAGGCGCATGCCGTCATATTCGCGGTCGCCGAAGGCCGCCGCCGCGGGGCCGAGCGACAGCCACGAGGCGGGACGCAACCCCAGCTTGATGCTTCCGGAATATGCTTGAATGGTCGTTGCGTAGGAGGCGTCGGCGCTCAGCCACGCCTGCGGCGAAATGTCCAGCCAAGTTTCCAGCGCAACCTTCGCACCAACATGCTCGCCGGCCAGCGCATGATCGACGTCGACCGGGGTAACCGATTGTTGCTCATACGCCAGCCCGGCGAACAACGCGGCAGTCAGGGCGCCCACCTTTTGCTGCCAGCCGACCAGGGCCTGTGCCTGGAGTACCTCAACCCGGCGCTCAAGAGTTACCGCGACGCCGGACCTCACGGCGTCCGTCGATGTGTAGCTGTAATGGCCGCCACCTGCATAAAGGCGAAGTCTGGGGCCATTCGCGTCTAGCGCATTTGGCGCCAGGGTGATGCCGCCATAGCCAAAGACAGAGGAACCGGTCGCGTCGATACCGGTAAAGGCGTCAAAGCCGCTGATCCAGTCGGCGGCAGCCAGATCGGGCACAAGCAGATCCGCGAGATCCAGGGCTTTCGCAGGCACGGTGCATAGCGCGACCGCCAAATAGACGAGCGCGCCTGCGAATATCTCTGTTATCTGGCGCGCGCGCCTGCGCGGCCAAGCCCATATCGGCCCCATGATGCGTTACGCTTACGCTTACCCCTACCCGCCCCGATTTACGCATTTCGTAAACTCTAAGTCAAATTGATTGGCACGACGACACAGGCGACGCATTCACGCCACAAGATGCCGGCAAATTTGACGCGTTGACCGTGAATTGTTTGCAACGGGCTTGACGTAGACGCACGACCGTCGGTTTCACGGGGTCGCGAGTTTGTCAGACGGTGCTCGTGAAGCGGATTTGACATTTGAGCGAAGCCTGGCCGCAAGCGGGATTCAAATGTCTGAATCGGACCACTAGCGCGTGCTGCAGGTGAATGACGTGTGGCGTATGGGTGCGAACCGGGAACATCATCGGCGCCGTTGGGCGCCGCTCGTATTTGCGTGGTTCTTGGCGTTAATGTTGCCGGGGTGCGGTATTGGCCTGTCGGAGATGTCCAGCGCCAACCCTGGCGCGGATGCCTCCCCAACCCACTTTGAGGCCGGCAGCCCGCCCGTGCGCCTTGCTGTTACGGACAGCGGGCGTGGACAGCCCGTGGTCATGCTCCATGGCCTGGGCACGCACAGTTACACCTGGCGCCATATCGCGCCAGCGCTCGCACAGCAGTACCGGGTCATTACGATTGATCTGAAGGGCTTCGGCGCATCGGAAAAGCCGCTCGAGGGCTCCTATACGTTGCGTGCGCAGGCCGATCTGGTTCAGGAGGTGATCGCGCGGAAGGGTCTGCGCGATGTCACGCTGATTGGGCACTCGTATGGCGGCGGCATCTCGTTGTTGCTCGCGCTCGATGATGCGAAATCTGCGCAGCAGCGCATCGGCCGGCTGGTCCTGCTCGACAGTATCGCCTATCCCCAGACGACGCCGCTGTTCTTCGACCTGATCAAGCTTCCCGTGATCGGCGACCTCAGCATGTCAGTGATCCCGGCCGACGTGCAGATCGAGCAGGCGCTGCGCCTCGCTTATGAGGAGGAAAGCGCGGTCACGCAGGAAGCTGTTGCGCAATATTCTGCGCCGTTGCACACAACTGGCGGCAAGCACGCGCTTGTCGAGACCATCAAGAATATCGTGCCCGAAAACATTGAGATGATCGCCCGGCAATACCCTGAAATTACGGTGCCGACGATGGTCGTCTGGTGCGAACAGGATAAGGTTGTGCCCATCAGCCTCGGGCGCAGGCTTGCAGCAAACTTGCCGCGCGCCGGCCTGCGCATCATTCGCGGTTGCGGGCACGCGCCTCAAGAAGAACGCCCGACCGAGACGCTGCAGGTCATTAAGGCCCATCTTCGCGGCCAGTACGATGCTCAACTCAGCGCCCGTACGAATTAGCGCCGCGGCTTCTCGCCGAACAGCGTGGCGTACATGATGTCGTAAATGTCCGTGCTGTCCACGACGCCGCGCACCATATGCGCGTTCATCCCCGCAGCCCGGACAAGAATGCCGCCCGATACATCATAATAACTTGCCCAGGCAATCGCGAACGGCCATGTCGCGCCGCGGCGGTCCGGGGCGGAGATGAAGGGCGGTGTCCCGGTGCCGCCTTTACCGTCTAGCGGAGCGCCGTTCGGCCCCTCGCCAGGTACGGTCGCCGTTGGCGCGATTGCGTAGCGCGGGTCGGGGCCGAGCACCTGCATGCCGCCCGCATCGCTATCCGATGTCATCAGCAGCAGCGTCGATGGGTTTTCGCGCACGAAGCCATGCAGCAAACCGAGCGCCTGATCGGCGCGGCCAAGAGCCTGCAGCGTGCCTCGCGCGTTGTTGGCGTTGGCGAGGTTGTCGCTGCCCTCCTCCTCCACGACCAGAAAGAAGCGCCCGTCCGAGCGCGACAGGATCGCCAGGGCGGCCTCAGCCATCTCTGCGACGGTTGGCGCGCCCGGCACATAAGGTCTCTTGCCTTCCCGGGCGTTGTTCTCCTCGGTTTGATCGTTGAAGGTGTGGCCTGAGGCAAACACGCCCAGCAGCTTGTCAACCTGTGACAGATCGAGCGCGGCAAGTTGCTCGGCATTATAGACGATCGTGTAGCCCGCCGTTTCCGCCTCACGGATTAGGTTGCGATCGTCCTTGCGCACGCCCTCGCCATGTTCGCCCTGCACGCCCTCAGGCAGCAGATACTTCTCGCCGCCGGCCATGATGACCTTGGCCCCCGCAGCGATCACCTGCGCGGCGATGGCGTCGCGATTGCCGCGATCTTTCGACGATGCGAGAAACACGGCAGTGCCGGGCTCTGCGATGTGCCCCGTTTGAACCGTGCCGACGGCGTATCCGGCGTCGCGCGCTTGCTGCATCAGCGATGCTTGCGCGCCAGAGGCGGCGCGCAACGGCTCGGTGCCATCCATACCGAAACTGTCGGCTTTCACCTTCATGCCATAGGCGTGGACGGACGCCCCGCCATGCGAGGTGCCGGTGAGCGCATCCTTCATGTGACCGGTGTAAATCGCCATTGCCGGCAGCGCGTCATAGTTGAGCCGACCGTCCGGACCGACCTCCTTCACGCGAAGAGCCGTCCAGTGGTTCAAACCCGCACCGTCGGGGTGAAAGAAAATGACATTGCCGCGGCCCTCCACCGCCTGCGCGGACGCAAGCGGCGCGGCGGCTGCAACGAGTAGCGCGAACACCAAGCCCTTCATGAGATGCCCTTCTGTTTGCTTCCCTGCGAAGCCAGAGTTTAGCGAAGATCGGATGACAGTTTAATGTCGCCGCGCCGGTTGACTCGCTAGCAAGCCGCGCCGTAAGCCTTTTGGCAAGCCTGCCACAGTGAAACCAGCCTCAAGCGACCAACGCATCCATGACCACGCCGCCACGACCCGCGACCCGCCCCAAGAACCCGCATTTTTCCTCGGGGCCATGCGCCAAGCGTCCCGGCTGGACGCCCGAAGCACTTCGCGGCGCGTTGGTCGGCCGATCGCACCGCGCCACAGAGGGCCAGGCCCGGCTCAGGGCCGTGATCGACAAGTCCCGCGAAATCCTGCGCATCCCGGCCGACTATCGCATCGGCATCATGCCCGGCTCGAACACCGGCGCGTTCGAGGCTGCGATGTGGTCGCTGCTGGGCGCCCGCGGCACGGACATTCTGGCCTGGGAGAATTTCGGCAAGATCTGGGCGCGGGACGCGGTCGATCAACTCAGGCTGGAGGATGTGAATGTCTACGAGGCGGATTACGGCCGGCTGCCCGATTTCACCAGGGTCAGCTTCGACCGCGACGTGGTCTTCACCTGGAACGGGACGACCTCCGGCGTGCGGCTGCCGAGTGCGGATTGGATCACCGACAACCGCGAGGGGCTGACCATCTGCGACGCGACGTCCGCGGTCTTCGCGCAAGAGCTGGACTGGACGAAGCTCGATGTGACGACCTGGTCCTGGCAGAAAGTGCTGGGCGGCGAGGCGCAGCACGGCATGATCGCGCTCAGCCCGCGCGCCGTCGAGCGGCTGGAGAGCTACACACCGCCCTGGCCGTTGCCCAAGCTGTTTCGGCTGGCGCAGGATGGAGCGCTCATCGACGGCATCTTTGAGGGGGCGACGATCAACACCCCGTCCATGCTCTGTGTCGAGGACCATCTGGATGGGTTGGTCTGGGCCGAGAGCGTCGGCGGGCTGCCCGCGCTCATTGCCCGCGCCGACGAAAACCTGGCCGTTATCGCGGACTGGGTTCGCCGGACGGGCTGGGTCGACTTCCTTGCCGAAGCGCCGAACGTGCGCTCCAACACGTCGGCTTGCCTTAAGATCGTCGATCCTGAGGTCATGGACATGGATGCGGAAAACCGTGGCGCGATCACGCGCGAGATCGTCGCGCTGCTGGCCGAAGAGGCGGCCGCTTACGACATCGCCTCGCACCGCGACGCGCCGGCGGGCCTGCGCATCTGGACCGGCGCAACGGTCGAAAAAGCCAATCTGGAAGCGTTGATGCCTTGGTTGGATTGGGCTTTCGCAACCGTCAAGCAGCGCCACGCCAAAGCTGCCTGAGGTGTTGCGCCGCGCTGGCACGCGCCCTACCTGATTGCTACACGGAAGCGCGCCCCATGACAGAAGCCGAATTCATCGACATCGCACAACGCACGTGGAACAGCCTGCCGGAAGAATTCCGCGCCGCAACCGGCAATCTCGTCACGCAGGTGCAGGATTATGCTGACCGCGAGACGCTCAGCGCCATGGGTATCGACCACCCGATGGGCCTGCTCGGGCTTTATCACGGCATTGGCTTGCCATTCAAAAGCGTCCACCAAATCGGCTATGGTCCGGACATGATCTTTCTTTATCGCCTGCCGATTCTGAATTACGCCCGAGAGACTGGCGATACCGTCGATGCGGTCATACGCCACGTCTACATTCACGAGATCGGCCATCATTTCGGCTTTTCCGACGCGGATATGGACCTGATCGAGCGAGATGCCGAGGATGGAGGATACTGATGCGAACGGCTCTAGCCACCGTGCTGATCGCTGTGGTTGTGGCTGCCGGGCTCAGCGCGGCAGCGGCCCTGCGGCACCTTTATGCCGATCCGACACCGGAGCAGTATCTGGCGCATATTGGCGGCGAAGGCGAGATCGTGCCAGCTGGCGAGCTCCGGATCGAAGGAGAGACGTTCTCTTGCGGCCACCGCCCGACCGTTATCACCGATCGGATTGATGATTACGCCGCCGCCTATTACGGCTTTTTGATCCTGAATAAAGAGCGGTTTGCCAAGCTGCCGATGACGCTCAAGCGGTATGCCTATGGTCACGAGTGCGCGCATCAGTATGTCGGCCGCGGCGAGTTGGCCGCCGACTGCTATGCGGTCCGCCAGGGACGCCGTGATGGCTGGCTGGATGAAGAGGGCGTGGATACGATCTGCCGTTTCATTGGCCAGGCCAAGGGCGACGCGACGCATCCGGAGGGCCAAAAGCGTTGTCAGTATATACGCTCATGTTTCTTCGATTCTCCGATCGCAAACACGGCGCTTTGATCCGCACCCCCTTGGCCGCACGCGCAATCTGCGCTAGATGTCACAGAGTATAAACAATCACGAACAACGAGCCATGGACAAGTTCACCACTCTGACAGGCGTGGCGGCCCCGCTGCCGATGATCAACGTCGATACCGACATGATCATCCCTAAACAATTCCTGAAAACCATCAAGCGCACCGGGCTGGGCAAGAATCTGTTCCACGAGATGCGGTATGACGAGAACGGCCATGAAAACCCGGATTTCGTGCTGAATAAGCCGGCGTACCGGAATGCCAAGATCCTGGTATCCGGCGACAATTTCGGCTGCGGCTCCAGCAGGGAGCACGCGCCATGGGCGCTTTTGGACTTTGGCATCCGCTGCATCATCGCGCCCAGCTTCGCCGACATCTTCTATAACAACTGCTTTAAGAACGGCATCCTGCCGATCCGCCTGCCGCAGGAAGACATCGACAAGCTGCTCGACGACGCCTCGCGCGGTGCCAACGCAACGCTGACCATCGACCTTGAAAACCAGCGCATCGCCGGGCCGGACGGCGGCGAAATTTGCTTCGAGATCGAGCCGTTTCGCAAAACGTGCCTGCTTGACGGGCTGGACGACATCGGCCTGACCATGGAGCGCGCTGACAAGATATCGGCCTATGAGGAACGCGCCCAAGCCGCCCGCCCGTGGCTGTGAAAGGCGCGTTTCGTTCATGGCCCGGTTAGGCAAGCGCCCGGCGCGGCGCTCCAATTGGATGGCGCTGGGCATTCGCGAGTTCGAAGCGGGACGCTTTCTGCGCGCGCGGCAATTCTTCGAAAAGGCGCATCGAACCGAACCGCGAAATCCCGCACCGCTGGTCGGGTTGGCGCGCGCGCAGGAGCGCGTCGGGGAGATCGACGCGGCGATCGCAGACCTCACGCGCGCGGTCAAACTCAAGCCGGATGATGAGTCGGCCACACGGCACCTGTCGCGCATCGTGCGTGTTGTCAGGCTTGATGATTACCGCCAACTCGACCCCGCCGGCATCAGGGCTGCGCTCGGGGCGCCGAATGTCGATCGGCAGCGGCTCTGCGAAGTTGCCATCGCCTATTGGCGCGATGCCCACGAGTTTGCTGCGCAGACCGAGCCGAGCGCGCTGATCGTCAAGCGGACCGCAGATGCGCTCGCCGACCCTTTACTTCACCGGGCACTGGCGCATGGCGTCAATACATCCATTGATCTGGAGTGGCTGCTGACCGGTTTGCGCCGTGCGTTGTTGCTGGATGTGCCAGCCGAGCGGTTCATGGACCGGGACCTGTTCGCCTTCGCCGTAGCGCTTGCCCAACAATGCCAGTTGAACGATCATGTGCTCCCGACGACGCCGGAGGAAGAGGAGCGGCGCGCTGCGCTGGAGATCGACTGGGCCGCAGTCACGGCGGGCGATCCCGATGCCGGGCTGACGCTACTGCTCCAGTTGCTGTACGCACCCGCGCGCAAGGTCGCACCGTCCGATCTAACGCCCGCAGATTGCCACAAAATCCGCCCGAAGGCGCTGGCCGAACTGGTTGCGCCGCTCGTTGAGGCTGACGCCGCGCGCACAAGGCTGATTGAGACAATCCCCTCAATCGGGGGCATCGAAGACCCCGTTTCGCAGCGCGTTGCCGCGCAGTATGCGGGCAGCCCCTACCCGCGCTGGTCGAGCCTGCACAGCCCTGCACCAGGCCGGGCCAAGCGCACGCTCTTGCGGTTTTTCCCCGATGCCCGGCTCGGCTTCATGAACGAACCGTTCGACGTGCTCATTGCCGGAGCCGGAACGGGCCAGCACGCCATCGCCTCGGCGACGAGCTATGGGCCGGGGGCGAACGTCACCGCGATCGACATCAGCCGTCCCAGTCTCGCCTACGGCAAATGGATGGCGCAGCGCCTCGGCGTGGAGAACGTCTCATTCGCGCAGGCGGACATTCTGAACCTGGGTGACAGCGGGCCGTATCACATCATCGAAGCGGTCGGGGTTCTTCACCACATGGCCGACCCGATGGCGGGCTGGCGCGCCTTGCTCGACCGGCTGGCGCCCGACGGGCTTATGCTGGTCGGGCTTTACAGTAAGGTTTCGCGGGCCAATCTGGCCCGGCTGCGCGCGCACCCGGCCTATCCGGGGCCCGATTGCACGGATGCCGAGGCGCGGGCATTCCGGGCTGCGCTGATCGAAGACCGCACAGATGAGACGCTGTTCGACTCGGCGGATTTCTACACCCTCAACGAATTCCGCGATCTGGTCTTACATCCGCAAGAGGTCGGCTTCACGCTGGAGCAGATCGCCAGCTTCCTCGAAGAGCAGAAGCTGCAGTTCGCGGGCTTTACGCTGCCGGGGCCGGTCGTCCGGACGTTTCATGACATGTTCCCGGATAGCCCATGGCCGGGCCGGCTGACGGATTGGAGCGCATTCGAGCGGCAGTACCCGCGCACTTTTGACGGCATGTACACGTTCTGGTGCGCTCGCGCCGACTGAGCGCGTCATGGCGCGCGGCCGTCTGCCTGTTACCGCCGGCCAGGCTCGGTCTGCCGTGGCCCGCGGGAAAACGCCATCTCCTGATGCCGCAAATCGTCTGGCGCGCCGACCCAGCAATAGCCCAACAAGCATGGCTCACGGTCCGCGGTGGTGATCCGGTGCATGTGGCCGGGAGGGTTGAAGATCAGCGAACCTGGCGCATAGACACCGGCGTCGTTCTGAGACACCGCGCCGCTGAGGCAGACATACGACTCCGTGATGCCGGTATGCCGATGCGTGGGGTAAACCGTGCGCGGCGCAAACAGCACGAGTCCGACGATCAGGTCTTCCCAGATCACGGGGCCGGTTGGCCCCATGATTTCCGCATAGGCATACTTGTCGGCCAGACTGCGGGGCATCCGGTCATAGCCATGGCGCCAAGACAGCAGCGGCGCGATCGCCTCGACCGCACGGATGATCGGAAAGACCGGGGTCTGGTAGCCCCGGCTTAGCGCTCGCCCTAGGAAACGGCAAACCGGCAGGGACACCGGCTGATCGACATGGAACGGCGGGTTGGCCGTCAGGGCGCGACCGAGACGCTCGCGCACATGGCGCTGATGGGTGCGGATGCGCGGGCTGCCGCCTGCCGAGCTTGCGCGATAATGCTCATAAAAATCCCGCAGCAGAAAGGCCCAGTCGGCATGCGCATTCAGCCTTTGTTCGCTCACGCTGTGCTCTCTCCGGCGCCGGTTTCCAGCTTGGCGCGCAAACGCTCGCGCAAGACGTCGATCGGGCGCAGCTCGCCGTCATCGCGAAAGTGCCAGAACGTCCAGCCGTTGCAGGCCGCGCGCCCCTGAACATGCGCACCGATCTTGTGGATGGAGCCTTGCGCGCCGGCGCAGGCGAGGGTTCCGTCCACACGCACCTGTGCCTTGATCGTCGCTCGCGGATCGTAGAGTGCGGTGCCCGGGGCGACCAGCCCGCTTTCGATCAGCGCGCCGAAGGGGATGCGCTTGGCTGCGCGGCGCGGCTTCACGGTCTGCAAATCCTGCTGTGAAAGCGGCTCCACGGCTGCGATCCGCGCGCGCGCGGCATCAGCGTAGTCTGCGTCGCGCTCAATGCCGATAAAATGCCGACCAAGCCGCCGCGCCGCCGCGCCGGTGGTTCCGGTACCCGCGAACGGGTCGAGCACGATGTCGCCGCGCCGGGTCGTCGCCAGCAACAGCCTTTGCAGCAGCGCCTCCGGCTTCTGTGTCGGGTGCGCCTTGCGCCCGGTATCATCCTTCAGTCGTTCGGGCCCGGAGCAGATCGGCAGCAGCCAGTCCGAACGCATCTGCAGATCATCGTTGAACGCTTTCATCGAGTCGTAATTGAAGGTGTAGCGGGAAGCGCGCCCACGCGCGGCCCAGATCAGCGTTTCATGCGCGTTGGTGAAACGCCGGCCGCGGAAGTTCGGCATCGGGTTGGTTTTTACCCAAATGACATCGTTCAGCAGCCAGAAGCCGGCGTCCTGCAGCGCCGCGCCGACGCGGAAGATGTTGTGATACGAGCCGATCACCCATAAAGCCCCGTCAGGCTTCAGCACGCGACGGGCGGCCCGCAGCCAGGCGCGCGTGAAGCGGTCATAGGCGCTAAGGTCGTCGAAGCGGTCCCAGTCCTGATGCACGCCGTCGACGCGCGTGTTGTTCGGGCGCAGCAGATCGCCGTCAAGCTGCAGGTTATAGGGCGGGTCGGCGAAGATCAGATCGACGCTGGCCTCGGGAAGCCGCGCCAGCGCGCGCAAGGCATCATCGAGGATGATCTGATCGAGGACGCTTTCGAGGCTGTCCCGGCCGTCCGCCGGGCCAGGAGAGGGAAACGAACCACACACACGCATGACCGCACTCAACTTGAACGACAAAACGACACCGGGGCGCGGGCATCTTGAGCGGCGCTGATACAGGATCAGCCAGTTCGATGCCCCACCGACAACATTTTAAGCACAACTTAGCGACCGCGTGGGTTAACACAGACTGTGTGACAGGAAGGCTAGCCCGCAGGCGCCTTGCCCGGCTCGACATAGCCCGGAAACTGGCGCTGATACGCGCGGATCATGCTGTTGCGGAAACCCAGGGTCAGCACGACCAACACCCAGGCCATCCCGTGGCTGATCAGGATCAGCATGGTTCGGTCGGTGTAATCCACGCTCTGCATCAACGCCGCTGTCTCCGGCACACGGGCCAAAGCCTCCGGAAAGTTATCCAACAGGTCCAACCGCAGATTGTTGAGCAGGGCATACGTATCGGTCAGCGCCTTACCGTTCACTGCACTGAAGAACGTATATGCGATAAGCGCAATAATGCGCTCAACAGCAAGAAGTGGGCGATGCATGAAGAACAACAGCCAGAAAATACCCAGATGCACGGCGATGTACATCTGCCACAGACCATCGATCTTATTGCTCACCATCACCAGAGTCTGGAAATGCTCTGAAAACTCCATCTTTCTCCCCAAACGCTTCTAAAGCATCGCCGGAAATACTCTATCGGGCGGCGCGTGACCGTCCATAAACGTCTTGATGTTGATGATGACCTTCTCGCCCATATCGATGCGACCTTCGATCGTCGCTGATCCCATATGCGGCAGCGCGACGACGCGGCGGTTGTTCAACAGGCGCGGATTGATCGCCGGTTCGTGCTCGAACACATCCAGCCCCGCCCCGGCGATTTCGCCATTGTCGATGAGCCGGGCAAGCGCATTCTCGTCGATGACTTCACCGCGGGCCGTGTTGACGATATAGGCGTCCGGCTTGATCAACTTCAGCCGCCGGGCCGAGAGCAGGTGGTAGGTCGCCGGGGTGTGCGGGCAATTGACCGAGATGATGTCCATATGCGCGAGCATCTGGTCGAGGCTCTCCCAATAGGTCGCCTCAAGCTCCTGCTCGATTGCCTCAGGAACCGGGCGGCGATTGTGATAATGGATCGAGAGACCAAAAGCCCGCGCGCGCCGCGCCACAGCCTGTCCAATGCGGCCCATGCCAATGATCCCCAGCCGTTTGCCGAAGATTCGATGGCCAAGCATCCAGGTCGGCGACCAGCCCGGCCAGTCCTGCTCGTTCTTCAATAGCGTTGCGCCTTCCAGAAGCCGCCGCGGCACAGCCAGGATCAGCGCCATCGTCATGTCGGCGGTATCTTCGGTCAGCACCCCGGGGGTGTTGGTAATCGTGATGCCACGGTTGCGCGCGGTTTCGATGTCGATATTGTCCACCCCAGTTCCAAAATTCGCGATCAATCTGAGGCTTGCACCGGCGCGGCTCAATACCTCTCGATCAATCTTGTCGGTGACTGTTGGCACGAGCACGTCCGCCGTTTCGGCTGCCTCGATGAGTTCGGCTTTCGTCATTGGACGGTCGTCCGGGTTAAGACGCGCATCGAATAGCTCGCGCATGCGGACTTCAACCATCTGGGGCAGTTTGCGCGTGACGATAACCAGCGGTTTGGAGGCATTCATGGGGAACTCTCAGAGGTATGGCGTGCCCGTCGGCGTTTCTCCGGAATTTATTCGGCCCTGTTTGGCGAGCCTATCCGCCGACAGGAGCATGACGACGTGTTTATCGCAAGCATTATGTCCTGCAAAAATTGGACAGTGTCGGCGGTCGCCCGTTTCCAAACGGCATCGGCCATGATGTCGCACCAATGATGCGTGGGTTATATGACGCTGAGGACAGGTTGAAGGATCGAGCGGGCATGGCACAGCGGCACCAACGGCCCCTGATCAAGCGGCAGCTGGCCGGCGTCATCGCCGCGGCTTTGGCCATAATCCTCGCCGCCCTGCCGGCCGCCGCGCAGATCGAGCGCAAGACCGGGGACAGCGGTTTGCCGCTGCCGCGATTCGTCAGCCTGAAGGCTGACCGGGTAAACGTGCGGCGCGGGCCGGGCTACGACCACGAGATCGCCTGGGTATTCCTGCGCGCCGGCCTGCCGGTGGAGATCATCGCGGAGTTTGACGCCTGGCGACAGATCCGTGACAGCGAGGGCGCGGAAGGCTGGGTGCTCGGCTCGCTCCTGAGCGGGCGGCGCACAGCGCTCGTCGCGCCATGGGTGAGCGCGGATCGCAGCGAAACCTTTCCTCTGCGTACGGAGAACGAGGAGAGCGCGCGCGTGGTATCTCGACTTGGCCCGCGCGTGCTTGTCGATATCATGTCCTGCGACGGAACATGGTGCGATGTCATCGCGCGCGATATTCGCGGCTGGATCAAACAGGACAGTCTGTGGGGCGTGTATCCGCGCGAAACCGTCGATTAGACCCCGAACCAGGGGGAGGTGAAGAGAATGCAAAGAATCATGCTCGTCACTGGCGCGAGCAAGGGGATTGGCGCGGCCACGGCGCGCATCGCGGGCGGCAGAGGCTGGACTGTTTGTGTGAATTACCGCTCGGATGAGCAGGGCGCGCGACGTGTGGCGGATGACATCATCGCCGAGGGCGGCAAGGCGATCACGATCCAAGGCGACGTCTCGCGCGAAGAGGATGTGCTGCGGATGTTCGCCACCATTGACCGGGCGTACGGCCGGCTGGACGGGCTGGTCAATAACGCCGGCATCCTGGAGCAGCAGACCCGGCTCGACCAGATGTCGGCCGAACGGCTGGCGCGTGTGTTCGCGACCAACATCACCGGAGCCTTTCTCTGCGCGCGCGAGGCGGTGCGGCGGATGTCAACCGCAAGCGGCGGGCACGGCGGCGTGATCGTCAATGTGTCCTCGGCGGCCTCACGCTTGGGATCGCCTGACGAATACATCGATTACGCCGCATCAAAGGGTGCGCTCGACACGTTAACGCTGGGCCTGTCGAAGGAGGTAGCAGCAGAGGGCATCCGGGTGAACGCTGTGCGGCCCGGTCTGATCTACACCGATATTCACGCCTGCGGAGGCGAGCCGGGACGCGTGGACCGTCTTGGTTCGACCGTGCCGATGGGGCGTGGCGGCACCGCGCAAGAGGTGGCGCTTGCGATCATGTGGCTGATGTCAGATGAAGCTCGGTACTGCAGCGGATCGCTGCTGGATGTCGCCGGGGGACGTTAACAACCCCTTTTCTCAGCTCTCGTTCGTATCGACGAGGCGGATTAATACATCGACGCGCGACACGCGCTTGCCCGCCGGAACCTCGGGCAATTCGCCGATGCTGAGCTGTTCGTCGATATCGATCAGTTGGCCATCACTCTCAACGTAGAAATGGAAATGATCGGAGGTGTTCGTATCGAAATATGTTTTTGACCCCTCGATTGCCACTTCCCGGAGAAGACCGGCGGCCGTGAACTGGTGCAACGTGTTGTACACGGTCGCCAAGGACACGCGCACGCCCGCGCGCTCCGCCTCAGCATGCAGTTCCTCAGCCGTTACATGCCGATCGCCACCACCGAACAGGATACCACCCAAAGCGATGCGCTGGCGTGTCGGACGCATTCCCGCAGCGGACAGCTTTTTATGAACGTCACAAATGTTGGCTGGTGCGCTCATTTCGCCCCTGGTAATCCCTGGTGCATCTTGGTAGCTCTACATACCTTTCCAATTACACTATAATCATCAGTGCGCATTATCGCAACCAAAGCCTGCGAACCTCGCAATCGTGCGCCAGCGAGTTTTTTTTCCGTGCGCGGGTGTGATACAACCAAGAGGATGTCTATGTCAGCGGCGAAACGAGAAGCCCCCCGACGAAAGAGGACAACGGTTGCTGAAAGATAACCACGATCAGCCGGAAGCGGCCACGCGCAGGGACCGGTATAGCTTTGAGGACTTGCTGGCTTGCGCCCGCGGCGAGCTGTTTGGTCCCGGAAATCCACAGTTGCCGCTGCCGCCTATGCTGATGTTTGATCGCATCACGAGGATCTCGGAAACGGGCGGCGAGCACGGCAAAGGCGAGGTCGTTGCGGAACTCGACGTTAAGCCCGGCCTATGGTTCTTCGACTGCCATTTCAAAGGCGATCCGGTGATGCCGGGATGCCTAGGCCTCGATGCCATGTGGCAGCTGCTGGGCTTTTTTCTGGGCTGGGTCGGCGGACAGGGTAAGGGCCGCGCCCTCAGTGTGGGCGAGGTCAAGTTTTCCGGGATGGTCGTCCCCTCTGTGAAGAAAGTGGAGTATGTGGTTGAGTTGAAACGCATGATGATGCGTAAACTCACTCTCGGAATTGCTGATGGTATCTTGAAGGCCGACGGTGAAACGATCTACAGCGCCCGCGACTTGCGGGTCGGCCTGTTTGCCCCTGAGCCGGCCAAATCCTGAGGGCACGGCAGCCGAATCACGATTGCAGGAGATGCTCGACGTGCCACACGGCCCATCAGCCAAACACCGCAACAATAATCCGTCATACAAGACGGCGCATCAAAGGTTCTAGTAATCATGAGACGCGTTGTCGTCACAGGAATGGGAATTGTATCCTCGATCGGAAATAATGCCGAGGAGGTGCTACAGTCCCTACGCGAAGGCCGCTCGGGAATCGTGCGTGCTGAAGACTACGCTGAACTTGGCTTCCGCTCCCAAGTGCATGGCGCGCCAACTCTTGACTGGGAGAAGGCGCTGGACCGTAAGACCCGCCGGTTCATGGGCGCCGGCTCGGCATGGAACTATATCGCGATGCAACAGGCGATCGCGGATGCCAGGCTGGAAGAAAATGAAATCTCCAATGATCGTACCGGGCTGGTGATGGGCTCTGGCGGTCCATCGACCGAAGCCATTGTGCGCGCCGCCGATACGACGCGCGATAAGGGGCCGAAGAAGGTCGGGCCGTTCGAGGTGCCCAAGGCAATGTCGAGCACCGCTTCAGCCACGCTGGCGACGCCTTTCCAGATCCGCGGGGTGAACTACTCGATTTCCTCCGCCTGCTCCACATCCGCGCACTGCATCGGCAACGCCGCCGAAATGATCCAATGGGGCAAGCAGGACATCATGTTCGCAGGCGGTAGCGAGGAGCTGCACTGGACACTGACCGTGTTGTTCGACGGCATGAACGCTCTTTCCTCTCGTTTCAACGATACGCCAGAAACAGCGAGCCGCGCCTATGACATCAACCGCGACGGATTTGTGATCGCCGGGGGCGCGGGCGTCGTGGTGCTAGAAGACCTGGAACGGGCCAAAGCGCGCGGGGCGAAGATCTATGGTGAACTCGTCGGCTATGGGGCGAATTCGGACGGCTTTGACATGGTTCAACCGTCCGGCGAGGGCGCGGCACGATGTATGCGTGTCGCGATGGACGGGCTAGACTGCGAGATCGATTACATTAACCCGCACGCCACCTCCACGCCCATTGGTGATCTGCGCGAACTGGACGCGATGCGGGAGGTGTTCGGAGATAATTGCCCTCCCTTCTCGGCGACCAAGTCGCTGACTGGGCACAGTCTCGGCGCCGCTGGCGTCCATGAGGCGATCTACTCGCTGCTGATGATGAACGAGGACTTCATCTGCGCCTCAGCGCATATCGAGGAGCAGGATCCCGACACCCTGGATATGCCCATCATCCGTGAGCGCCAAGATGCGCGGCTGAACTGCGTCATGTCGAACAGTTTCGGCTTCGGCGGCACGAATGCCTGCCTTATTTTCAAACGATACCAAAATTGATTGGCTGCAGACTTTTTATTTGTTGGATTCAGTTCTAAGACGAGCCTAGGAACGGCGATGTCCGCGCGAGATAGGGCCGGGATCGCATTTTCAAATTCCGTGCTGCAGGCAAGTAGAACAACCTGTGCTTGTGCGCACGCCAACAATAAGAACTCAAGTCGGCAATCCGCTGTTGCTATAAGGGATTGTCGGCCAGAGCCAGCCACGCGCAGGTGAGACAATGACGGGGACTGACATAACCAAGCCCGGACCGCTTATGGCGGGAAAACGCGGGCTGATCATGGGCGTCGCCAATGAGCGCTCGATCGCCTACGGGATTGCCCGGGTGCTCGCCGCGCAAGGGGCCGAACTGGCGTTCACATATCAAGGCGAGGCCTTCGGGCGCCGTGCTGTGCCGCTCGCTGAGTCGCTTGGCGGCAAGATCATCTTGCCATGCGATGTCATGGATATCGCTTCGGTGGATAGCGTGTTCGAGACGCTGCGGCAGGAATGGGGCCAGATGGACTTCGTGGTCCATGCGCTGGCGTATTCGGACCGGAACGAGCTGAAAGGGCGCTACGCCGACACGAGCCGGGAAAACTTCATCAACTCGATGGTGATCTCCTGCTTCTCCTTCACCGAAGTCGCACAGCGCGCCTCCGATCTCATGCCCAATGGCGGCGCGATGCTCACCCTCAGCTACGCAGGATCCACCCGCGTTGTGCCGCGCTACAATGTCATGGGCGTCGCCAAGGCTGCGCTGGAGGCATCGGTGCGGTATCTCGCCGCCGATATGGGCGCGCAGAATGTCCGAGTGAATGCGTTGTCACCCGGGCCGATGCGCACGCTGGCCGGCGCCGGCATCTCCGATGCGCGTGTCCTGTTCAACTATCAGAAGCTGCATTCGCCACTGGGCCGGACTCCGACACTTGATGAGGTCGGCGGCGCGGCGCTCTATCTGCTGTCGGATCTCTCCACCGCGGTGACCGGCGAAGTGCACTTCGTCGATTCCGGCTACAACATCGTTTCGATGCCCCAGCCGGAGCGCATTCAGGAAACTGGCGAAGGCACGGCACCAGAAAACGGCAATCCGAATGGCGAGCGAAACAAGCCGTCCCGCGCTGCAGAATGAGCCGTCCATTGCACCGACGTGGCAACCGCAGCCGATATGCGAGGGGAAGCGGGCGATCTGCGCAAGCGTGATTGGCGAACTCCCGCAGTGGTTCGCGCGTCCGCAAGCCAACATCCATTACGCGGAAACCGCTGCTGAATTGTGCATGCTCGGCTGCTATGCGGGCAGCGAGGTCGCGGGTTTTGTCAGCCTGCGCCCGCATTTCGAGACCACCGGCGAGATCTATCTCCTGGCCGCGCGCCCGCGCTGGCATGGAACCGGGCTGGGGCGCGCGCTCGTCACCGCGGCAGAGGGCTGGGCCCGGGCGAAAAGCTTGCGCTTTTTGACGGTCAAAACGCTTGGCCCGTCCCATCCCGACCCGGCTTATGAAACCTCACGCCGGTTCTACCGGGCGATGGGGTTCCAGCCGATCGAGGAAATTGAAGACATTTGGCCGGGCAACCCGTGTCTGCTGTTGCTCAAGAGCCTGGACTGAAGCGCAATCCGAAGAGTGGGCACCGGTTTTCGCATAAATCGCGCTTCAAATCAGAAAGATAGAACCGCAATCCGCTTCGATCAGGACGGCTTGGACTCTCGCTCACGCCGCCTGTGCGTGGATGCTCAGATCGCGGATCGTCGGTGCCTCACCATTCAGCGGGTTGGCCGGGTTCCACGGGATGCGCATGGCCGTGAAGCGCGTGCCGAGTGCATCGACGATCAGCAGTTTGCCAACCAATGACTCCCCGATCCCGATAAGCTCTTTAAGCACCTCCATGGCCTGAAGCGTGCCCAGCACGCCCGCCAGCGCGCCGAGAATGCCCGCCTCCTCGCAGGAGCGCACCGTGCCGGGCGGCGGCGGCTCCGGGAACAGGCAGCGATAGCTGGGCTGCGGTTGGCCGTTCGCATCGGTCTCGAACGCGCGGAACGTTGAGAGGTAGCCGTCGAACTGCCCCAGCGCGGCAAAGACCAGCGGCACGCGCGCAAAATAGCACGCGTCGTTGACGAGATAGCGCGTGGCGAAGTTATCCGAGCCGTCGGCGACGATGTCGTAGTTGCTGATGATCTCCAGCGCGTTTTCAGCACTCAGCCGCTCGGGAATCTCGTCAACAGCGACATGCGGGTTGAGCGCGTGAAGCCGCCGCGCGGCGCTTGTGGTCTTCAACTCGCCGACATGCTGCGTGTCGTGGATGACCTGCCGTTGCAGGTTGCTCAAGCTGACGCGGTCATCGTCGATAATGCCGAGCCGACCGACGCCGGCCGCGGCGAGATACGGCAGCACCGCCGAACCAAGCCCGCCCGCGCCGATCACCAGCACGCGCGCGGCCTTCAACTTCTGCTGGCCCGCGCCGCCGACCTGATGCAGCACCAGATGGCGCTTGTAGCGTTCGATTTCGTCTGGCGTGAAGCTCAACCTATGCCCCGATTGCTCAGGCTCCGAAGCAGTCTGTACGCTTCGAGACATAGTGTTGCGCGCTGACAGGCGAAAGGCAAGATACCGGGTTTACTCCGCCGCCTGCGCCTGCGGCGCCCGAGAGACACGCGCTGCGCAGAACTTGAATTCCGGGATCTTACCGTACGGGTCGAGCTGCGGGTTAGTCAGTACGTTCGCGGGCGCTTCGCCAAAGCAGAACGGGATGAACACCATGCCTGCCGAGACGTCGCGGTCCGCGCGCAGCGTCAGGTCGATCGCCCCGCGCCGTGTCTCGACCCGAATGGACTCGCCCGCCGTTGCCCCGAGCCGGTCAATATCGCGCGGATGCATGCATGCCACCGCTTCTGGCTCCAGGTTATTGAGCGCGCCCGCACGCCGGGTCATCGCGCCGGTGTGCCAGTGCTCCAGCAGCCGGCCGGTGGTCAGCACCATGGGATAGTTTTCGTCCGGCGGTTCATCAGGCGCAATCAGGTCGGCCGGCACGATCCGCGCGCGTCCGTCCTTGGTTGGGAAGCCTTCGCTGAACAAAATTTCGCGGCCTGGCTGGTCCTCGGCATCGGCCGGATAGACCACCGACTCCTCGCGCTCGATCCGCGACCACGGGATGTTCGCCAGCGACGGCATCAGCGACTGCATCTCCGCGTAGACCTCCGGCACGCCGGAATAAGTCCAGTCGAGGCCCATGCGCCGCGCAATCTCGCAAATCAGCTCCCAGTCCTGGCGCGCCTGGCCGGGCAGCGGCACTGCCGGGCGGCCCAGCTGCACCTGCCGGTTGGTGTTGGTGTAGGTGCCCAGCTTCTCGGCGTGCGCGGACGCGGGCAGCACCACGTCGGCGTGCCACGCCGTCTCGGTCAAGAAAATGTCCTGCACCACCAGGTGATCCAGCTTGGCGAGCGCGGCGCGGGCGTGCGTTTGGTCAGGGTCAGACATCGCCGGGTTCTCGCCGAGGATGTACATGCCGCGAATTTCCTCGTCGTGGATCGCGTTCACGATCTCTACGACCGTCAGGCCGCGCTGCGGATCGAGCGTCTGGCCCCACGCGTCTTCATAGCGGCGGCGCACATCCGGGTCTTCGACAGACTTGTAATCGGGATACACCTGCGGGATCAGCCCGGCATCGGACGCGCCCTGGACGTTGTTCTGCCCGCGCAGCGGATGCAGCCCGGTCCCGGGCCGGCCCACATGGCCGGTCGTCAGCGCAAGCGCGATCAGGCAGCGCGAATTGTCCGTCCCGTGGACATGTTGGGAGATGCCCA
>CAYXPZ010000030.1:0-24882 GCA_964466965.1 uncultured Hyphomicrobiaceae bacterium
AAGGGCACTATCGCCACCCCATGCTTCGATTGATTGATAATGTTGCTGCCCTTGGTATTCGAAAGCTATGTTAAGTTCTTGAACAAATATATCCAACTCTAATCCTTCTAGCCATCCAGGACGGTGATGTCTTATTATCGTATTCGATGGGAACATAAGTTTGACAATTTGCACCAGAATGCTCTCTCCTATCCAGCCCTCACCAATTTTTCGGAACCCAAATTCTTTTCTGGTTTCATTCTCTAAGAAATTCTCAATTTGTCTTGATAGATGCGATATTTCTTTGTCTATATTCAGTAACTGGTCGCTTAACTCATACGCATCGTCATATCTGGGCGATATAGTGGATCGTTCCTTGCTTTTTTGACGCCGCTGATCTATTAGGCTCTTCAATTCTTTGGGACAATAATCGGAAGCATCATTTGACCAAGCGTTCGCCATTCCTAACCGCAGTCGGTTTTGCTCGATGTACCAGCCAAAATTTTGTTTAAAAAGTCCTCCGTACATGGGATGGCACCAACTGACGGAGGAACTGTAAGGGTGCAACGGTGGCAGACTTTTTCTACGAATGGGATGCTTTTAATACCCCCAATTAATAGGTGATTAATTACAGTCTGCGGAAATATTCCGTTTAGGTCAAGTGTGTCAGGTGCGGTAGTAGAAATAGCGATCGCGCGGTTAACTGCTTCCTGCGCACACGCACAGATAGCAGTCCTGTCATTGTCTTGACCAAAGGCTATGAAAACGCCATAATGACTTGGATAATAGACGCGAGAAAGAGGTAAAGCATCTTCGGTAATTATGGTGTCATAGATTATTACATCCTTTTTTTTCGGCAAATTCTGAGTTTTTTTCATTTCATCAGGACCATCGGCGTCCAGGACCGGAAATAGGAAAACCGTCAAATCAACAAATTAAGCCAAATCAGGGAGTGAGCGTTGAGAATGGTGCCCAGGAGAAGACTCGAACTTCCACGGCCATACGGCCACTAGCACCTGAAGCTAGCGCGTCTACCAATTCCGCCACCTGGGCCTATAGCACCATAGCTATTTCCGCTGCGTTTCTTTGTCAATGTTCGCCCGCGGCGGCTTCACATCACCCTGGCAGCATTGTAAGGCTGAGCGAGCCAGACCAAAGCCGTAAAAGAAAGGATAGCCCGGATGGTGCGCGCCTTGGAGGATTCAAAGCTCGTCACGGTGTTTGGCGGCTCGGGCTTCATCGGGCGGCATACGGTCTGGGCGCTGTCGCAGGCCGGATACCGGGTGCGCGTTGCTGTCAGGCGACCGGAACTGGCGGGCTTCATGCGGTCTTACGGCCTCGTCGGACAAATACACCCGATCCAGGCCAATGTGCGCGATGATGAGTCTGTACGCCAGGCGATCATCGGAGCCGACGCGGTTGTCAACCTTGTGGGGATTTTGGCGCCCAGCGGCAAACAGACGTTTCAAGCGGTCCAAGCCGAGGGCGCGACGCGCATCTCCCGCATCGCCGCGCAAAACGGGGTTCAGAATTTCGTCCATGTCTCCGCGATCGGCGCAGACCGCAACTCCAATTCGCGCTACGCCCGCACCAAAGCCGAGGGCGAGGATGCCGTGCTCCAGGCAATTCCAAGAGCGGTGGTCCTGCGCCCGTCCATTGTGTTCGGGCCGGAGGATGAATTTTTCAACCGCTTTGCAGAGCTGGCGCGCATCTCCCCGGCATTGCCGCTGATCGGCTTTGGCAAGACCAAGTTCCAGCCAGTCTATGTCGGCGATGTCGCCCAGGCCATCGTCGCCGCGCTGAATGGGCAAGCGAAGCCCGGGGCGATCTACGAGTTGGGCGGGCCGCACGTCTACACCTTTAAGGAGTTGCTCGACAAGATCGGCGAATACACCCACCGCAAGCGCGCCTACATCCCGATCCCGTTCTTCATTGCCACCATTCAGGCCGCATTGATCCAGTGGCTGCCGAATGCGCCGCTCACGGTCGATCAGGTGCGGTTGTTGCGCAAGGATAACGTGGTCAGCCAGCGCGCAAAGGATGAGGGCCTGACGCTAGAGGCGCTGGGCATCGAGCCGCACAGCGTGGAAGTGATCGTGCCGGATTATCTCTGGCGGTTTAGGCCGAGTGGCGAGTTCGCCAGCGACGAGACCCCCGGCGGTTAAAGCGCCGTTCAGGCGAGTAACTCGTGGCCCCATAGCCCGAGCATGAACCCGGCTACTGCGCCGAGGGGTGGAGCCCAGGCGCGGCTCAGATGCGCTTGCGGCGCGATGTCTTCAAAGGTCAGGTAAAGAATGCCGCCCGCTGCAAACAACATGATGCCGCCGATCACGCCGTGGAAGTCCTGAAGCGCCCCGTAACCCACCCATGCGGCCAGCGGGCCGAGCGGAACGATAGCAAAAAATGCCACCATCACAGTGTTTCCGGGGACGCGCGCATCCCGATTAAGTTCGCGATACGCGTTAAAGCTTTCGGGCAGATTCTGCAGGGCGATCAGCAGCGCAAGCAGGATCCCTTTTGATTGCTGGGTTGCCATCAGCGATCCCAGCGCCAGGGATTCCGGCACATAATCGAGCAACATTGCCATCAACTGCGCCGCTGCCCCGCCATGCGTCTTGATCAGCATGTCCGCGAGGAAAAAGCTGAGCGCCCCAGCGCCAAAAGTCAGCAAGGCGAGGCCGGTCGGCAGCGCTTGCAGTCCTTCGGGAACCAACACCAACGATATCGCGGCCAACAGAACGCCCCCGCCGAACGCAATGACGGTATGGCGGAACTCTGTCTCCATCCACGCCGGCAGCAGCCCTTCCCACCGCGCAAGCATGCCGCCGACCGGGATCGCGGCGCCGGCCAGCAACGCATAGACAAGCGCGATTTGGAGGTGAGTCATGGCATGCCGATCCCCGGGCTGTCCTCACATATAGACGATGACGAACAGGAACGCGCCCAGCGCCAGCCGGTAAACCACGAAAGGCAACATGCTCATGCGCTGGAGCAGCCACATCATGAACCAGATCGCGATAAACGCCGCGATAAACGACAGGCCGGCGGCCGCTGCGCCAACCTGCAGCGAGGCGGTCCCGCCGGTCTGATACAACTCAAGCGCGCTGCCTGCGCCCAACCCGAGGATCGACGGGATCGCCAGCAGCATGGCGAAGCGCGCGGCTTCTGGCCGCTCCATGCCGAGATAACGCCCCGCCGTCATGGTCACGCCGGCCCGGCTCGCCCCGGGGATCAGCGCCAGGACTTGCGCCAGCCCAATGAACATGACCCCGCGCAAGCGTAGATTGCCAATGTGCCGGTCGGTGGGGAAGCGCTCATCGATGACCAGCAGCAGTATGGCGAAAATGATGTTGGCCCAGGCGATCACCTCCAAACTGCGCAGGCTGTCGTAATATCCGGACTTGAGCAGAGCGAAGCCGATGACGAGCAATGGTATCGATGCTGCAACCAGATAGATGAGCACACGCGCTTCAGCGCTGCGCCGCCCGCTCATGAGCGCGAGCGCTCCACGCAACAACGCGCGAACCTCCCGGTGAAAGTAGATGATGACCGCGAACAGGCTGCCGACATGCATCGCCACGTCGATCAGCGGCCCCTGATCGGCCCAGCCGGATACAAAATTGGGGACGATTATGAGATGCGCTGATGAACTCACCGGCCAGAATTCGGTGAGCCCCTGAACGATGGCGAGGATCAGAAGTTGTTCAAAGGGCATTCGGCGTGATCCTTATGCGGGCGCTCTTGTGCGGCGCGGGCCGGGCGGGCAGAGTGACGTCAGCTTGGGCGTGGCATGCGCCGTTCTCCTACAGCGCCGCTTGCGGCTGCGCCAGCACAAATCCATGATCTCCGGATCAGCCTGCTGAAGTGTTACGATGTGGAACTTGTATCACTATCCGCTGTGCCCGTTCTCCCGGTCGGTCCGTCTGGCGCTCGGCGAATATGCCTGGGAGATTGATCTGGTCGATCAGCGACCCTGGCAGGTGGACCGGGACTTCCTGGCGATCAATCCGGCGGGGACAGTGCCTGTCCTCAAGGGACCGTCCGATCTGCGGCTTTGCGGCGTGTACGCGATTGCGGAATATCTCGCTGATACCGGCGGTCGCCCTGGCCTTGGCGGACGCCGCGAGAACACGCTGTTTCCCGGTAAGGCCGAGATGCGCGCGGAAGTGCGCCGGCTGGTTGACTGGTTTCACCGCAAGTTCGACGAAGACGTTGCGGACAGCATCCTCTCGGAAAAGCTGTATCAGCGTTATCCTGAGGCCCGCCGCACGCCGGACCCTGCTCTGATCCGAACAGGCCGCAACAATTTGCGCTATCACCTGAGCTATGTGAGCTATTTGGCGTACCATCGCGATTGGCTTGCCGGGCCGCAAATGAGCTTTGCCGATCTGGCGGCTGCTGCCCATTTATCTGTCATGGATTATCTGGACGAGATGCCGTGGGAGGATTTCCCCGAGGCTAAACAGTGGTATGCGCGGATCAAGTCGCGGCCCGCGTTTCGGCCGTTGCTGGGCGACCGGCTGACGGTGCTGGCGCCCCCCGCGCATTATGCCGATCTGGACTTTTGATGGCGACGCTTGTGACAAACCGGCCTGCGGGCACACCCGCGCTGCGCACCGAGCTTGAGCGCCGCGCGCATGACGCCGGGTTCGACGTGCTGGGGATTGCGCCGGCGGATGCGATCCCGCACGCCGCGCCGCGCCTGCATCAATTTCTGGCGCAGGGGCGCCATGGAACCATGGTTTGGATGGCCAACACCGCCGACCGCCGCACCTCGCCGCGCGCCCTCTGGCCTGAGGCACGCAGCATCATTATGCTAGGCATGAATTATGGCCCAGAC
The DNA here is from genome assembly GCA_964466965.1 of uncultured Hyphomicrobiaceae bacterium. Lineage (GTDB taxonomy): Bacteria > Pseudomonadota > Alphaproteobacteria > Rhizobiales > Rhodomicrobiaceae > Dichotomicrobium. The sequence continues at coordinate 4,820 of CAYXPZ010000030.1, forward strand.
CATGATCCACTGGCGGCGCTGGAGGAGCGGTCGAACGGCGTCATTTCCGTCTACGCGCGGGGGCGCGATTATCACGATGTGATTAAGGGCAGGCTCAAGCAGGTCGCGGGCTGGCTGCACGGCGCGACCGGGCATGAGGTCAAGGTGTTCGTCGATACCGCGCCGGTTATGGAAAAGCCGCTCGCCGAAGCTGCCGGGCTGGGCTGGCAGGGCAAGCACACCAATCTCGTCTCGCGCGATCTCGGCTCATGGCTGTTTCTCGGCGCCATCTTCACCGCTGCAGAGTTGCCCTACGATGGGCCGGAACAGGATCACTGCGGCTCGTGCCGCGCTTGCCTCGACATCTGCCCGACCGATGCGTTTCCAGCGCCCTATCAGCTCGATGCGCGACGTTGCATCTCCTATCTGACGATCGAGCACAAGGAGCACATCCCCACCGAATTCCGCGCGCCGATGGGCAATCGCATCTATGGCTGCGACGATTGTCTGGCGGTATGCCCGTGGAACAAGTTCGCGCAGGAGGCCAGTGAGGCCAAGCTCAAAGCGCGGGACAGCGCCCGGTCGCCTGCGTTGAGCGAGCTTTTGAGGGTGGACGATGCGGCGTTCCGCGCGCGGTTTGCCGGCTCTCCGATCAAGCGGATCGGACGCGATCGCTTCATCCGCAACGTGCTGATTGCGGCGGGGAATTCACAAGACCAGGGTCTGCGCCCCGACGTGGTTGCGCTGCTGGGCGATCCGTCGCCGCTGGTGCGGGCGATGGCGGTCTGGGCGCTGTCGTGCTTGAGCGCAGCAGGCGGCGACTGGTCAGATTGGGAACGGCTTAAGGCCGCGCATGCGCCGGGCGAAGAGGACATTCAGGTGCGCGCGGAATGGCAAGCGGGGGCGTAGAATGTCGGTGTTGCTAGCAGTTGGGTTGGGGTATTCGGCGAAGGAGCTGGCGCAGCGGCTGCACGCTCAGGGGTGGCGGATCATCGGTACGAGCCGCTCGGCAGAGGGCGCGCGCGCGATTGATGCGATGGGTTATGAAAGCGTTCAATTCGCCGGAAGCGCGCCGAGCCCGGCGCTTTCGCAGGCGATCGGCGCGGCAACCCATCTCCTGATCTCAGCATCACCGGGGTCGCAGAGCGATCCGCTGCTAGCCTGGCATGCGGAAGATGTGCGCGCGGCGGGTCTGCGCTGGGTCGGCTATCTCTCGACCATCGGGGTGTACGGCAACTTCGATGGCGGCTGGGTGGATGAGGAGACGCCGCCTGCACCAACCTCGCAGCGCGGTCGCATGCGCGTGGAGGCCGAACGGGCCTGGCTGCAGTTTGCCCAAGACAGCGGCGTGCCCGTCGGGATTTTCCGCTTGTCAGGAATCTATGGTCCGGGGCGCGGCCCGCTGGAGAAGCTGCGCCGGGGCGCTGCGCGCGCTGTGATCAAGCCAGGGCAGGTCTTCAACCGCATTCATGTGGCGGATATCGCTACGGCGCTTCAAGCAGGGATTGCCAAGCCGGAGGCGCAGGCTGGCGGGCGCGTTTACAACCTCACCGATGATGAACCCGCCCCGCCGCAGGATGTCCTGGATTTCGCCGCCGATCTGATTGGGGTGCCGCATCCGCCGCGCGTGCCATTCGAGGACGCAGACATGTCGCCAATGGCCCGCAGCTTTTACGGCGACAACAAGCGCACGTCCAACGCCCGCATCAAGCAGGAGTTGGGCGTGACGCTTGCATATCCGACCTATCGCGAAGGGTTGCGCGGTCTGCGGGACATCAAAGCTGAGTGAATGCCCAGATCGCAGACCAGCCGTGTTCACATCCGGCGGCGAGCCGCTTCCCTCCACGGCGGTCTTAGTTGAACTGGTCCCGACCCGAATCCGGCATGTAGTTCTTGCACCGGTTTTTGACGCGAATATCGTTGCCGATCACGCGGCAAACTTGTTCGACCTTGCCTGGATTGTAGCGAATTGCGTCGAACGAGACCGAAATGCCGTACTGTCTGGCAACCTTAACGATGTTTAAGTCCTCGCAATACGGCGTGGCGAAACGGCGGCCATTCTGGACCTGAAAGTTGCCGTCGCAGCGGATTTGCGCGTCAGCCGGTGGGGCGGAGACGCCGGCGCCGAGCGCGGTAAACAAACCAATGGCAGCAAGTCCGGAAACCCGGAGTACCGATTTAACTGACATACGAGTGACCTCCGACATTTTTCGAGTAAACTGCTCAGCGAGTGCGCCCCACATCATGGCTTAGATATTTGAACCTAGCATGAACAGCCCACACTTCGCAGCATCGGCCGTTGGGCCTCATCGTTTTGTGATTGCGCTGTCCCAGATCAGACGTGCCGGCCAGCGTGTGGAAGGATTGGACATCGCCGCAACGGGCCAAGTATTGTGTGCTCATGACCGACAACGCGCATCCCGAATCAAGTTTGGCGGAAGCTGAAGCGCAGTGGCGGCGTCTGGCGGCGAAGGCGCTTGGCAATGCGCCGCTGGATACGCTCAATACGGTGCTCGACACCGGCGCAGCTATGCCGCCGCTGCACACCCCGCTTGATGCCGGAGAGAAAGCATCGGCGGCCGGGTTTCCTGGTGCTTCGCCTTATGTGCGCGGGGATGATGTCGCAGCGGGCGGCGCGCAGCGCTGGACGGTGCTGCAACTGGTGGACCGGCGTGAGCCGGTGGACGCCAATGAACAGGCCCGCGAAGACCTGGCGAACGGCGCGGATGGTCTCTGGCTGCAGTCGCCCGGCGGCGTTCCTTATGGCGGCAGCACGCTTGAGATCCGTGATGTTGCCGCGCTGGAATGCGCGCTCGCTGATATTCCGCTGGAGACCAGCCCGGTTTACCTCGCGCCCGGCGTGCAGGGCCTTCCTGTGATTGCCACGCTATTGGCGCTCGCGCGCAAGCGCGGCGTCGCGTTGAATGCGCTGTCTGGCGCCTTGGGGCTTGATCCGGTCTCGATCATGGCGGCGCGCGCGGAGATGCCGGTACGCGGCGAAAGCGCCATGGCTGATGAGGTTGACGCGGCGCTGTTTGCGCGGCGGGAAGGGCTGGCTGCAAGGCCGTTTGTCGCCTCGGGGCGGGTGTGGCATCAGGCCGGGGGCTCGGCCATCGAAGAGTTGGCCTGCGCTCTGGCGGCGGCGGTTGCCTATTGGCGGGCGCTAGCGGGAGCCGGAGTGCCGCTCGACGAAGCAGCACGGATGATCGGTTTTCACCTTACCGCAGACCCGGATGTGTTCCTGACCATCGCCAAGTTCCGCGCAGCACGGGCGTTGTGGGCGCGCGCGACCGAAGCCGCCGGCATTGCGCCGCAACCGGCCGCCATCACCGCCGAAATGTCGTTCCGCACGATGACCAGCCGCGATCCCCACACCAACTTGTTGCGCGCGACTAGTGCAGCCTTCGCATCCGCGACCGGAGGCGCCCGGGCGGTGCTGTTGCTGCCGTTCAGTGCGGCGGCAGGCGCGCCGGATGCCTTCGCACGGCGGCTGGCGCGGAACACACAAGCGATCCTCGCCGAAGAATCGGCGCTCGGCCGTGTAGTCGATGCGCCAGGCGGGTCTTGGTATGTGGAAACGCTTACGCATGATCTGGCGGCGCGCGCATGGGTGTTTTTTCAGGACATAGAGGCGGCAGGCGGCGTGTTTTCGGCGCTCAGGAGTGGTGATATCGCCCGGCGGCTGGAAGCGGTGCGCGAGCGGCGCGCGGGCGAAATTGCGCGGCGCGAACGGGCGATCACCGGCGTTTCGACCTACCCATATCTCGGCGAAGCCCCCGCGCAAGTTGAGACCGAAAGCCAGCGCCCGCCGCCGGATGCCAACTCGCCGCCCGATTTGCCTGCGGCGGGGCAAGGCGCGCGCATGGCGGCGCTGGTCGAAGCGGCCAGCAATGGCGCGACCGTGACGTCGCTTTCCGCCGCGTTGCAGGAGCCGAGCGAACCAATCCCGCCGCTGCCAGAGCCGGCAGAGCGTGATGCCGCCGGTTTCGAGGCCCTGCGCGCAGCCTCTGACGAAGCGCGCGACGTGGCTGGCGTCCGTCCGTCGGTGTTTCTCGCTAATCTTGGCGCGCTGGCCGCCTTCACCGAACGCGCCACCTGGGCGAAAAATTTCTTTGAGTCCGGCGGGATCGAGGTGATCGACAGTGCGGGTTTCACCGAGGTCGAGGCGTTGACCGACGCCTTCCGCGAGAGCGGCGCGCTGATTGCTTGTCTGTGCGGGCGCGATGAGGATTACGCCAAGCTGGCGGGCGTGGTCACCAGCTTGCGCGCCCGGGGGGCGGCGGCAGTCTATCTTGTTGGCAAGCCAAAGACGCTGGAGATGCCGCTGGAGGCGGATGCGCGTGAAATCCAGCGCCTGCTATTTGACGGCTGCGACGCGCTCGCGATCCTGCGGGAGGCGCATCAGCTCCTGAAGGTTGACGATGTGATCCTAGCCGCCCGCCGCCGCGCGGCAGACGAGACCCAGGCGGGTCAAGACAACGCTCCGACACGGAGAGAATGATGAGCAGGATCCCCGATTACAGCGCCATCCCGTGGGAGATGCCCGCGCCCAGCGGCGCGCCGGGGCGAGAGGGCGAGGCTTGGCAGACGCCCGAAGGCATAATGGTCAAGCCGGTTTATGACGCGGCTGATCTGGCTGGGCTGGAGGCCGTTGCGAGCTATCCCGGGCTACCGCCCTATCTGCGCGGGCCATACCCGACCATGTACACGCAGCGGCCCTGGACCATCCGGCAATACGCCGGCTTTTCGACGGCCGAACAATCCAATGCGTTTTACCGGCGTAACCTGGCGGCAGGGCAAAAGGGCCTGTCCATTGCCTTCGATCTGGCCACCCATCGCGGCTATGACAGCGATCACCCGCGCGTGTCAGGTGATGTCGGCATGGCCGGCGTCGCGATCGACTCGATCCTCGACATGCGCACGCTGTTCGACGGCATTCCGCTCGAGCGGATGAGCGTGTCGATGACGATGAATGGCGCGGTTTTGCCCGTTATGGCGCTTTATATCGTCGCGGCAGAAGAGCAGGGCGTGGCGCACGAGAAGCTCACCGGGACCATCCAGAACGACATTCTTAAAGAGTTCATGGTCCGCAACACCTACATCTTCCCGCCTAGCCCATCGATGCGCATCGTCTCGGACATCTTCTCTTACTGTGCTGAAGAGATGCCGCGTTTCAACCCGATCTCGATCTCCGGCTACCACATGCAGGAGGCAGGCGCGACGGCGGACCTCGAACTCGCCTATACGCTCGCGGACGGGCTGGAATATGTGCGCGCAGGGATCGAGACGGGGCTCGACATCGACGATTTCGCGCCGCGCCTGTCCTTCTTCTGGGCGATCGGCATGAACTTCTTCATGGAAGTTGCCAAGTTGCGCGCCGCCCGGATGCTGTGGGCCGAACTGCTGGAGGGCTTCGCGCCGAAGAACGCCAAGTCGCTGGCGCTGCGCTGCCACTGCCAGACCAGCGGCTGGAGCCTGACCGCGCAGGACGTCTATAACAACGTGATCCGCACCTGCATCGAGGCGATGGCGGCGGTGCATGGCGGCACGCAGTCGCTGCACACCAACGCGCTCGACGAGGCGCTGGCGCTGCCGACCGATTTCTCCGCGCGCATCGCCCGCAACACCCAGCTATTCCTCGCGCAGGAGACCGGGGCGACCCGCGTGATCGACCCGTGGGGCGGCTCTTATTATGTCGAGCGGCTCACCCACGATCTGGCCGAGCGCGCCCGCGCGCACCTGAAGGAAGTCGAGGAGCTGGGCGGTATGGCCAAGGCGATCGAAGCTGGCGTGCCGAAGATGCGCATCGAGGAGGCGGCCGCGCGCACGCAGGCGCGCATCGATTCCGGCAAGCAGACCATCGTCGGCGTCAACCGTTACCGGCCGGAGGTCGACACGGACGTCGAGGTGCTCAAGGTGGATAACACCGCCGTGCGCAACCAGCAGATCGCCAAGCTGGAGAGGCTGCGCGCAGAGCGCGACGAAGCGGCCGTGAAGCAGACGCTCGATGCGCTTCAGGCCTGCGCCGAGACGGGCGAGGGCAATCTGCTCGCACTGGCGGTGGACGCCGCCCGCGCGCAAGCCACCGTCGGCGAGATGACATCTGCGATGGAAGCCGTCTGGGGCCGGCACCAGGCCGACACCCGCGCCATTTCAGGCGTTTACCGCGAGGAGATCGGACAGATGGACGACGCCGTTCGCAAGGTTCAAACGCTGGCCGAGCAGTTTGAAGGCGAAGAAGGTCGCCGCCCGCGCATCCTGATTGCCAAAGTCGGTCAGGACGGGCACGACCGCGGCCAGAAGGTGATCGCCTCCGCGTTCGCCGATCTCGGCTTTGACGTGGACATCGGCGCGCTGTTCGCCACGCCAGCCGAGGCTGCACGCCAGGCGGTCGAAAACGACGTACATATCATTGGCGTGTCCTCGCTGGCGGGCGGGCATCTCTCGCTGGTGCCGGAGGTGCGCGCGGAGCTGGCGCGGCTGGGGCGGCCGGACATCATGGTTGTAGTAGGCGGGGTCCTGCCGCCTCAGGATTATGACGCTGTCTATGAAGCCGGCGCGAAGGCGATCTTCGGACCCGGCACGGTGATCGCGGATGCCGCCGCTGACCTGATCGAGATGCTGCGCCGCGATCTGGGCCACGGCCCGCGCGAGGCCGCGGAGTAGCGGCGCAAGCCCCAAAGCGTAAAAGCGAAGCCGGACCGACGCCGCTCGCCCGGTCAGACTCGAAACAGCGCGTGAATTTCATGCACCTGCAGTGATTGTCAATTCAGGAAACGGCACAAATGCGTCAACGCGCCACGGCGGCGGAGCGCGCATTCGGTGATCGCCCTCATGTTAGACCTTCGTATGCGTGTCAGGATCGGTTGACGCGGCTTGCGTCGCCATCCCGCCAAGATTTTACGAAGTTTTGAGAAAAGAAAGGGGCGAATAATGGGCGAACTGCAATTGACAGTCGGCCAGTACAATCTGGTCTATAACGCGTTCTCGTTCACCATCGCCGTGATGGGCGCGGCAACGCTGTTCTTCTGGCTCGGCCGCTCGCAGGTCTCGGAGGCCTACAAGCCGGCCGTCACGATCACCGGTCTGGTGACAGCCATCGCGCTGTATCACTATTTCCGTATCGCCGAGAGCTGGGAAGCCGCTTACATCTTCACCGAGGCCGGCACGCTGCAGGCGAGCGGTGAGCCATTCAACGACGCCTATCGCTATGTGGACTGGCTGCTGACCGTGCCGCTGTTGATGGTCGAGCTGATCCTGGTGATGAAGCTTTCCTCGTCGGAAACATGGTCGAAGGCGACCCGGCTGGGGCTGTTGGCGGCGATTATGGTCGTGCTGGGCTATCCGGGTGAGATTTCCGCTGATGCGGGCACGCGCTGGCTTTGGTGGGGCCTGGCGATGATCCCGTTCGTGTGGATTGTCTATGAGCTCTTTGTGGGCCTCAGCAAGTCCATTCAGGCTCAGCCGGATAATGTCCGCGGGTTGGTTGATACCGCGCGCTGGCTGACGCTGGTGTCGTGGTCGTTCTACCCGATCGTGTTCATTTTCCCGATGATCGGCCTGACGGGCGACGTTGCACAAGTTGCTGTACAGGTCGGCTACACGGTTGCGGACATCGTTGCGAAGGCTGTGTTCGGCGTTGTGATCTACATGATCGCCGTGCGCAAGTCGGAGCTGGAACTGGGCTCTGCCCGTCCGGTCACTGCTGCAGCCGAGTAAGCTGGAGCGTGAACGCTGCGGATGCGGGCTGGCACGCCAGTCCGCATCCCACCTTTCCCCTCAACATGCACCCCACGGCAACGCTATGAACGGTTCAGCGGCCTCGATATCTGCAATCGCCACAGCACCCCTGGCAGCGGGCCGGCTGTGGCATTGGCACCGGATCGGCTTCACCGTGATCGCGCTCGCCTGCGCGCTTTCTGCGGCTGCTGGCTCCGAGCTGTCATTGATGGATTGGCCGCTTGTGGCGGCGGCAGCGATGCTGTTTCTTGGCGTCCCGCACGGCGCGTTTGACGTGGCGCTGGCCCATCGACGCTGGGATATCGGATCGCCGCGCCCGCTGGCAGCGTTTCTAATGCTGTATGTCGGCCTAGCAGCTTTCTTCGCTGCCGTGTGGTTTCTGCTGCCGCAATTGGCTTTGCCGGTTTTCATTATCATGTCGGGTGTTCATTTCGCCGGCGACTGGCGTGGAGAGCTTGGCCTGCTGCCACGCACGATTGTCGGCCTCGCGCTGATCACTGCGCCAGCGCTGCTTCACCGTGACCCGGTCATGGACATTTTCGCGTGGCTGGTTCCAGCAAACGTGGCGATGACGACAGCCGAGTCGATGGCGGCGGCCGCCATCCCGCTACTGCAGGCCGCGGCTTTGATTGTGCTCGTGACAGCGTGGTCACGGCCTGGCGCGGCCCTGGAAATGGCTGCTGTTCTCTTGCTTGCGGTGTTTGCGGCGCCGCTGGTGTTTTTCGTCACGTATTGGTGTGGACTTCACAGCCTGCGGCATTTGTTCGTGGTCTGCGAGGAAACAAAGCCGCAAACGGCATATGCGTTCATGAAGCTTTCGCTGCCCTACGCGCCGCTGACGATACTGGGCGTTGTCGTGGGCGCGCTGCTGTGGCCGCATCTTGAGCTCGGGCAGGCCGCGCTTGCCGTGATTTTTGTATCGCTCGCCGCTTTGACAGTGCCGCACATGATGTTGGTCGATCAGTATCCGCCCAGGCCAACCCCGTCACGGTGACGGTTCGAGTGCGATGGTAAGTACACTTTCATAATCGCCAGCCGCGAGCGGACGCCCGGCGCGCAAGCGAAGTTGCACGTTGATCGGATGCGGTTCGCCAGGCTTCAGTCGTATGTTCGACGAGCTGGCCTGCTCAGGGCTATCGGCACCATCTGTCACCAGTGTTGCCGCGCCCGACTCGAAAACGGCCTGCGCCTCCAAATCGATAAAGCCATCAAAACCGGCAGGTATCTCATGGCCCGTGATCGCCAGCGCTGCGCCGGTGAGTTTGAGCTTGGCGCTGGTATTGCAGGCGGCTTGGGGCAACTGGAGGCTGCGCCATTGCCCGCGCGGGCGGCCGCTGAAAGCGATATCGCTGCTGAAGTCGAGCGTATCGGGTTGCGGGGCTGACATGATGCAAACCGGCGCGACCTGCGCAGACACTGGGACATCCTTTTCATCGAGGACCCGGCTCGGGCCGTTCTCTGTAATGGCGTACAGGCGCAGCGTCAGGCTTGGATCGGCGTAGGCGCCGGGGCGGACTTTCTGGCCGGCGCGCACGCGCATGCGCACCGGGATCGCTGCCGCTTCCCCGCCGCTGAGCGTTGTCCCTATGTGGTTGGCCGCCAGGGGATCAATCACGTTAGGTCCGTTCAGAAGCGGGGCGCCATCTGCCGTCTCAAGCTCGTAGGTGAGCGTCTGGCTACCGCTTTTCAGCTCGCCTTCGCGGGGGGACACAAACACAAGGACCAACGCACACGGTGCACCGCCCTCATTGATAATCTGGAGGGCTGCCGTCTGTCGCCGATCGGTGGCGGCGAACGGGTCATAGGGATCGTTGAGCGCCAGTTGCGGCGCGCCGCTTATAGCGATCTGGGTACACGGGCCCTCGGCGCTCGCCGAATGCGGAGCCGCAAAGCACATCAGCGCAAAAAGCGCTAGCAGCCTTGCTTGAATGCGCGCGGCGGTGCGCTGCATGGCCTAAGACCCCTCCGTTGACTGAACGGGTGATAGCGTCCCCGCCCGATACAGCCCCTCGGTGCCAGGCGGAATGTCCAAAACGAAATGCTGGGCGGGTTCGGTTGCCATTTCGATATACCAGCGGCCGGGGCCGAGGCCCTGCGCCCCAAAGCGCCCAGCGGCGTTGGTAAATAGTGCAACCGGCTCGATATCGCCGGCTTCGGGTTCAGCAGTGCCAGTCACGAGAGCTACCGGTTCGCCTTCGTTGTCAATGAGCGTTCCGAACGCCGTGACCGAATGGGATGAGCCGACAGTCAAGGCATATCCGGCTTTATAGTCCGGGCGCAGCGCAAATTCCCGATTGCCGAGGTCATAGCCCACGGGAAGGTTTTCGACATCGTAGCGAACCGTGCGCGGCAGGTATGCTGCGAGATCGTGGATCACAGGCGGCCCCAGCGCGTCGCTTCGCGCCGTTGGGCGGGTCCGGTCGCCGATCACGATGGTCCGATCGCGCAAACTTTCATGCGGCGCGACGATGGCAAAACCGCCAGTGATGGGCGGCGCGACGGCAATATGGCTGTCAGTGAACGCGATGGCCGTGCCCACGCGCACAGTGGTGCGTTGATCGGTGAGCGGGGCAAGGGCGCTTTGCGTCCTTGTCGCATCGAGGCTGGCCGTGTGGTCCAGGCTGACCGTGGCCCGGTGGCCGGAATAGAAGATGCCGCCGTCGAACTGGATCTCACGCGCTGGCTCGTCGCGGATTGTCTTGATTTGGGTTGTCCAGCTACCGGTTCCCTGTCTGGCACGGCTGGTGGCGCTGACGCTGGCGGTCTGACTTGCGGTTTCGTAATGCGCGCTCACATGCGTTCGCGCCGTTGGCCGCCATGACATTCGCAGCGCCACGCGCAGTTCGCCGTCGCTGAAGCCGTTGCGCTCTGGGTTAAAAAAGCGGGGGTCGAGCGGATCAGAGCTGTAGTCCAGAGACAGGCCCAGCCCAATTCCGTGCGACAGGCTTTTCGAGATGCCCAACCCGACGCTAAAGGCATCAGCTTCGTCTCCGCGGTTCGTTGCAAAGCCATAGCGTCCAGACAGGTTGGCGTAGAGCTCGAGAGGCAATGGACGGCTGTAGCTGGCCCGCAGGCTCAGCCAGTGGTCCTCGGGCGTGTCGTTGTCGCCTGGCGTCGCGAAATCGGGACTGCGCAGCTCCGCGGCGAGGCGAAGCCGGCTTTGTGTGGTCTGATCGCGCAGGGCGTTCCAGTCGATGTCCAAAGCGGTTCCGGGCCCGCGCGCGCGGTGATAACTGGCGCCGGCCTGCACGCCGAAAATGCCAAACGGCGTCGCTGCAGTGAGCCCTGCGCCTGTCATACTGGCATTCGGGCCCGCCTGGAGGTGCGCTTCGCCGGTCATCTGCGGGGTAAGGCCGCGGCGGTAAAACCCGGACGCTATCGGGTTATCGTAATCGTAGTGCAGGGCATGACCATCGAAGTAGGAGCGAGCGCCGACCGCCAGCCCCCATTCATAGATGTCCTCCGCCAGCAGCGCCCCAGCGAAATAGGATGTGAATTCCAGTGTACGCTGCTCGCCGAGATCGTCGGTAATGATCAGGCGGACATCATTCGCTCCGGTTTGCAGCGGCAGGTCCTGTAGGTCGTATTCGCCGGGGTCGAGGCGAAGCTGCCGCACGACGATCCCGTTCAGCTCGATCTTGACGGTGGCGGGGCGGGCGATGCGGAACGAGCGCGCGCCCGTCGGGCGAATATTCTGGCCCGGGCGGAGTTTGCGCATTGACCGCTCCACCGCGACGCCGAGCAGATCCGGCCCGCGCTGCAGGCCAGTGATGGGTGGATTGATGTCGCCGCCCTGAAAGCGCAGGGTCTGCTCAGGGCGATCGTGTACGATCCGGCTGCCGCGGCGGGAGAACCCATGGTATCCGGCGGTGCTGCCGCTGTGGCGGTCCGCCGCGGTGGCGTCAGCGCCGTCATAGGTGATTTCGGTCTCCAGAACGACGTCCTCCCAGCGCAGAACACCCTCCATATCCGCGCGCGGCGGCGCGAGGCCGGAGGACTGGAAGGGGGAAACGCTCAGATAGTCGGTCGCGGCCCGGAGATTGACGTAGCCGCTGAAGGCGGCGGGCGGCTGTTGAGCGCTCCGCGACTGCGCACGATTTCGGCGCAGGCGGATCGTGCCGCGCGGCCGCTGGCCCGGCGATGGCGTGAACTGCAGTTGCATGGCGCTCTGGTCGAAACCCGTGCTGAAGCCAGCGGCGTTGATTTTGCGCAGCGCGATAAATCCGGCTTGCCCCGGAAGGCGGCGCAACTGCGCGTGAGCATCGCCACGCAAGACGAGCGCAGCGGCGCGGAGAAACTGCGCCTTGTTGACCGAGATCTGGTCGTTCGGCGCAATCTTGATGGCAACCTCACCCAGGCGGCGGTCACGCTCGCGGATTTCAACGATTAAGGACAGCGTGCGTGACGTCGGATTGAGCCGGGACTGTGGATTGGTTCGCGCCGGCGCGTTGGCGGCTGGTGCCGCTGCGCTGTTTGCGGACCAGGAGATCGTGAGCGCAGCGGGCAGAGCACAAGCCAAATAGGTTAGCACAATCAGGACCGCCGACGCGCTCACACGGTCCCGCCTACGCTGTCTGGCCATGCCCATCTCCCTTAAAGCACCTCCCAAGCCTTCAATTCGGCTCACACGCGCTCAGCGTCGCGCCGGCGCCCGGTAATCCAGCGTCGCTTGGATTGTCGGCACCTGATCTGGCAGGCGAACCGGGAGGCGAAAGGTCCGCGTCTGTCCCGGCATAACGGCGCCAATACCGATCAAAGCCTGGAGCGTGCTTGGCGTGAGGACCTTGTTCCAGCCGCCGGCGGTCAACCGGATCGTTGCGTCGGGCAGCCGGGCATGAACGGCGCTGGGGTTGCGCACGGTGACAGTCGGCATGGTCTGCCCGTCCGTCGTTTCCACGGTCCCGGTGTCAACCAGGTCCAGAGCCGGGTCGCCTTCCGGCGGCGCCACATGCACCACCACGGCCATGTTCATGACAATCTGTACCGCCTTTCCGCCTCCGGGTTGGGCGACGGGAAGCTGATTGATGGACACCCGGTAAGCGCGGCTTTCAGAGATCACAGGGTCTCCAAGCCACTGCACCTTGAGGATCTGGCTACCGCCTGGCGGAATCATCGTCTGCATCGGCAGGACCAGAAAATCCGCATCGGCGCGTTCTTCAGTCAGATTGCCGTGCCCATTGCGCGTTATGCGGGTAACGACCGTTTCGATGGGCAGCGGACGCGCGGACCGGTTGGCAATGCGAATATCCGCCCGGCTGCCCGGCCCCGTCGAGGCCATGTCGAGATAGACCGGGCTGACGCTCATTGCGCGCGTCGTGTCCGGGCCCAAAACAACAGCGCTTAGGACCAGCGCCGCGATTAACATTGCGCAGACATGCGTTGTCCTGTGAGGCGATACGCTCAACTTTGATCTCCCTGGACGTCGTAGAGGCGCACGATTGGGGGGCCAGCCGGTGGTGGCGATAGACTGTCTGGTGCGGCGCAATCGCGTTGTCGCCCGCCATCGGAGTCGTGCACGCACCTTGAACTCGCCAGGGCGCGCGCACGGCCACGGCGGAAACCAGCGGCGGGCCGCAAGCTGCAGCCTAAGCCCGCCCGTTCCCGCTCGCCTTTACTACTTCGGTGAAATTACAACCGTGAGCGTATCTTCATACGCGCCGCCCTGCAGGACCTTGTTCTGGTCGATCTCCTGCGGCGTGATTTTCAGCGTCAACTGCGTATCGGGCGCGGTCGAAGCGGCGTCGAAGCCAAGTTGCATCCCCGAATCTGCTAGCTGCCCAAACTCTGTGCCTGAGGTGTCAAGGGTCACGAGCGGGCCGCTGCCAGCACTCGGCGACGTAATCTCGGCGGCATAATCGATCCCGGTTGCATAATTTGTATCTGGCAGCGGCGATACGAATGGACTCCGGTGAGCCTCATGTACAATGCCTCCAGACAGCGACGTCACTGCAATATCTGCTGGCGTGTTACAAGTTATTGACGCGGGTGTCAGCTCAATCGGTGTCGTATCCGGCGCTCCATCGATAATCGGTATCGTAACACTGCTCTGGAATGGCGTATCAAATGTGCAGGTTTTTTCCACGGTTGCTTGCAGGGTAACAGATTGCTCGAGGTCGTCCGCGGCGTTTGCGTGAATTGGCGTTATCAATAGAGATAGCGACGCGCTGGCGACGAGATGCCGTATAGTGAATTTCGTTCTATTTTCCGTTTTCATTTTTGCCCCTTCCTACGCTTACGTGCCCGAAGGGCTGGACACCAGCCCTAACAAAATCCGTAGATCACGTGGTCCTGCGGCGTGTCGCGCGATCGAAGCCCCCATCCGGCCATCGCGGACTGCAGAAGTGCCACCCGCGATAAGTTAATGAAGAGGAAATCACCTGACAAGTAAATTTTCGAAGCTTGGACACACAGCACCCGTTGCCGGGACTGGCGGTGATCCGAGGGGGGGTAAATGGAGAAGGTGGTCGGAGCGGCGGGATTCGAACCCACGACCCCCGGTCCCCCAGACCGGTGCGCTACCGGGCTGCGCTACGCTCCGTCCTGCCGGCTGCCTCTCAATCTGCCCGTTTAGACGAAACAGGGTCAAGCGGTAAAATCTTCGCCGCTCGCTCCACTTGTAAAGACTCCGGGCTTATCTGCCAGTTTTTGCGCCAGAAGATCGCGGCATTCTTCAAGGTCTACGAGGACAGCTTCCAACTGACGGCGTTGGCCGGCATTCAACGTGTTAGGAGCGGCCCCAGACTCGCGGGCAGTGGTTTGTGTTTCGCTACGGGGCTGGCCCGGCCCTGGCTTGGCGCTCTGGCGTTTGGGCCTGGTTTTCGCCCGTTCGAGCGCTGCCTTGCGCGCATGACCCGCGGCCTCGCCAGCTAGGTCAGGCAGGGCCGCGCCAGCTTTCGCCGCCGGCGCATCTGATGTCCCGGCGGCCCGCCAGTAATTTTTGACGTAATTGACGCCGTTGTCGCGCAGAACCTTTTGGAGGCCGCGAATGGTGTAGCCTTCGTCATGCAGCAGCTTGCGAATCCCACGAAGCAGGTCGACATCTTCCGGACGGTAATAGCGACGGTTGCCGCCGCGCTTCATTGGTTTGACTTGGGCGAACTTGGTTTCCCAGAAACGCAAAACGTGTTTGGGAACATCCAGTTCGTTGGCCACCTCACTGATTGTGCGGAATGCTTCTGGCGCCTTACCCAACGATTTGCCCTCTAGAACGTTGACTGGCGAAAGACGGTGATTTATTCAGCTGCCCGCTTGTGCCTCAGCGTCTTGTTGATCCGATCCTTCATGATGTTGCTCGGACGGAAGCCGATCACCCGCCGCGGTGCAATCGGGACCGTTTCGCCAGTCTTTGGATTTCGCCCGACGCGCTCACGTTTCTGGCGGACGCTGAACGTCCCGAACGAGGAGATCTTAACCTGCTCCCCGCGTTCGAGACAGGCTTCAATCTCCTGAATGACATTCTCTACCAGTTCGGACGATTCATTGCGCGGCAACCCCACTTCCCGGATCACGGCTTCAGTGAGATCGGCGCGTGTTACCGTCTTCGCCTTTGGAGGCATGGGACAAGACCTTCCGCAACCGGACAACCATTAAAAATGGTATCGGAGTTTGCTGGTAATGGTCAATTGCCCACAGAGCAAAACGCTGAGTGCAAACGGCTTTTCTGGCTGTTCGGGCTTCTGCGCCCGCCGCTACCAGCGCACCAGCGCTGCGCCCCAGGTAAATCCACCCCCCATGGCTTCTAATAAAACAAGGTCACCTTGTTTGATGCGGCCATCTTCGTAAGCGACGTTGAGCGCAAGCGGGATTGACGCGGCGGAGGTATTACCGTGTTTGTCCAGCGTAATCACGATCTTGTCTTCAGGCAGTCCAATCTTGTTGGCGGTGCTCGTCAGGATGCGCTGATTGGCCTGATGCGGAACGAACCAGTCAATGTCTGATGCGCCGAGCTTGTGATCTTCCAGCGCTTCTTCAATCACGCTGGCAATCTTGTTGACGGCAAAGCGGAACACTTCTCGGCCTTGCATGCGCAATTGCCCCACGGTTTGCGTGGAAGACGGCCCGCCATCGACATAGAGCATCTCCTTGTAGCGGCCATCGGCGTGGAGATACGCCCCCAGAACACCGCGGTCGATCTGGTCGCCACGGCCTGGCTGGGCCTCCAGCACCACCGCGCCGGCGCCGTCGCCGAAGAGCACGCAGGTGCCGCGGTCGTCCCAGTCGAGAATCCGTGAGAAGGTCTCCGAACCGATCACCAGCGCGCGCTGGAATTGGCCGGCCTTGAGAAAATTGTCTGCGGTGGCGAGCGCATAAACGAAGCCTGTGCAGACCGCTTGGAGATCAAAGGCTGCACCGTGATAGATGCCGAGTCTGGCCTGCACCGTCGTCGCTGTTGCAGGGAAAGTGTTGTCTGGCGTCGACGTTGCCAGCACGATCAGGTCAATGTCGTTGGCCTTGCGACCGGCCCGGTCCAGCGCCTGCCGCGCTGCGGCTACGGCCATATCCGAGGTCAGTTCGCCATCGCCCGCGATATGGCGCTGTTTGATCCCGGTGCGCTCCGTGATCCAGGCGTCATCGGTTGCAACCATACGGGCGAGATCTTCATTGGTGAGCACGCGCTCGGGAAGATAAGCCCCGCAGCCCGTGATAACCGAGCGTAATACTGTCACCTTATAAGGTTCCTTGCTCAAGCGTTTTGCGCTGCGCCGACGTATCCGCTTCGGACGGTGATTCTGGGGCGGCGTCAGTGAGCGCGGCCTGGAATTTTGTCACGTCGCGGGCGATGCTTTCGCACAGGTGGTTGTGGGCCATGTCATAACCCAGATCAACTGCGCTGGCGAAGCCAACAGCGTCGGTGCCGCCGTGGCTCTTAATGACAATGCCATTAAGGCCCAGGAACACGCCGCCATTAAGCTGGCGCGGGTCCATTTTCCGTCGCAGCGCGCGAAAAGCCCCCTGGGCGAGAAACGCGCCGATCCGCGAAAGCAGGGAACGGTTGACGGCAGCCCGGAAATAGGCCGCGATCTGTCGCGCCGTGCCTTCTGCTGTTTTCAAGGCGATATTGCCGGTGAAGCCTTCGGTCACGACCACATCGACAATGCCCTGACCGACATCGTCTCCCTCGACATAGCCGTAGTAGTGCACGGGCAGGCTCGATGAGGCGAGCGCCACGTTGGCTTTCTTGACTTCGTCAAGCCCCTTGATTTCTTCCACGCCGATATTCAAGAGCGCCACCGAAGGTTTTTCGACCTGAAACAGAGCCCGCGCCATGGCCGCACCCATTTCAGCGAAACTGACCAGCTGACGGGCGTCAGCGCCGACATTGGCTCCCACATCCAGCACGATGCATTCACTGGATACTGTCGGCCAGATCGCGGCAATTGCAGGGCGATCAATTCCCGGCACAGTCTTGAGGCAGAACTTTGCCATCGCCATCAGCGCACCGGTGTTGCCCGCGGAAATCACAACATCGGCATCACCGCGTTTTACCGCCTCCAGCGCAAGCCAGATGCTGCTCTTCCAGCGGCCCTCCTTGAGCGCCTGGCTGGGGCGGGCATCCATTGCCACAGAGATGTCGGTGTGGATGATCTCGACCTTGCCGGCCAGCGCCTTGTGGTCATCGACGAGAGGACGGATTTTGCCTTCATCGCCGAAAAACAGAAAACGCGCCTCCGGATGGCGGATCGCTGACAGTGCTGTGCCGGCCACTGCGACCGGGGGCCCATGATCCCCGCCCATCGCGTCCACGGCTATCGTGATCGCATTGGTCATGGTTGCCGAACTTGTGTCGCCGGCGCGCCTTCGCAAGATGGCAAGCGCGTGCTAAGCCTACTCCAGTGCCCCCAAGCGCCCAGACCATAACGATTTCGGCTGGCGAGACAACTCAATTTTCCAGCACAGAGCATGTTGCGGCGCAGGCCCCTCAGCTGGAATCGCCGTTGCGCTTCGGCAGATCCTTCAGCACGGCGAACGGGCTTTCCGGCCGCGTCACCTCTTCTTCCCACGTCAGGGCCGCGTTATCGCGCCGCGGGAACTGCGGCAGCGCGACGATTAGCAACTGTTCCAGCAATTGGCCCGGATCGATTATGCCGTTGGCAACAAGTTCGGGCGTTTCCTCGTCCGGGTCGAGCGCGATCTCTCCGCTGTCGCGGATATACCGGTCCCAAACCTCCTGAGGCCAGAATTCAATGCTGATGGATTCGTCGAACTGGTGTGCGATCGGCTCCAGCGTGACGCCGCATGTCTGCGTGACCTCGGCGCGCCAGTGCCCGCTTAAAAGGAAGCGCCCCCGGTTGAGCGGCTTTACTGTGTAAGCCAGCCTCAGGGCATCAAGCGCTTCAAGATCGAGCCTGCTGACAAGCGCAGCGCGTTCGCTCGGGCTGGCCTCGACGCAGCCTTCGATGCCATCCGCCGGGATGTCGGCAACCTCCACGGGCCGGGACAGTCCAGGGGTGTCGTCTTGCTGGGGCATGAGAACGCCCTTTGAAGCGGTATTCTGAGGCATTGCTGCGTATATGCGCACAACCATCCGGGATTAAAGGGTCAGCCAGCGCGCCGCGCCCGCGCGACTTCGGGAAAATCCAGATATCCTTGCAAAAGATGCGTCAGCGGCGTCTCGCGCACGGTATCCAGCGCGGTCACGATATACTCCGCGACCTCCTGCGCATTCACCTGGGTGTTCGGGTTGCCAGAGCGAAAGCTCTTCCAGACCGCCTCAGCGAGCGCGCCTTTGTCCTCCTTCTCGGCGGCCTGCGCATAGATCAGGATCTGTCCATAGAACAGTCCCGCGATCCGGCGCACCTCCTTGGGCACTTGCTCATCACTGACGCCCAGATCCCGCACCATGCTGTCCATTTCGCGGATAAAGGCTTCGACGACTTCGCGTCCGAGCAGCTCACCCTCGGTCCCGGCGAGGCGCAGATTCTGCAGCACCATAAACATGTGGATGACCAGCATATCGAACCGCCCGGACAGCGTATCGGGCACGCCGAATCGAAGATAAAAGGCGGGATTGCGCGACTGCGCCACAATTGCGTCGTATATCTTTTCGGCAACTTCTTTGCGTGCCGCGCGTTCGCCAAACCAACGGAACATAATGCTTTCAGAACTCCGCGAGTTGGTTTCTCAACGGGTTGGACGCCCGCTCCGTGCGCCGCCGGGACCAGACGCCGGAGAAGCCACCCGGAGCATCGGTGATAGGACCGACGTGCCAGATCATCAGGATAAATCGCTCATGCCAATATTGTATCGCTGCCAATCTGCAAGACGCACGTGTTCAACACAAGGGGTGTTTGGGGCGCGAGCAAGGCGTTTCCTCATAGTTGCGGCGTTGAGCGGGGGAATCACCGCCTGCACCGTGCAGACCGCGCAGCACGGCGCTGTATTCACGCAGGCGGAAATCAGTCAAATTCAGGAAGGGATGAGCCAGGATCAAGTTGAACTCACCCTCGGCTCGCCAAACGCGACATCAACCGTCGGCGATAGCGCATATTACTATATATCGACGAAGACCGAAACGCCGGTTGGTTTTATGGCGCCCCAGGTTGTGGACCGCCGTGTTGTGGCTGTTTACTTTGACGACAACCGGCAAGTTACGCGCGTCGCCAATTATGGTCTCGAAGACGGCAAGGTCATCGACTTTATCACACGCAAGACGCCGACTTATGCCGGCGAGGATGGCATCCTGCAAGAGCTGTTCCGCAATATCGGCTCGGGCGTGACACCACAGGTGGGCGACAGCTGACGCAGCGCCTGGGAAGGCAGAGATCATGGCGGGACGCACAGGCATCAGCCGCTTCGTGTTTGGGATTTATGGCGCCGTCGTGCTGGCGGGGATGGGACTGGCCTGGTACGCCAACCCCTATTGGTTGGCGCTGCCCACCCTCGCCGGGCTGGACATGGTGCTGGTGGCGATCTCGGGCGACGGGCTTGTGACCTGGCTGGTGCGCGTTGCGCGTCTGCGGCGCTGAAGGTGGCGTGATGCGGCTTGCGGGCAGACAAGTGCTGGTGACAGGGGCGAGCCGGGGCATCGGCGCGGCGATCGCGAAGCGCTTCGCGGCCGAGGGTGCGGATGTCGCAATCACGTATTTTAGGTCGCCGGAAGCGGCCGAAGAGGTCGCCGCGGGGATGCGCGCGCATGGCGTCACGGCCGAGGCGATCCGGGCGGACGCGGGCGACGCGGCGGCGATGCGCGAAGCGGTGAATGAGACGCGCCACCGTCTCGGCGGGCTGAACGTGCTGGTCAACAACGCCGGCATCTTCGACGGCCAGCCGCTGCCCGAGACAAGCGAGGCCGACTTTGACCGCACCATCGACGTGAACCTGCGCGGGCCGTATGTCGCCGCGCT